>DASSYJ010000005.1:0-2112 GCA_035703305.1 Ornithinibacter sp. | reverse complement strand
CGGGTCAACACGCGGAGCGGACGGGCACCGAGGGTCGCGGAGACGTCGAGGAGGCGCCGGTCGAGCCCGCGCATGGCGCCCTCGACCGCGAGCACGTAGAAGGGCAGCGAGACGAAGACCTGCGCGAGGACGACGGCGAAGGGCGTGAAGGGGATCCGCAGCCCGAACGCCTCGAGCAGGGGCTCCCCGACGAGGCCGCGTCGGCCGTACGCGAGGAGCAGCGCGACGCCCCCCACCACCGGCGGCAGCACGACGGGCACCGTGATCACCGCCCGCAGCCACGTCGAGCCCCGGCCGTCTGCTCGGGAGAGCAGCCACGCGAGGGGCGTGCCCAGCACCCAGCACACCGCAACCGTGGCGAACGTCGTGACGACAGACAGCCTGACTGCGGGGCGCACCGCAGGCTCGGCCAGCCGCGCGGGGAGCTCGCGCCACTCGGTGCCGGCCAGGAGCCCGACGAGGGGGACGATGACGAGCAGCGCGGCGAGGACTGCCGGCACCACGAGCACGGTCCGCGAGAGTCGGACCCCGACCTCCCCCCGCAGTGGACCCTGTCCGCTAGTCCGCGTCGCGTCCGGCGCCGACGCGTGCTGCCGCGGTGTGGGTGGCGGTGCAGTCGTCGGTTGTCTCACGGAGCGAGGAATCCCGCAGCCGTCAGCGCGCTGAGACCCTGCGGGCCGGTCAGGTATGCCGCGAACGCGGCTGCCGCGGGGTCGTCGCCGAACCGGGCGAGGGGGTAGGTGAGCGTCGTGTTCTGGGCCGGCGGGATACCCACCCCAGCGACCTTGCCCTGCGACGACACGACATCGGAGTGGTAGACGACGGCCGCGTCGGCCTCGCCGAGCGAGACCTTCGCGAGGGTGGCGCTGACGTCGACCTCGCGCGAGACGACGTTCGCCGTCACCCCGGCCTTGGCGAGGACCTCGTCCGCGGCCTTGCCGCAGGGCACCGTCGACGCGCAGAGCACGACGTCCACGTCTTCCTTCGCGAGGTCGTCGAGCGACCTGACCCCTCCGGGGTTGTCCTCGGGGGTCGCGATCTCGAGGGTGTTCCGGGCGATGGTCGTCGTCTCGGACGGCCGCACGTCGCCGAGCTGGTCGAGGGCCGCCGTCCCCGCGGTGGCGAGGAGGTCGGCATCCGCACCCTGCGCGACCTGCTGGGCGAGGGTCGTGCTCGAGCCAAAGCTGAGCTGCACGGTCGTGCCCGGGTGGGCCTTCTCGTACGCCGCTGCGAGGGCGGTGAGGGGCCTGGTGAGCGACGCGGCTGCCAGCACGGTCACCTCCCCACCGACGTCGGTGGATGCCGTGGCCGAGCCGGCCGGGCCGGCTGCGGTCGTCGCGGCGTCTCTCGATCCGCCGCCACAGCCCGCGAGGAGGAAGGGCGCGAGGACGAGCAGACCGGCATACCGCGCCGTCACTGCGGCACCCCCACGACGACGTTGGTGGACTTGATGGAGGCCACGGCGACCGAGCCGACCTCGAGTCCGAGGTCGTCGACCGCTTCTCGGGACATGAGGGAGACGACGCGGAACGGACCGCACTGGAGCTCGACCTGGGCCATCACGGTGTCCTTGAGCACCCGCGTGACGACGCCCCGCATGCGGTTGCGGGCGGACTCGTCGGCGACGACGCCCACGGGTGCGGGGCGGGCGACCTCCTTGGCGACGGCGGCGAGGTCGGCTCCCTCGACGACGAGCCGCCCGGCGTCGTCCCGGTGGCTCGGGAGGCGCCCGGCATCCACCATGCGACGCACGGTGTCGTCCGAGACACCGAGGAGGAGCGCGGCCTCGGAAACCCGCATCTGCGTCATGAAGGAGACTCTACCTCCGCAGGTGCGGTTCAATGGGTCCCGCGGAAGCGACCCGGTAGGCCGGCGATGCGCCGAGCTGCGAAGACTGCAGGAAACGATCAGCCGTCAGGAAGGGTCTGGTGGCGTGGCTCCCCTTCGGGGTCCCGGAAGTGCTCGAGGCGCGGTCGCTTCGCCAGCACGGTGTCGCCGGACGAGCGGCCCTGGACCCGGCGCTGGACCCAGGGCGCGGCGTGGGTGCGGGCCCACGCGGCGTGGCCCCGGAGCTCCTCCCGTCGGGTGGCTCGCTCGGCGGGTGGCAAGGGG
>DASSYJ010000056.1:0-17722 GCA_035703305.1 Ornithinibacter sp. | reverse complement strand
GGCATCGTCGTAGCGTCGATACACCGAAGTCCCTGACCCCAGGAGTGGCTATGGCCTCGAGCACGCGACCGGCACCGGCGGCAGCAGCGCGGGGGAGGGAGCCACGCCACACGTACGTGCTCGACACCTCGGTCCTGCTGTCCGACCCGAGAGCCATCACTCGCTTCAAGGAGCACGAGGTCGTCCTCCCGGTGGTCGTCGTCACCGAGCTGGAGGCCAAGCGCAACCACCCGGAGCTCGGCTACTTCGCGCGCACCGCTTTGCGGATGCTCGACGACCTCCGGATCAAGGCCGGTCGCCTCGACGCACCGGTCCCCGTCGGTGAGGACGGCGGGACGCTGCGGGTCGAGCTCAACCACACCGACGCGACCTCCCTGCCGGCCGGCTTCCGGCTGGGGGACAACGACACCCGGATCCTCGCGGTGGCGCGCAACCTCGCCGACGAGGGTCGGCACGTCACGGTCGTGAGCAAGGACCTGCCGATGCGGGTCAAGGCGTCGGCCTGCGGGCTCGAGGCCGAGGAGTACCGCGCCGAGCTGGCCGTCGAGTCCGGGTGGACCGGCATGGCCGAGCTCGACGTCTCGGTGGAGGAGATGGACCACCTCTACGAGTACGGCCGGCTCGAGAGCGTGGCCGCGGCCGACCTGCCGTGCCACACCGGCCTCAAGCTCATCTCGCCGCGCGGGTCCGGGCTCGGCCGGGTCGGGCCCGACAAGCAGGTCCGCCTCGTGCGCGGGGACCGCGACGCCTTCGGGCTGCACGGCCGGAGCGCCGAGCAGCGGATCGCCCTCGACCTCCTCATGGACCCCGACATCGGGATCGTGAGCCTCGGTGGGCGGGCCGGCACGGGCAAGTCGGCCCTGGCCCTCTGCGCCGGCATCGAGGCCGTCATGGAGTGCCGCCAGCAGCGCAAGGTCGTCGTCTTCCGGCCGCTGTATGCCGTGGGCGGCCAGGAGCTCGGGTACCTCCCGGGGTCCGAGGCCGAGAAGATGAACCCGTGGGGGCAGGCGGTCTTCGACACGCTGTCCGCCCTGGTCAGCCGGGAGGTCGTGGAGGAGATCCTCGACCGGGGGATGCTCGAGGTGCTGCCCCTGACGCACATCCGCGGTCGCTCCCTGCACGACGCCTTCGTCATCGTCGACGAGGCCCAGAGCCTGGAGCGCAACGTCCTGCTCACCGTGCTCTCCCGGATCGGCCAGGGGTCCCGGGTCGTGCTCACGCACGACGTCGCCCAGCGGGACAACCTGCGGGTCGGTCGGCACGACGGCGTCGTGGCCGTCGTGGAGGCGCTCAAGGGTCATCCGCTGTTCGCGCACGTGACGCTCACGCGGTCCGAGCGCAGCCCGATCGCCGCCCTCGTGACCGACCTGCTCGAGGGCATCGAGGTCTGAGGCGGCGTGCGCGGGGTTCGACCACGGATGGCGGTGCTGGCACGGCGGGGTCCGACGCCGTCCTCAGCGGTTGCTCAGGTGTCGATTTCGATCGGCTCGTCGCTATCGCCTATGGTGAGGTCTCGTTTCGGTAACATCGCCGCGCCCCCCCGTCTCGCCCTCCCGCCGCAGCCGCCCCACCCCTGAGAGGCCCCTGCTCGCCCCATGGCCCGCTACACCCCCCGTCACTCACCACGCCACGCCGCCTCGCGGCCTGCTGCGCGCCGTGACGCCGTCGGCGGCCCGTCGAGCCACGGACCCGGCGTCAGCGAGCCCGCCGCTCATGGCCACGCGCCGACGAGGTCGGAGGCACGTCGCCACGCCGCCCCGGGCCCCTCGGGGCTCTCGAGGGTGGCCCGCACGGCATTCGGCAACCCCGTGCTGACTGCCGGGGTCGCGGCGGCGGTGCTGTCCACCGGTGCGGTCGCGTCCAGCATGTCCGGCGCCCCGGCGAGCGCTGAGACGCTGACCCTGGCCATCGACGGCTCCACCTCGAACACGTCGACCGAGCAGCTCAAGACCGAGCAGGAGGATGCCGCACGCGTCGCCGCCGACCGCACGGCGACCAACGCCCAGCGGTCGATCGCCGCGGCGCGCACCGCGGAGCTCGAGCGGGCCAAGGCGGAGGCCCTCGCCAGGGCGCGCAAGGAGGCTGCCGAGCGGGCTGCCCGCGCAGCCCAGCGCAAGCGCATCATCGCCAACGCTCAGGACGACCCCAAGGCGGTCGCGCGCCTGCTCCTGCCGGAGTTCGGCTTCAGCCAGGGCCAGTGGCCCTGCCTCGACCAGCTGTGGATGGGTGAGAGCGGCTGGCGCTGGAGCGCCGAGAACTCGTCGTCCGGTGCCTACGGCATCCCGCAGTCCCTGCCCGGCAGCAAGATGGCGACGATGGGCAGCGACTGGCGCACCAACCCGGTCACCCAGATCCGCTGGGGGCTGAACTACATCAGGAGCGCGTACGGCACGCCCTGCAACGCCCTCGACCTCTGGAACAGCCGCTACCCGCACTGGTACTGACCCCTACCGGGCCTTCTCCGGTGGGGTTCCCCGAGCCTGGGTTGACCGCCGGCGGCGGTCCTGGTGGGCCGAGATGCCCGGAGCCGCGAGCGCCACCCGGTCAGATCTTGCGAAGCCTGATCCGGGTCACGGCGTGGTCGGGCCCCTTGGTCAGCACCAGCGTCGCGCGCTCCCGGGTCGGCAGGACGTTCTCGACGAGGTTGGGCTCGTTGATCCGCTCCCAGATCATCGCCGCCGTGGCGCGCGCCTCGTCGTCGCTGAGCCCGGCATACCGGTGGAAGTACGACTGCGGGTCGGCGAACGCGGTCTCGCGCAGTCGCAGGAAGCGCTCGACGTACCACGTGCGGATCTCCGCGACCGGCGCGTCGACGTAGACCGAGAAGTCGAAGTAGTCCGAGATCGCGCCCGTGCTCGAGCCGTCGGGCCGCACGGTCGGCGGCTGGAGGACGTTGAGTCCCTCGACGATGAGCACGTCCGGCCGGGGCACGCGCACCATGTCGGGCAGGACGTCGTAGGTGAGGTGGGAGTACTGGGGAGCCTCCACGACCGGCGCGCCCGACTTGACGTCCGCGATGAAGCGGAGAAGCGCGCGACGGTCGTAGGACTCGGGAAAACCCTTGCGCTGCAACAGTCCCCGACGTTCGAGCTCGGCGTTCGGGTGGAGGAAGCCGTCGGTCGTCACGAGAGCGACCCGGGGCGTGTGCGGCCAGCGGCTCATGAGCTCCTTGAGGATGCGGGCCGTCGTCGACTTGCCGACCGCGACGGAGCCGGCGACGCCGACGACGAACGGCACGCGGGTCGGGCGCTCCCCGAGGAACTCGCTCGTCGCGAGCCGCAGCCCGTGCACCGCCTCGACGTAGAAGAGCAGGAGGCGGGACAGCGGCAGGTAGACCTCCTCCACCTCGTCGAGGTCGAGGCGCTCACCGAGGCCGCGGAGCCGGGCGATGTCACCCTGGTCCAGGCTCATCGGGTGGTTCTCGCGGAGGCGCGACCATGCCCGGCGGTCGAGCTCGACGTAGGGCGTCGGCAGCGTCCTCCGCTCCTCCGTGGTGCTCACGCGCGTCATTGTTCCGTATTCGGTGTGCCGTGCCCCGTGGCCCTCCTCGTCGAGATGGGGCAACACGCAGACCCGAGGCACCGGGCGACGTGCGTGTTGCCTCCTCTCGACGGCACCGCCGGCGACCCGCCGCGTGCGGGTGGGACCTTCGTCACGCACTAGGCTGGACGGCATGTGTGGAATCGTCGGCTACGTCGGCCGGACCATGGACGACACGGCCATCGAGGTCGTGATGGAGGGGCTGACGCGCCTCGAGTACCGGGGGTACGACTCCGCCGGGGTGGCCCTCGTCACCGACGACGGCATCGTCGGGGAGAAGCGCGCCGGGAAGCTCGAGAACCTGCGCTCGGCCCTCGAGGCGCACCCCCTGGCGCCGTCGCGCACGGGCATCGGGCACACCCGCTGGGCGACCCACGGCGGGCCGACCGACGGCAACGCCCACCCCCACCGCGGCGGCCACGGCGACCGGCTCGCGCTCATCCACAACGGCATCATCGAGAACTTCCACGGGCTGAAGCAGGAGCTGCTCGCCGAGGGCGTCGACTTCCGCTCGGAGACCGACACCGAGGTCGCCGCGAAGCTCGTCGGCCGTGAGTACGACCGGCTCGGCGACCTGACGAAGGCCATGCAGGTCGTCGTCAACCGGCTCGAGGGCGCGTTCACCCTCCTCGCGGTCCACGCCGACAGCCCCGGCGTCGTCGTCGGTGCCCGTCGCAACAGCCCGCTCGTCGTCGGCCTCGGCGAGGGGGAGAACTTCCTCGGCAGCGACGTCGCGGCATTCATCGGCCACACCCGCCAGGCCCTCGAGCTCGGCCAGGACCAGATCGTGACGATCACCCCCGACGGCTACGAGGTCATCGGCTTCGACGGTGCGCCCGCGAAGGGCAAGGCCTACGAGGTCACCTGGGACGCCGCGGCCGCCGAGAAGGGCGGCTACGCGACGTTCATGGAGAAGGAGATCCACGACCAGCCGCACGCGGTCGCCGACACCCTCCTCGGTCGCACGGACGCGTCGGGCCGGCTCGTGCTCGACGAGGTCCGGATCAGCGAGGAGCAGCTCCGGGCGGTCGACCGCATCACGATCGTCGCCTGTGGCACGGCGGCCTACGCCGGGATGGTCGCGAAGTACGCCATCGAGCACTGGACCCGCATCCCGGTCGAGGTGAGCCTGGCCCACGAGTTCCGCTACTGCGACCCGATCGTCGACGGCACCACGCTCGTCGTGTCGATCAGCCAGTCCGGCGAGACGATGGACACCCTCATGGCCGTCAAGCACGCCAGCGAGCTCGGCGCGATGACGCTGTCGATCTGCAACACGCACGGCTCGACGATCCCCCGCGAGTCCGACGCGGTGCTCTACACGCACGCCGGGCCGGAGATCGCCGTCGCCTCGACCAAGGCCTTCCTCGCCCAGATCACCGCCTGCTACATCCTCGGCCTCTACCTCGCCCAGCTCCGGGGCGAGACCTACGCCGACGACGCCCGCACCGTCATGGCCGAGCTCCAGACCATGCCGGCCAAGATCGAGGACCTCCTGGGCCGGATGGGCCGCGTCGTCGAGATGGCCAGCTTCATGGCCGACACCCGGTCGGTCCTCTTCCTCGGCCGCAACGTCGGCTACCCCGTGGCGATGGAGGGCGCGCTCAAGCTCAAGGAGCTCGCCTACATCCACGCCGAGGGTTTCGCGGCCGGAGAGCTCAAGCACGGCCCGATCGCGCTCATCGACGCGGGCCAGCCCGTCTTCATCGTCGTCCCCAGCCCGGACAGCCCGCACGATCTGCACAAGAAGGTCGTCTCCAACATCCAGGAGATCCGCGCGCGAGGAGCGCGCACGCTCGTCATCGCCCACGACGGTGACGAGGACGTCGCGGCCTACGCCAACGAGGTCATCCGGATCCCGACCTGCTCGCCGATGCTGGCACCGCTCCTCGCGGTCGTGCCGCTCCAGGTGTTCGCGCTGCACCTGTCGACGGCCAAGGGCCTCGACGTCGACCAGCCGAGGAACCTCGCGAAGTCGGTGACGGTCGAGTGAGCGCCTCGGGCCGCGAGCCCTCGACAGCGCCGCCGGTCACGGTCGAGTGAGAAGGGGCGCGCCGTGATCGTCGGGGTCGGCATCGACGTGGTCGACGTCACGAGGTTCGGCGCGACCCTGGAGCGCACCCCCACGCTCCTCGAGCGGCTCTTCACGCCGGCCGAGCGGGCGATGGCCCTCAACTCGCAGGCGGCGAGGTTCGCCGCGAAAGAGGCCCTGGCGAAGGCGCTCGGGGCCCCGGCCGGGATGCTGTGGCAGGACGCCGAGGTGCACCGGGGGCCCGACGGGCGCCCCCACTTCGAGGTGCGGGGCACGGTGCAGGCCGCGGTCGAGTCGCTGGGGATCACCTCGATCCACGTCTCCCTGTCCCATGACGCCGGCATCGCCTCGGCCGTCGTCGTCGCCGAGCGGGCGGGCCCCACGCCGTGATCGAGGCCTGGTCGACCGACGCCGTCTACGCCGCCGAGGCCGCGCTCATGGAGACCCTCGCCGAGGGCGAGCTCATGGAGCGAGCCGTCGAGGGGCTCGCCGCGGTGGCCGCCGCCCGGCTCGAGGCGCGCAGCGGAGACGCCGTGGCAGCCATGGTCGGGCCCGGGAACAACGGCGCCGATGCGCTGTATGCCGTGGCCCGCCTCGCCGACGCCGGGTGGAACGCCGTCGCGCTCCACCACGACACGGTGCACCAGGGGGCCCGAGCCGCGGCCGAGGTCGCCGGCGTCGTGCTGACGACCGACCCGGCGGTCCTCGGCGAGGCGGACGTCGTCCTCGACGGCATCCTCGGCATCGGGGCCCGCCCGGGCCTGCCGGACTGGGCTCGGGCCTGGGTCGCGGCGCTGCCCGACACCGCCCACGTCATCGCGGTCGACCTGCCCTCGGGCCAGGACCCGATGGGTGGGTCGCTGGACCCCGACGGCGTGCTCGCCGACGAGACCGTCACCTTCTCCGTCGCCAAGCCCGTGCACCTGCTCCCGCCGACCGAGCAGGCCTGCGGCGTGCTCACCGTCGTCGACATCGGCCTCGAGGTGGACGCCGACCCGGTGGTCCGCCGGCTGGACCACGACGACGTCGCCGCCCGCTGGCCCGTGCCGGTCGCCGCCGACGACAAGTACTCGCGCGGCGTGGTCGGCGTGGTCGCCGGAGGCGAGTCGTACACCGGGGCCGCCGTCCTCAGCGTCACCGCGGCGATGGAGGCCGGCTGCGGCATGGTCCGCTACGTCGGCACCCCGACCCCCACCGCCCTCGTCCGGGCCGCAGTCCCCGAGGCCGTGCACGGCCCCGGTCGGGTGCAGGCGTGGGTCGTCGGGCCCGGCCTCGACCCGGCATCCCGCGCCGCCGGCTCGGCCGCCCAGCTGGACGTGGCCAGGGAGGCCCTGCGCGGCGACGAGCCGGTCGTCGTCGACGCCGGCGGCCTGGACCTCCTCGATGCCGGCGTCATCGACGCCCGCCGCGACGCGAGCACCCTCCTCACCCCGCACGCGGGGGAGTGCGCCCGCCTCCTCACGCGGCTCGGCGACGTCGAGGTGACGCGTGAGGAGGTCGCGTCGTCCCCGTTGTCGCACGCCCGCTCGCTCGCCGACCTGACCGGCGCGACCGTCCTCCTCAAGGGGTCCACGACGCTCGTCGTGCCGCCGGGTGGGGCCCCGGCATGGTCCCAGGCCGACGCCCCGGCGTGGCTCGCGACGGCGGGGGCCGGCGACGTCCTCGCCGGTCTCGTCGGCACCTTGCTCGCGGCGGGCCTGCCCGCCGACGAGGCCGGGGCGCTCGCCGCTCTGGTCCACGGGGTTGCAGCCGACCTGGCCAACCCCGGGGGCCCGGTGCGGGCGCTCGCGGTCGCTCACGGCATCCCGGGTGCAGTGGCGCACCTGCTGGGTCGGGCCCCGGCCGCAGAGTCCTAGACTCGTCAGGCTCATGACCACGATGCCCGTTCCCGCACCCCACCGCGCGCCGGCGGGCGTCTCGGCGTGGGTGAGCATCGACCTCGACGCGATCCGGGACAACGTCGCCGAGCTCGCCCGCAGGGCCGGCTCCGCGCAGGTCCTGGCCGTCGTCAAGGGCGATGCCTACGGCCACGGGCTCGTCCCGTCTGCCCGTGCCGCGCTCGCGGGTGGGGCCACCTGGCTCGGTGTGGCCCAGCTCGACGAGGCACTTCGGCTGCGCGAGGCCGGCGTGGACGCGCCGCTGCTCACCTGGCTCTTCCCGCCGGGCGCCGACGTCGGGGGAGCCATCGACGCCGACATCGAGGTGACCGTCGGGAGCCGCTGGACCCTGGATGCCGTCACCGCCGCGGCACGTGAGCGCGGTCACCCGGCACGGGTGCAGGTCAAGGTCGACACCGGGCTCGGGCGCGGCGGCATCCTCACCGACTGGTCCGACATGGTGCACGAGGTCGCGCGCGCCCAGGCCGAGGGATCGGTCGAGGTCACCGGCGTGTGGTCGCACTTCGCGTGGGCCGACGCGCCCCAGCACCCGACCGTGCGGGCCCAGCAGGAGCGCTTCGTCGAGGCGTGCGCCGAGCTCGAGCGGGCGGGGGTGCGCCCTCCGCTGCGCCACCTCGCGAACTCCGCCGCCACCCTGACCAACCCCGACGCCCACTTCGACATGGTGCGGCCCGGCCTGGCCGTCTACGGACTGTCGCCCGTTCCCGACCTCGGGGACCCGAAGAGCTTCGGCCTGCGGGAGGCGATGCGGGTGACGGCCCGGCTCACGCTCGTCAAGCGGGCCCGGGCGGGTCAGGGCGTCAGCTACGGCCACGAGTACGTCACCGACCGCGACACGGTGCTAGGCCTCGTCCCCATGGGCTACGCCGACGGCATCCCGCGGTCTGCCGGGGGCCGAGGGCCCACGCTCGTCCGCGGCGAGCGGAGGGCGGTCGCCGGTCGGGTGTGCATGGACCAGTTCGTGCTCGACCTCGGGCCCGGGTATGCCGGTGCCGCCGGTGACGAGGTCGTCGTCCTCGGCCGTGGGGCCGATGGCGAGCCCACGGCGCAGGACTGGGCCGACGCCGCCGGGACCATCAACTACGAGATCGTCACCCGGATGGGACCGCGCCTGCCGCGCGTGCACCTCGGGGGTCGGGGCTGATGGCCCTGCGTCCCCTCGCACCGCTCCGGCCGTTCGGTGCGGCCGCCAGCGCCGTCGGCGAGCGGCTCATGGTGGCTCGCTCCGGGTTCCGCTCCATCGACGCCCCGGACGGCTGGGCGCACACACCCACGGAGGCACTCATCGTGTCGGCCGAGGACGGCGTCGCGCTCCACGTCGAGGTCGACGCGCCCGAGCCGGCTGCGCGGGCGCGGCGGCACCCGGCCGGGCGCCAGCCGACGGTCGTGCTCGTGCATGGCTTCGCGCTGACGATGCAGTCGTGGGTGATGCAGCGGAGGGCGCTCATCCACTCGGGGTTCCGGGTGGTGGCCTACGACCAGCGGGGGCACGGCCGGTCCGGGGAGCCGTCACTCGAGAGCTGCACCGTCGACCAGCTCGGGCGCGACCTCGCGTCGGTCGTCGCGGCGACGTGTCCCACCGGCCCTGTCGTGCTGATCGGTCACTCCATGGGTGCGATGACCGTCATGTCCTTCGGCGGCCAGCACCCCGACGTCATGCGTGAGCGCGTGCTCGCCGTCGCCCTCGTCTCGACGAGCTCCGGCGGAGGCCCCTTGACCGAGATGGGCCTCGGCCCGATGGCCGGTCGCGTCGTGGGGTCGTTCGGCCCGGGGGTGCTCAGCCGGCTCTCGCGCCACTCGGGGCCGATCGGCATCCTGCGCAGGATGGGCGGCGGCGTGCAGGACGCGGTCGTCCAGCGGTGGGCCTTCGACTCGCCCGTGAGCGCCGAGCTCGTGCACCTCGTCGGCGACATGATCTTCGGCACGTCGTTCGACGTCATGGCCGCGTTCCTCCCCGACATCGACGCGCTCGACCTCGGCCACATGCTCGACCCGTTCACCGGCATCGAGACCCTCGTCATGAACGGCGCGGGCGACCTCGTGACGCCGCCGTCGCACAGCGAGGAGATCGTGCGTCGCATCCCCGGTGCCGAGCACGTCGTCGTCGAGGATGCCGGCCACCTCCTCATGCTCGAGCACCCGCAGCTCGTCACCCAGCAGCTGCTCATGCTCATCGCCCGGGCCCAGCGCGCCGTCGCCGAGGGTCTGCCGGTGAGCAGCAAGCCGCGGGTCCGGCGCACGATCCAGGACATCGCGAAGAAGCGGCGGGTCGAGCGGGCCCGAGCCAAGCGGTCCGGCGACGGGGCGCTCGGGGGTGTCGGGGGACCCGGTCGGGGAAGGCGTTCCGGTGCAGGCGGCCGCGAGGCCGCCTCGTGACCTGCCGACGCGTCGTCCTTCCCGGGGTCGACGACACCCGAGCGCTGGGGCGGGTCCTCGGCGGCCTGCTGCGGGCGGGCGACCTCGTCGTCCTGACGGGCGGGTTGGGCGCCGGCAAGACGACGCTGACCCAGGGCGTCGGGGAGGGGCTCCGCGTCCGCGGACCGGTGACCTCGCCGACGTTCGTCATCGCCCGCGTCCACCCGTCGACGGTGGGCGGCCCGTTGCTCGTCCACGTCGACGCCTACCGGCTGGGCGGTGCGCTGGAGCTCGACGACCTCGACCTCGACGCGTCCGTCGACGAGGGCGTCACGGTGGTCGAGTGGGGCCACGGCCTCGCCGAGGACCTCAGCGAGGACCGGCTCGAGGTCGTCCTCGACGTCGACCCGACGACGGAGGTGCGGGTCGCGACCGTGACGGGCGTGGGGGGCCGGTGGGCCGACCCGTCGACGGCATCCGACACCGCGTCCGCCCTGGCGAGCCTCGGCGGTGAGCCGTGCTGATCCTCGGCATCGACACCTCCACCTCGGCGATCGGTGTCGGGCTCAGCGACGGGGGCGAGCGCACGGCATCCGCCCACCGCCTCGACGCCCGCGGGCACACCGAGCACCTCGCTCCCCTCGTCGCCGCCCTCCTCGCGGAGCAGGGCGTCACGCCCCGGGACCTGACCGGGATCGTCGTCGGCAACGGGCCCGGCCCGTTCACGGGGCTGCGGGTCGGGATCGTCACGGGGCTGACGATGGGCCACGCGCTCGGGATCCCGGTGCACGGCATCTGCTCGCTGGACGTCCTTGCCGAGCAGGCGGTGGCCGGGGCGATCGGTGAACGCTCCGGGGACGGTTCCCGGGTCGTATCCCGGGACGGTTCGTGGGGCGGGGTCGGTCGCGACCTGCTCGTCGCGACCGACGCCCGGCGCAAGGAGGTCTACTGGGCCCGCTACCGCGTGGGCGCGACCGCGGAGCGTGTGGAGGGTCCGGCGGTCGACCGCCCCGCGGAGCTGCCGGAGGACCTGAGGTCGCTCCCGACCGTGGGTCGCGGGCCGCTGCTCTTCCCCCACCTGTTCCTCCGGCCGGTCGGGCCGCTCGACGTGGACGCCGGCGTGCTGGCACGGCTGGGTGCCGGTGGTGTCCGGGCGGGGAGGGACCTGCCGGTGGAGCCCCTCTACCTGCGCCGCCCCGACGCCCTGACCACCGCCGAGCGGGGAGCGGTGGGGTGAGCGCCGTGACCGCCCCTGTCGAGCAGCTGCGCGAGGCCCGATGGACCGACGTCCCGGCTCTCGCGGCCCTCGAGCTGGAGCTCTTCCCGCTCGACCCCTGGGTCGAGGCGACCTGGTGGGGCGAGCTCGCGGGCCGGCCTCGTCGGGACTACGTCGTGGTGGCGGACGCCGAGGGGCTGGTGGGGTATGCCGGCCTCGACCACGGCGGCGAGGTCGCCGACGTCATGACGGTCGCGGTCGCGCCGCGTGCCCAGGGCACGGGTCTCGGGGGCCGCCTGCTCGGTGAGATGGAGCGTCGAGCGGCAGCGCGTGGCGCGGCATCCGTCATGCTCGAGGTGCGGGCCGACAACGCGGCGGCGTTGGCGCTCTACGAGGGCAGTGGGTATGCCGTGCTCAGCACCCGCCGCCGGTACTACCAGCCCGGGGACGTGGACGCCCTCGTGATGCGAAAGCTGTTGCAGCGCAGGGGCGTGCAGGATGCGTGACGAGCCGCTGGTGCTGGGCATCGAGACGTCGTGCGACGAGACGGGCGTCGGGGTCGTGCGCGGGGAGACCCTCCTGGTCGACGCGATCGCGAGCAGTGTCGACGAGCACGCGCGGTTCGGTGGGGTCGTGCCGGAGGTCGCCAGCCGTGCCCACCTCGAGGCGATGGTTCCGACGATCGAACGAGCCTGTGCCACAGCCGGAGTCGGGTTGAACGAGCTGGATGCCGTTGCGGTGACGTCGGGTCCGGGGCTCGCTGGTGCCCTCATGGTCGGCGTGGCCTCGGCGAAGGCGCTCGCCCTGGCCCTCGGCCTCCCGCTGTACGGGGTGAACCACCTGGCGAGCCACGTGGCCGTCGACATCGTGGAGCACGGGCCGCTCCCCGAGCCGACGCTGGCGATGCTCGTCTCCGGTGGGCACTCCTCGCTCCTGCTCGTCCCCGACGTCACGCACGACGTCCGGAGCCTGGGGTCGACGATCGACGACGCCGCTGGCGAGGCCTTCGACAAGGTGGCCCGGGTGCTGGGGCTGCCGTTCCCCGGGGGCCCGTACATCGACCGAGCCGCCGGTGAGGGCGAGGTCGTCATCGACTTCCCACGAGGCCTCACGACGGGGCGCGACATGGAGCGTCACCGGTTCGACTTCTCGTTCTCGGGGCTCAAGACGGCGGTGTCCCGGTGGGTCACGGCCCGGGAGGCGTCGGGTGAGCCGGTGCCCGCGGCCGACGTGGCGGCGAGCTTCCAGGAGGCGGTCGTCGACGTGCTGACGCGCAAGGCGGTCCTCGCCTGCCGCGAGCACGGGGTCGAGCACCTCCAGATCGGCGGTGGCGTGGCGGCCAACTCCCGGCTGCGGTCCATGGCGGCCGAGCGGTGCGCCGCGGCCGGCATCCAGCTGCGGGTCCCGAGGCCGGGGCTCTGCACCGACAACGGCGCCATGGTCGCCGCGCTGGGGGCCCAGATGGTGCTCAAGGGGCGCACCCCCTCGGACCTCTCCCTCCCGGCGGACTCCTCGATGCCCGTGACCGACGTCCAGTCCTGACCCGCCCCCGCCGCGTGTTCCCGCCCCACCTTCTCCCCGACTTCGTCTGTCAGGGTGCGGCCGACACGCCGTACCAGCGGGGTCTCGGCAGCACCCCGACAGACAAAGTCGGGGAGGCCCGGTGGCCGAGGCCCGGGATCAGGGCTTCGTCGTGGAGCAGGGGAGGAGGCCCATGCGCTCCTTGAGGGTGAGCACCCGCTTCACGGCGGCGTCCACCTTCCCTGCCATCGTGGGGTCGTCGTCGCTCGCCTCGGAGAGGGCCTCGAGCATGTCGTCGGCGTCGGATGCCGCGCCGGTGAGCACGATGTCCCCCCCGGCCGCCACGACCCGCACGGCTCGGTCAGGGGGTGCGACGTCCCCGAGCGCCTTCGCGTTGACGTCGTCCGTGATGACGACCCCGTCGTAGCCCATCTGCTCCCGGAGCAGGCCGGTCATGATCGCCGTCGAGAACATGGCCGGGTTCTTCGGGTCGAGCTTCGGGTAGCGCGCCGACGAGACCATGACGAGCCCTGCGCCCGCCTCGATCCCGTCGGCGAAGGGCTGGAGGAACGGGTCGTCCCTCGTCGCGACCCGGTCGGTGATCCCCGTCGACGAGAAGTCGGTGTTGCTCCGGATGCGGCCCAGGCCGGGGAAGTGCTTCAGGGTGCCCTCGATGCCGCCCTCGAGCATCCCCTCGAGGAATGCCGTCGATGCTCGCGACACCGCCTCCGGCGTCGAGCCGT
Organism: Ornithinibacter sp.; assembly: GCA_035703305.1. Classification (GTDB taxonomy): domain Bacteria; phylum Actinomycetota; class Actinomycetes; order Actinomycetales; family Dermatophilaceae; genus Fodinibacter. Next base: position 4,417 of record DASSYJ010000056.1, on the reverse strand, counting down.
ACTGACGCCCCCACCTGCCGATCGGCTCGTTGGCCGTGCCGATCGCCTTCGGCACGGTGTCGGTGACCGGCGCCAGGTTGACGTTCACCCCGGCATCCTTGAGCTCGGCGGCCCACGTGCGTGCCTGGCGGGTCAGCTCGGCGGGCCTCATCCGCGCCTGCTCCGAGGCCGAGGGTGGCCGCGTGAAGCCCTCGCCACGGAGCTGGTGGACCACCCCTCCCTCCTGGTCCGCCGCGATGAGCAGGCCGACGTCCCCGGTGGCCTTCTCGGACGCGAGGCCCTGGAGGTGGGTCGACGTGCGGGTCACCCGGTCGGCCCCGTCCCAGCCGCCGAGGTAGATGACGTTGCCGACGTGCGACCGTGCGACCAGCCCGTCGAGGGCGTCGAGCGGGGCGCCCGTGTCGAAGCCGACCATGAGCAGCTGTCCCACGCGCTGGTCGTCGCTGAGGGACTCGAACGTCGCACGGACGCACGCGGCCGCGGGGTCCTCTGTGGAGGTGGCGCTCGGAGAGGCCGTTGCGGCCGTGGACGACGCGCTGGTGGCCGGGGACGAGGAAACCCCGGGGCCCGGAGTGCTGCCCGAGCACCCCGCGAGGGTCAGGGCGAGCAGCCCCGAGGTCGTGACGACGAGCCGGCGATCGGGGCGGGGACGGGTCGACGTGAAGCGCACTGGACGACGGTACGTGATTGCCGGAGAGCAGCCGAATGCCGAGGACGTCGCCAGCCGGGTGCCGCCGAGGCCCCTCCTGGGTGCCAGGACGGCTCGCAGCGGCTGCCCGGAAGGCTCCTCGCGCCACCACCCCAGGACTCGGCTCGCGTCATCGGCCATGATCGACTCATGGCGGTGATGGAGGTGATCCCGGTCGTGCTCGACGTCGTCACCGGTGTCGACGACGCCTGCGCCCTCCTCCTCGCCGCCCTGCACCCTCGCCTCGACCTGCGCGCCGTCACGTGCGTGGGCGGCAACGCCCCCCTCGCCGACGTCGTCCGCAACACCCTCACCGTGCTCGAGACCGCCGGTCGCGCCGACGTCCCGGTCGGCATCGGCGCCTCCCGGCCTCTGGTCGAGGACCCGATCGACGCCCGGCACGTCCATGGCGAGGACGGGATGGCCGACCTCGGCATGGGGCACCCGACCGTGGCCGCCCACGACGGCAACGCCCTCGACCTCCTCCGCTCCACCGTCGATGCCGCGGCCCTCTCTGGAGACCGCGTGACCGTCGTGGCCCTCGCGCCCATGACCAACCTCGCCCTCCTCGCGCGCGTCCACCCCGAGTCGTTCGGGCGGATCGGCCGGGTCGTCTTCATGGGTGGAGGCGTGAACATCAGCAACGCGACGGCCGCTGCCGAGTTCAACGTCTTCCACGACCCGGAGGCGGCGGCGATGGTCCTGGACGCGTGCACCCAGCACGGCATCCCGATCGTCATGTACGGCCTCGACGTCTTCTACGCGCCGATGGTGACGGACGCCCAGGTCGAGGGGCTGCGTGCGGTGGGGACCCCGGTCGCGCGGCTTGCCGCAGGTCTCATCTCGTTCCATCACCGCCGGTTCGCGACCGACGGGGCGACCATCGGCGACGCGGGAGCCGTCGCCATGCTCGTCGCCCCGCAGGCGGTGCGCACCGAGCACCTCCCGGTCCGCATCGAGCTGACGGGCACGTGGACGCGCGGCCGCACCGTCGTCGACCGGCGTGACTGGAGCGGCCACCTCGACCACGATCCCCACGGCCTCGCACCCGCGATGGTCGACGTCGCGCTCGACATCGACGGGCCGGTGGTCGCGGACACCTGGCTCCGCACCGTGAGGGGGGACCTGTCGTGACCGGACGCGTCCTCGTGCTCGGCTCGCTCAACGTCGACCTCGTGACCCGGGTCGAGCGCCATCCCAGGCCCGGCGAGACGGTCCTCGGTGACGGCCTCCTGCGGCTTGCCGGGGGCAAGGGCGCCAACCAGGCGGTGGCGGCCGCGGCTGCCGGAGCACCGGTAGCGATGGTGGGGTGCGTCGGAGACGACGACGGCGGCACGGCATACCGGGCACGGCTGGCTGACCGGGGGATCGACGTGGCTGCCGTCCGGGTCTGTGCCGGCGTCCCGACCGGACACGCTGTGGTCACCGTCGCCGACGACGGCGAGAACGCGATCGTCGTGATCCCCGGGGCGAACGACCTGCTCGACGAGCGGGAGGTCGCCGCGGCCGATGTGCTCGGGCCTGGTGACGTGCTCCTCGTGCAGCTCGAGGTGCCGCGTGCTGTGGTGTGCACGGCCGTCCGGCGCGCGGCCGGTCTGGGCGCCAGGGTGGTGCTCAACACCGCCCCGTATGCCGCCCTCCCGCCCGACGTCGTCGCGCTCGCCGACCCGGTCGTCGCCAACGAGCACGAGATGGCGGCCCTCGCCGAGGCCGGCGCCGAGCCCCGGTCGCTGCTCGTGACGTTCGGGGCCAACGGTGCCGCGTGGGACGGCGTGACGGCGCCGGCGCACCTCGTCGACCCGGCCGAGGTGGCCGACACGACCGGAGCAGGGGATGCGTTCTGCGGGGCTCTCGCCGCATCCCTGGCCCGTGGGGCGGATCGTGCGGAGGCCCTCGACGCGGCGCTCGCCGCAGGTGCGGCCGCGGTCCGGCATCCGGGGGCGCAGCCAGACCCCGCCCTCTGACCGCCCCGAACGAGTCCCAACTTTCCCGCCCGATGCGACAAGCTTCACGTCGGCATCGCATCCTTTCCGATGCCGGGCTGAAGGTTCTCGCACGGAGCAAGGACCTTCAGGTCGGCACCACAAATCATGTGGGGCGAACGTGTAGGTTGCCGCATCGGGCGGGAAAGTTGAGGCCGCTGCGTCAGGTGGGGTCGACGACGAGCACGGCCTGCTCGCCCGCCACCCGGGTCAGGATCACGGTGGCCTGGGCGCCGTCGCCGGCCTTGCGCCCGATCCGCAGCTGGCGCCGGAGCTCGTCGTCGTCGAGGCGCACGCCGCGCTTCTTGATCGTCAGCCCCGTGACCCCGTGCTGCTTGATCCACGCCCGCAGCGACCGGACGCTGAACGGCATCGCCTCCTTCACGGCATACCGCTTGGCGAAGGGGACGTCGACGAAGGCCTCGGACACGACGTACCCGAGCCCGCGGTCGACCTCGCTGCCCAGGGTGGCGGCCGTGAGGGCGCCGAGCAGCCCCGCCTGGGTCACGGCGCGGTCGGGTTCGTAGAGCCACGGGCCGATGGTGGCCAGCGACTCCGCGGTCGGCGGGTCGGGCTCGGCCATCGTCTGGTCGACCTCGATGGGGGAGCGGTCGGGGTGCAGGATGCGCGCGCTGCGCCCGGGTCGCTGGGCCAGCGGACCCCACCAGACGGTGCACTCGAGCACCTCGCCGGCATACGACGTCCACTGCGCCTCGGTGCCGAGCGGGATGGCGTCGTGCGGCATCGACGGCGACAGCTTGGCCCCCGTCGCGGGCACCGCCGTGGCGACCTGGAGCACGAACTTCCACGTCGGCTGGATCTCGTCGAGCCGGAAGACCCGCTTGATCCGCCCGTGGCGTCCGGTGAGACCGGGGATGCGGCGTGCGGGGTCGAGCCACACACCCACGCGGGCCCTCAGCGGGTCGCGCGGTGGCTCGAACTCCTCGGCCATCCCCACGCGCGCCCGCGAGTCCGGCCAGGGCCGCAGGTTGATGTCGGCCACCGCGGCGGCCACCGGGTCGACGTCGACCCCGTGCACCGTGACGCCGAGGGCCGACATCGCGACGGCGTCGGACCCGATGCCGCAGCCGAGGTCGTGCACCGTGGCCAGGCTCGCGTTGTAGAACCGCCCGGCGTGGGTGGCTGCGACCTCCAGGCGGGAGGCCTGCTCGAGGCCGTCGGCGGTGTAGAGCATGTCCTCGGCGAACTCGCCGAACTTCGCGTACGCACGGGCCCGCAGCCGTTGCTGGGTCAGCAGCCCGGCGACGAGGTCCGGGGAGAGGCCGTCGCGCCGCAGGCGGTCCGCGAGACGCATGACCTCGCGCTCGTCGTAGGGCGGCAGGGACCGCAGGACCGCCCGGCCGTCGGGCGACCCGAGCGCTCGAACCGTCCCGACGTCCACGGCGGGCAATCCTGCCATTTCCTCGGTCCCTCGCATCCCGGGGGTGCAGGGTGCTTCGATGTCGTCCGCGCACTGGCACTCGAGTTGACCGAGTGCTAACGAGCGACCTAGATTTGGCTCATTGGCACTCACCCCCGGTGAGTGCCAGCGCACCCCGGGCCAGGATCGACCCCCGCGACGGCGAGAGCGGCCCGGACGCGCAGTCCCGTCCACTTCGACTCACCCCACAGGGGAGGAGCACACCGTGTCGGTTTCCATCAAGCCGCTCGAGGACCGCATCGTCATCAAGAGCCTCGAGGCCGAGCAGACGACCGCGTCCGGTCTCGTCATCCCGGACACCGCGAA
>DASSYJ010000122.1:0-22908 GCA_035703305.1 Ornithinibacter sp. | reverse complement strand
GAGTGGGTGGCCGACTTCGCCGAGGTGGTGTCCGTCGGCCTCGACGCCGGCCTCGACCTGGCATCCGCTGCCGTCACGTCGGCGCGGTCTCCAGGCGTCGCGTCCCGGGCTCCATGGCTCGCCGAGCGGCTGGACGGTGTGGTGCACCGCGGTCTCGCGGTGGGGGTTTCTCTCGAACCACACGAGGCCCTGACCCAGGTCCAACGCGGCGACCTCGCTGTCCTCACGACGGCATGGCGGCTGGCGGAGGAGGTGGGTGCGGCCGCCTCGGCGGTGACGACCTCTGCCGCACGCTCGATCCGGGACCGGCAGGCAGCCCGGCAGCGGCTCACCGCGGTGGTCGCCGGTCCTCGCACCTCGATGTGGCTCCTCACGGCCCTCCCGCTCGTCGGCCCCATGGCTGGTGCGCTGGTGGGCATCGGGCCAGACCGGCTCTACGGCTCGCCGGCCTCCAGGGGCGTGGCGCTCCTGGGGCTCCTCCTCACGGGCCTGGGCTGGTGGTGGTGCCGGGTCCTGCTCCGGCGGGCCCTCCGGCCGGCGCGGACCGACGGAGATCCGGAATGACATGGCCGGCGGTCGCGCTGGCCGTGCTCGCAGTGCTCACCTGGCCCCTCGGGAGTGCTGGGCACCGACCTGTCCGGTCGCGATCCGCGGCGCCCCGGGGGGCGCAGGCTGCGACCGTCGAGGAGGCCGCTGCGGCCCTGGCGCTGGTCGGGGCGACGTTGCGCGGCGGCATCGGCTCTCTCGAGGCACTCGAGGCAGTGGCCCGCATCGACGAGAGCCCTGCGGGTCGAGAGCTGGCCGTCGTGGCAGCGGCCCACCGATGGGGCGAACCTCCTGACCGGGCGTGGGGACACGTGGGGCCCGGGTGGGCCGCAGCGGCGGTGGCCTGGCATGCGGCACACGTCTCGGGTGCCGCCCCGGCGGGACTGCTGGAGTCGGCGGCCGAGCGGATGCGGGCGGGTGAGTCGCGCCGCCTCGAGGCCGCCGTGCAGCGGTCGGGCGTCCTGCTGGTCCTCCCGCTCGGTCTGTGCTTCCTGCCCGGGTTCGTCGGCACCACAGTCGCTCCGGTCGTGCTCCACCTGCTCGCTGGAGTGGCGCCGTGAGGTGGGGCTGACCGACCGGGACCGACAGGGGTCACGAGGTCTACGAGAGCCCAGCCCTCCGAGCCACGCTCTCCAGAACCTGGTAGACGAGGTAGCCGATGGCGGCGAACACAGCCGCCGGCAGGACCCAGAGGGCAGCCACTGCGGCCACGAGGCTGGCGCCGAACTGCCTGCCCCACAGCGGAGCCGAGGCGAGCGGGAGCAGGACCGCGACCAGGAGGAGCAGCCACGGATTCGCCGGTGAGCTCCAGCCGAGGCACAGCGACCCCACGGCATACACGAATGACGTGATACCGATGATCGCGAGGACGAGCCACACGCACACCGACACTCGTCGAAGCCCCCCGGCCGCCCACCGGGTGCGTAGCGCCACTGCAGCCCAGATGATCCAGCGCTTGAGCCAGGGCACCCCGGCCGACCGGAGCATCTCCCGGAAGAACCGGTCGGAGAGTGTGTCGCTCCCGAGGGCGCCCCCGTTGGGCTCCTCGACGATCAGCTGGTCGTGGATGATCGCGGCCAGCGTGTGCAGACCGTACGAGTTGTCGAACCACCGCATGAACCGAGGTATCGATGCCAGGTCGCTCGGGTTCTCCCTCGGCGGGCTGATGGTTCGCGCGTCGTCGACTGCCTGACGAGCAGCTTCCGGGCTGACGCCGTCGCTCTCCAGCTTGTCGGTGAGTGCCTTCAGCACCGCTGCGTCGCTGAAGCGGAACTCCTCGGTGACGAGGAACTGCGCTGCGTCGATCTGGACCAGCCCGACCTCGCCACTGATGTCACGCACCTCGAAACCGGACTGGCGGGCGACGCGCCATGGAGTCCACTGCGGGGGCTCTTGAGCAGGATCGGCCATGTCGGTTCTCCCTCCCGGCTCGGTGCCGACGGGTGCGGCCACGCGAGTGTCGTGGCCGTCGTCGAGTCACCCAGCACCGCGAACAGCGTGACACCTCTCGAGGGCGCACGCACAGCGACTCGCGCGCACAGCCGCGCGGGCACGAGCCGTCCACAGGAGCGCAGATCGATGGGTCCCTGTCCACAGATCCACGCAGACCCTCGAGTGCCGCTTCCGCCGGACGCAGGGTGGTGTCGAGGCGCGAAGGTCGCGCACGACGAGCAGGGAGGTCGGGATGTCGACGGGAGTGGTTCGGAGGGCTCGAGGACTCGTGGAGCGAGTGCGGTCGCTGGGTGAGGAGGGGATGACGACGGCCGAGTACGCGGTCGGCACGGTGGCTGCCGTCGCATTCGCGGGCCTGCTGCTGGCGATCGTGCGGTCGGGGCCGGTGAAGACCGCCCTCACGAAGATCATCGTCACCGCACTCGGCACGGGGTCGTGACGCACGGACGTCGCGAGGAGGGGGGAGCGGCCACCGCCGAGCTGGCGGTGGCGCTTCCCACCCTGGTCCTCGTGCTCGCCTCGGCCCTCGGGGCCCTCGACCTGGGGGTGTCCCAGATCCGGTGCGTCGACGCGGCGCGCCTGGGTGCACGCCTCCTCGCCCGCGGTGAGCCAGCGGGGGCCGCGCTCGCCGAGGTGACGCGAGCGGCCCCGGATGGCGCACGAGTGGGCACCAGGGCGGCGGACGGCCACGTCACCGTGGTCGTCACGGCGGACGTGCCGCAGGTCCTCGCTGCCCTGGGCGTGGTCCCGCGACCGTCCGCGTCGGCGGTCGCGCGCCTCGAGACCACTCCATGAGGGTCGATCGACGTCGGACGCCACGTGACGCGACGTGGGACGCCCAAGGCCGCCGTTCACGGCATGAGGGACGACCGGCCCACGACGTCCGGCGTCACCGCGAGGCCGGCAGTGCCACCGTCCTCGTGGTGGGTGCCTTGGGGGTCCTCGTCACCGTTCTCGCGGGTGCACTTCTCGTGGTCACGGCAGTGCGTGACGTCCACCAGGCCCGGTCCGCGGCCGATCTCGCCGCCTTGGCGGGGGCCTCGGCCGCGCTCGGTGGCCAAGGGGCCGACTGCGGGCGGAGCTCGGTCGTCGCCCGCGCCAACAGCACGCGGATGACCGGCTGCGTCGTCATGACGGACGGATCCGTGGTCGTGACCGTGGACGTGCCGATGCGGTGGGTGCCAGGGTGGCCCGGCGTGCCCGACCGCGCGACGGCGCGGGCGCGAGCAGGGGTCGTCAGCGGGCTCGCACCTCCTTGAGACGATGTCGGCGAGCGGGCTCGGGCAACCCCCCTCGCACATTCCCGAGGAGGAGCCCCGACGGGCACGCGTTGACGGGACGTCGTGAAACGGGGCCAGCCGGCCCCGGGACAGAGAGGTCAGACGGTGCGGGTGTCGCGCCCGTCGGCGCGGTCCCCCTGGACGTCGGTACGCTCCGGAGCGGTCTCGGTCGGGACGTGCTGGTCCGCGACCCGCCCCTCCGCGTCGCGGCGGAGGGCGGCGGTCTCCTCGTCGTGGAGCCGGCGCTCCTCCTCGAGCTCACGCTCCCGAGTGGCGTACTCCTCCTGAAGCCGCTGCTCCTCCTCGACCCGACGGGCCTCGGCATCGGCGGCAGCCTGCTTGGCCTCGAGGCGATGCCGGCGACCGCGACGCAGCCCACCACGCAGCATCGCCCAGCCGAGCCAGAACACCGAGATGACGACCATCCCCGTGACGAGCAGGGTCAACGGCGGAACGCTGAGGGTGCCGCCGAGGATGTCGATGTCGACGGTGTCGGTGAGCTGTCCCGTGCCCACGAAGAGCAGGACGCCGGCGGCGGCAGCGAGAAGGACGAGGATGACTCCCAGGAGGACCATGCCCGGACCATACCCAGCGGCGAACCGGCGCAGACGCCTCCCGAGCAGCCGATCTTGGGCGGTCGACACCGCCGCGCCCGCGGCGTCGGACCCGCGCCGGCGCAACCGCGGCCCGAGCACGGTCGCGACCACAGCGTCAGACCGTCCCGGCGCGAGCGTCGGCCCGAGAACGGCCACGACCACAACGTCAGACCCGAGCCGGGGCGAGCCCCAGCTCGAGCACCGTCACCGCACCGGCCTTGTGCAGGGGCTCGTTGCCGTTGCCGCACTTCGGGGACTGCACGCACGCGGGGCAGCCCGTCGCGCAGGCGCAGCCCAGCACGGCGTCACGGGTCGCGCGCACCCAGGCCTCGAACGCGGCATACCCTCGCTCGGCGAAGCCGGCGCCACCCGGGTACCCGTCGAAGACCATGATCGTCGGCTCCCCGGTGTCGGGGTGCAGGGCGGTCGACACGCCCCCGACGTCCCAGCGGTCCGAGGTGGCCACGAGGGGGAGCATGCCGATCGCGGCGTGCTCGGCGGCGTGCAGCGCACCGGGCACGTCCACCTCCGCCACCCCTGCGGCCGCGAGCACGTCGGCAGGCACCGTCCACCACACGGCCTTCGTCGTCAGCGCCCGCTCCGGCAGGTCGAGCGGGTGCGTGCCGATGACCTCGCCGGACGGGAGGCGTCGCAGGAACCCGGTCACCTGGGTCGTGACCCGCACCGAGCCGAACGACACCCCCACCCTCGCCCGCCGCTCGGACCGCTCGCGCTCGAGGATGTCGAACCGGCTGACCGACTGGGCGTGCGTCGACCAGCCCGGGTCTCCCCGCACGACGTGGGCGGCCCGCGCCTCGAGGTCGAGCTCGGTGACGACCCAGGCGTCCCCCTGGTGCACGTGCACCGCCCCGGTGTGCACCTGCACGTGCGATGACGCCTCGTCGACGGTGCCCAGGACCCGACCCGTGCGCGTCTCGACCACGGCCACGACGTCGGCAGCGCCGCGCAGCGAGATGTGCTCCGACGGCCGGTCCTCCCGGGCCCAGAACCACCCCGACGGGCGCCGGCGCAGGATCCCGCTCGCGACGAGGGCATCGAGCAGCCGGCGCGTGTCGGGACCGAACATGGGCAGGTCGCTCTCGCCCAGGGGCAGCTCGGCCGCCGCCGCGGCGAGGTGCGGCGCGAGGACGTGCGGGTTGAACGGGTCCATGACCGTCGCCTCGACCGGGGCGCCGAAGACCGCCTCCGGGTGCCGCACGAGGTAGGTGTCGAGCGGGTCGTCGGCCGCGACGAGCACGGCGAGGGACTCCTCACCCGACCGCCCCGCGCGACCGGCCTGCTGCCAGAGGCTCGCCCGGCGGCCCGGCCACCCCGCCATGACGACCGCGTCGAGACCGCTGACGTCGATGCCGAGCTCGAGGGCGTTGGTGGCGGCGAGCCCCCGCACCGAGCCGTCGCGCAGCCCGCGCTCGAGCTCGCGCCGGTCCTGCGGGAGGTAACCACCCCGGTATGCCGCGACACCGCCCGCCCGCTCCGGGTCGAGCTGCTCGACCCGCCTCCGCGCGTTCGTCGCGAGCGCCTCCGCCCCGGCGCGACTGCGCGCGAAGGCGACGGCCTGAACGCCGTCGAGGACGAGCTCCGCGAGGATCTCGGCCGCCTCGGTCGTCGCGGAGCGCCGGCGTCCGTCCTCGGTCGAGGGCTCCCACAGGGCGAAGGTCATCGCCCCACGCGGCGAGCCGTCGTCGGTGAGGGCGATGACCGGCATACCGACGAGTCGTGAGGCGTGCTCCGCGGGCTCGCTCACGGTGGCGGACGCCAGGACGAACGTCGGCGAGGCGCCGTACCGAGCGGCGACCCGACGCAGCCGCCGGATCACGGCCGCGACGTGCGAGCCGAACACCCCGCGGTAGACGTGGCACTCGTCGACCACGACGTACTGGAGGGAACGCAGGAACCGCGACCACCGCTCGTGCCCGGGCAGGAGGGAGTGGTGGAGGAGGTCGGGGTTCGTGAGCACGACGTTGGCGTGGTCGCGGACCCACCGTCGCTCGTCGGGCGGTGTGTCGCCGTCGTAGGTCGCCGCGCGCACCCCCGGCACGGCCAGGGCCTCGATGCGCGCGAGCTGGTCGGCGGCCAGGGCCTTGGTCGGCGCGATGTAGATGGCGGTGGCGCCTCGACCCCCCGGAGTCGCCGCGCCCTCGCACGCCGCGGAGAGCACCGGCGCGAGGTAGCCCAGGCTCTTCCCGGATGCCGTGCCGGTCGCCAGGACGACGTGCCGCCCGGCGTCCGCGAGGTCGATCGCGGCCCGCTGGTGCGACCACGGGCGCGCCATCCCCGCCGCGATCAAGGCCGACAGGACCGCGGGCGCGACGGTGGCGGGCCACTCCGCCAGCTGCGCCGACCGGGCGGGGACGTGCTCGACGTGAAGCAGCCGCTCGGCCCTCGACCGCGCCGTGAGGACGGCCAGGTGCTGGGCAGGACTGGACACGCCCGTTACGGTAATCCTTGGTCCCGACACGCACGGCGGGGCCGTCCTGCGGCATCAAGAGGGAGCCACGCCAGTGGAGCTGTCCGTGACCACGTCACGCCAGGACGACGTCAGCGTCGTCACGGTCGTCGGAGAGGTGGACGTCTACACGGCCGCCCAGCTCCGCTCCGCCCTCGACGAGGAGATCGCCGCGGGCCACGCGCAGCTCGTCGTCGACCTCGACGAGGTCTCGTTCCTCGACTCGACGGGCCTCGGGGTCCTCGTGGGGCGGCTCAAGCTCGTGCGCAACCACTCGGGCTGGCTGCGGATCGTCTGCTCCAACGACCGGATCCTCCGGGTCTTCCGCATCACCGGGCTGGACAAGGTGTTCGGCATCCACGGCTCGCTCGAGGACGCCCTCGCCGCCTGACCCGCCTCGGCGTCGGGCCTGCTCCCCCCTCCGCCTCCCCGTGGGTGACCCGTGTCACCCCGTCCCCGGTGGGTCGCTTCCGCGCCCGGGCCGGTAGGGTGCGGCCGGGCGTCCCTGCCGTCGGCGGTTCTCGCCCGGGGACGCGAAAAGACACCCGTCAAGGAGGATGGAATGGCACCCCTCGCACTCGCTTCCGCCGAGTCGAGCTCTGCCCTGGACCTGACCGGAACGAACCTCACCCTCGTCATCACCGTCGCGGCCATCGCGATCGTGGCGCTGGTCATGGGGTTCGTGTTCCGTCGTCAGGTGCTCGCGGCAGATCCCGGTACAGACAAGATGCAGGAGATCGGCGCGGCGGTCGAGGAGGGCGCCCAGGCCTACCTCGCGCGACAGTTCAAGACGCTCGCCGTCTTCGTCGTGCTCGTCTTCGCGCTCCTGCTCCTCCTCCCGGCGGACACCGGTGCAGTGCGGTGGGGGCGCTCGGGGTTCTTCGTCCTCGGCGCGCTCTTCTCCGCGTCGATCGGCTACCTCGGCATGAGCCTGGCGGTCAAGGCCAACGTCCGGGTCGCCGCTGCGGCTCGTGGCGAGAACGGCCGCGACCTCGGTATGAAGATCGCCTTCCGCACCGGTGGTGTGGTGGGCATGGCCACGGTCGGCCTCGGCCTGCTCGGGGCCGCGATCGTCGTCATCGTCTACGAAGGTGACGCCCCCAAGGTCCTCGAGGGCTTCGGCTTCGGCGCCGCCCTCCTCGCGATGTTCATGCGAGTCGGCGGCGGCATCTTCACCAAGGCCGCCGACGTGGGCGCCGACCTCGTCGGCAAGGTCGAGGCCGGAATCCCCGAGGACGACCCCCGCAACGCGGCCACGATCGCCGACAACGTCGGTGACAACGTCGGCGACTGCGCGGGCATGGCGGCCGACCTCTTCGAGTCGTATGCCGTGACGCTCGTCGCCGCGCTGATCCTCGGCTCGGTGGCCTTCGGTGCGTACGGCCTCGTGTTCCCCCTCCTCGTCCCCGCGATCGGCGCGGTCACCGCGCTCCTCGGCGTCTTCATCACGAGGGCCCGCCCGGGCGAGAACGCCCTCAAGGCCATCAACCGGGGCTTCTACATCGCGGCCGCGGTGTCGGCCGTGCTGTCGGCCGTCGCGGCGTACGCCTACCTCCCCTCGACCTACCAGGAGCTCGGCTCCGACAACCAGGAGATCAACGCCCTCACCGGCGACCCGCGCATGACGGCGGTCCTCGCGGTCGTCATCGGCATCGTCCTCGCCGGCGTCATCCTGTGGCTCACCGGCCACTTCACCGGCACCGACAAGCGTCCCACCAAGGACGTCGCGCGCACCTCCCTCACCGGTCCCGCCACCGTCGTTCTCTCGGGCATCGGTGTGGGTCTCGAGTCGGCCGTCTACACCGCGGCGATCATCGCCACCGCCGTCTACCTGGCCTTCCTCCTCGGTGGCGGTTCGGTGGCACTGGCGCTGTTCCTCGTCGCGCTCGCCGGGTGCGGCCTGCTCACGACCGTCGGCGTCATCGTCGCGATGGACACCTTCGGCCCGGTCTCCGACAACGCCCAGGGCATCGCGGAGATGTCGGGCGACGTGCACGGCGAGGGCACCCAGATCCTCACCGAGCTCGACGCCGTGGGCAACACGACCAAGGCGATCACCAAGGGCATCGCGATCGCGACGGCGGTGCTCGCCGCCACCGCGCTCTTCGGGTCCTACAGCGACGCCTGGCAGAGCGAGGTCCAGAAGATCGCCGACGCCGGTGGCCTCAACGAGCCGCCCGCCCGGAGCATCCAGCTCATGTTCGACCTCCAGGTCGTCACGCCGAGCACCCTCGTCGGCCTGCTCATCGGTGCGGCCGTCGTCTTCCTCTTCTCTGGCCTGGCGATCAACGCGGTCACCCGCGCCGCCGGAGCCATCGTCTTCGAGGTGCGTCGCCAGTTCCGCGAGCACCCGGGGATCATGGACTACACCGAGAAGCCCGAGTACGGCCGCGTCGTCGACATCTGCACCCGTGACTCGCTCCGCGAGCTCGCGACCCCGGGTCTGCTCGCCGCTCTCATGCCCGTGGCCATCGGCTTCGGTCTCGGTATCGGTCCGCTGGCGGGCTTCCTCGCCGGGGCGATCGGCTCCGGTGCGCTCATGGCGGTGTTCCTCGCCAACTCCGGTGGGTCGTGGGACAACGCCAAGAAGATCGTCGAGGACGGTGCGCACGGCGGCAAGGGCTCCGAGGCCCATGCCGCGACGGTCATCGGCGACACGGTCGGCGACCCGTTCAAGGACACCGCCGGACCGGCGATCAACCCGCTCCTCAAGGTCATGAACCTCGTGTCGGTGCTCATCGCCCCCGCGATCGTCTCCCTGACCCTCGGCGAGTCCGCGTCCGCACCCATCCGCTACGGCATCGCCGCCGTCGCGTTCGTCATCGTCGTCTCGGCGGTGGCCTACTCCAAGAGCAAGGACATCGGGATCGGCGGCGACCACGACCCCGACTCGGCTCCTGCCGAGGAGCAGCACCCCGTCCACATCTGAACCGACGCGTATGCCGTGGGGCCGGGTTCCGCTGGGACCCGGCCCCACGGCGTTCCCCGGGCGCTCGGCGGCGCCGGTGGCACGGCATACGCTCGTCCTCGATGACCTCCACCACGCCCCGCGCCGACCCCGGCCTGCTCCCCGCCCTGCGCGCCGACCTGATCGCATCCCGGTTCACCGTCGCCGGTGTCACCGAGCTCCTCGGTCCGATGGCGGCCGCGGCGCTCGACCGCGAGCAGGCGCTGCCCGCCCAGCGGGTCACGTCGGCGTCGAGCGACCCGTGCGCGACGCTCGTGCGGCTCTTCACCCTCGGGGACCCGGTCGACGTCGCCGACGTGGCCGCGGCGCTCCCGACGCTCGGCATCGACGGTGCCGTCTCGCTGGGGCTCGTGGCCCCCGAGGGTGACGGCCTCGTCGCGCTGTGCGACCTGCGTCCGTATGCCGCCGACGGCCTGGACTGGTGGGTCGCCTCCGACCTCGGTGAGCTCGCGACCGGCGCGCCCCTGCGCGTGGACCACGTGCTCGGGATCGGCGGTGCCTCGGCGACCCTCGCGGCCTGGACCCCCCGGCCGCACGTCGAGCGTGCCCTCGACCTCGGCACGGGGTGCGGGGTGCAGGCCCTCCACCTCGAGGCCCACGCCGACGAGGTCGTCGTCACCGACCTGTCGACGCGGGCGCTGGCGTACGCCCGGTTCAACGCGGCCCTCGACGAGTCGGAGTGGGACGTGCGGGCCGGGTCGATGCTCGAGCCGGTGGCCGGCGAGCGCTTCGGCCTCGTCGTGAGCAACCCGCCGTTCGTCATCACCCCGCGCTCGGGCGCCGTGCCGCGGTTCGAGTACCGCGACGGCGGCGAGGCCGGCGACGAGGTCGTGCGCGACCTCGTGCGCTCGGTCGGCGCACACCTCGAGGAGGGTGGCATCGCGCAGTTCCTCGGCAACTGGGAGGTCCCCCGCGGGACGACGTGGACCGAGCGCGTCGGGTCGTGGCTCGTCGGCACCGGGCTCGACGCCTGGGTCGTGCAGCGGGAGGTGCAGGACCCCGCGGAGTACGCCGAGACCTGGGCCCGCGACGGGGGTCACCACCCCGGGACCGCAGCCTTCAACGGGATGTATGCCGCGTGGCTCGACGACTTCGAGGCGCGGGACGTCGAGGCCATCGGGTTCGGGGTCGTCACCCTCCAGCGTCCGCGCACGGCGCGCGAGCCGTTCGTCGACCTCATGGACGTCTCGTGGCCGGTCGAGTCACCGATGGGGCCGGCCGTCCTCGCCGGCCTCGACGCGCGCACCTGGCTGGCCGACCACGACGACGACGCCGTCCTCGACACCGCGTGGCGGTGCGCCCCGGACGTGCACGAGGAGCGGCACACGATGCCGGGGGCCCCGGACCCGAGCGCCATCGTCCTGCGCCAGGGTGGTGGGCTGCGGCGGCACCTCACCCTGTCGACCGTCACCGCGGCATACACCTCGGTCTGCGACGGTGGCTTGACGGCGCGGGCGGCGGCAGCGGCGATCGCGGGCCTGCTCGACCTCGACGGCGAGGCAGTGCGGGCCGAGGTCGTGGCGTTCGTCCGGGATGCCGCGAAGGACGGGCTGCTGCTGTCCTGACCCCGCGCGGCGGGTCCGGGGGGACGGACTCCGGAAACCACTTGTGAGTGAGCACTCACTCACTTAGGGTGGTGCGGGTGACCCCCCGTGCCCCCGCGCTCAGCCCCGCGGACCGCCGCGCCTCGCTCGTCGCGGTGACCCTCCCGCTCCTGCGCGAGCACGGGGCCGCGCTGACCACCCGCCAGGTGGCGGAGGCCGCGGGCGTCGCCGAGGGAACGGTCTTCCGGGCCTTCGGCAGCAAGGACGAGCTCGTGCACGCCTGTGCCGAGGCGGCGTTCGACACCACCCTGGTGCTCGAGCGGCTCCGCACCATCGACCGCTCCCTCCCGCTCGACGAGCGCCTGGTCGCGGCCGTGACGGCGATGCAGGCCCACGTCGAGCGCCTCATCGGGATCATGACCACGCTGCGGTCCACCGGGTTCGTCCCCCAGCACCGGCACGACGCGCGGCGCCCGCGCTCCACCGACCCGGAGATCGACGCCGCGTTCGTCGACCTCATCGGGGAGGACGCCGCGGACCTCAGGCTGCCCGTCGGCCAGGTCGTCAACGTGCTCGCCCACCTCACGCTCTCGAGCGTCCACCCGTTCTTCCCTGCGCCGGCCCTGGCTCCGGCCGAGATCGTCTCCGTCGTCCTCGACGGCACCCGGAGGTCCCGCTGATGCTCTACCGCCTCGTCCGCACCCACCTGACGCCGTATGCCGTGCCGCTGGCCGTGCTCCTCGTCCTCCAGCTCGTGGCCACGCTCGCCTCGCTCTACCTGCCGAGCCTCAACGGCCGGATCATCGACGAGGGGGTCGCGGTCGGGGACACCCAGTTCATCCTGCGCACGGGCGCGGTCATGCTCGTCGTGTCCCTCGTGCAGGTCCTCGCGACGATCGCCGCGACGCGCATCGGAGCGCAGACCTCGGCATCGCTGGGTCGCGACGTGCGGGCCGGGGTGTTCCACCGGGTCGGCCAGTTCTCCGCCCAGGAGCTCTCGCGGTTCGGTGCGCCGACCCTCATCAGCCGGAGCACCAACGACGTGACCCAGGTGCAGCAGGTCGTCTACATGTTCCTCGCGATGATGGTGTCCGCGCCGATCATGATGGTGGGCGGCGTCTTCATGGCATTGCGCGAGGACGTCGGCCTCGCCTGGTTGGTCGCCGTCGCCGTGCCGGCCCTCGCCATCGCGATCGGGCTCATCATCTGGCGGATGGTGCCGCACTTCCGGGCCATGCAGAAGTCCGTCGACTCGGTGAACCGCATCCTGCGCGAGCAGATCACCGGCATCCGCGTCGTGCGGGCCTTCGTCCGGGAGGACGTCGAGCGCGAGCGCTTCGCGGAGGCGAACCGCACCTACACGGGGACGGCGGTCTCGGTCGGGCGGCTCATGTCGCTCGCGTTCCCCGTCGTCATGATCATCTTCAACGCCTCGACCGTCGCCGTCCTGTGGTTCGGCGCGGTGCGGATCGACAACGGCGACATGCAGATCGGGGCGCTCACGGCATTCATGGCATACCTCATCCAGATCCTCATGTCGGTCATGATGGCGACGTTCATGTCGATGATGATCCCGCGGGCGTCGGTCTCGGCCGGGCGCATCCAGGAGGTCCTCGACACCGAGTCGACGGTGCACGCGCCGGCGGCGCCGGTCCCGATCCCCCCGGGCCGGGTCGGCGTGGAGCTGCGCGGCGTGACGTTCGCCTACCCCGGTGCCGACGCGCCCGTGCTGCGCGACGTCACGCTGAAGGCCGAGCCCGGCACGACGACCGCCGTGGTGGGGTCCACGGGTTCGGGCAAGACGACGCTCGTCGGCCTCGTCCCCCGCTTGCACGACGTGACGTCGGGGCGGGTCCTCGTCGGTGGGGTGGACGTGCGCGACGCGGCACCCGAGGACCTGTGGTCGCACATCGGCCTCGTGCCGCAGCGGCCCTACCTGTTCACCGGGACGGTCGCCTCGAACCTCAGGTACGGCGACCCCGACGCGACCGACGAGGAGCTGCGGGAGGCCCTGCGCGTCGCCCAGGCCGAGGAGTTCGTCGTGTCCATGCCGGCGGGCCTCGAGTCACCCATCGTCCAGGGCGGCACCAACGTCAGCGGCGGTCAGCGGCAACGCCTCGCCATCGCCCGCGCCCTGGTGAGCAAGGCCGGGGTCTACGTCTTCGACGACGCGTTCTCCGCGCTCGACGTCGCCACCGACGCGCGGCTCCGAGCCGCGCTGCGGCCGGTGACCCGTGACGCGACGGTCATCGTCGTGGCCCAGCGCGTGTCGACCATCGTCCACGCCGACCGGATCGTCGTGCTCGACGAGGGGCTCGTCGTCGGCCAGGGCACGCACGAGGAGCTCCTCCTGACCTGCCCGACGTACGTCGAGATCGTCGAGAGCCAGCAGGCCATGGAGGACGCGGCGTGAGCGAGCAGCTGAAGACCCAGGAGGAGCGCGCCGCCGAGGAGCGGAGGGGCCCCGCGGCCGTCCGCCGCGGCGGGCCGCCGCACGCCAGCATCGGGATGCCGGCCGAGAAGTCGCAGGACTTCGTCCCCTCGGCCAAGCGCGTCCTGCGACTCCTGCACCCGGAGCGGTTCATCGTGTGGGGCGTCGTCGCGCTCGCCCTCGCGAGCGTCACCCTGAACGCCATCGGCCCGAAGATCCTCGGCGGCGCCACGGACCTCATCTTCGCGGGCGTGTTCGGGTCCCAGATCCCGGCCGGCGTCACGCAGGAGCAGGCCGTCTCCGCGCTGCGGGCCCGCGGCGAGGACCGGGTGGCCGACATGCTCGCCGCGATGGACCACGTCGTCCCCGGCCAGGGCATCGACTTCGACGCCCTCGGGCGGGTGCTCCTCACCGTGCTCGCGATCTACGCCGTCGCCGCCCTGCTCCAGCTGGCCCAGGGGTGGCTGCTCACCGGCGCCGTCAACCGCACGATCTTCCGGCTCCGTCGGGACGTCGAGGACAAGCTCAACCGCCTGCCCCTGCCGTACTTCGACGGCCAGCCGCGCGGCGAGCTGCTCAGCCGGGTCACCAACGACATCGACAACGTCGCGCAGAGCCTCCAGCAGACCCTGAGCCAGCTGCTGACCTCGCTCCTCACGGTCGTCGCGATGGTGACGATGATGGTCTGGATCTCGCCGCTGCTGGCCCTCATCGCCCTCGTGACCATCCCGGTCACGATGGTCGTCACCGCCATGATCGGCAAGCGCTCCCAGAAGCACTTCGTGCAGCAGTGGAAGAGCACCGGCGAGGTCAACGGGGTCGTCGAGGAGACGTTCACGGGGCACGAGCTCGTCAAGGTCTTCGGCCGCCAGGCCGAGACCACGAGGGAGTTCGCGGTGCGCAACGACGCGCTCCACCACGCGAGCTTCCGGGCGCAGTTCATCAGCGGCATCATCATGCCGACGATGATGTTCATCGGGAACCTCAACTACGTCGCCATCGCCGTCGTCGGCGGCCTGCGTGTCGCGAACGGCACGATGAGCCTCGGCGATGTCCAGGCCTTCATCCAGTACTCCCGCCAGTTCACCCAGCCACTGACCCAGGTGGCCTCGATGGCGAACCTCATGCAGAGCGGGGTGGCGTCGGCCGAGCGGGTGTTCGCCGTGCTCGACGCCCCCGAGCAGGACCCCGACACCGGGTCGCCCGCCCGCATCGCGGACCCGCGCGGGCGGGTCGCGTTCGAGGACGTCTCCTTCTCCTACCGGGAGGAGAACCCGCTCATCGAGCACCTCGACCTCGAGGTCGACCCCGGGCAGACCGTCGCCATCGTCGGTCCCACCGGCGCGGGCAAGACGACCCTCGTCAACCTCATCCTTCGGTTCTACGAGCTCGACGGTGGGCGGATCACGCTCGACGGTGTCGACATCACCCACCTCACCAGGCACGACCTCAGGTCGCGGATCGGGATGGTCCTCCAGGACACCTGGCTCTTCGCAGGGACGATCCGCGAGAACATCGCCTACGGCCGCCCGGGGGCGACCGACGACGAGGTCCTCGAGGCCGCCCGTGCGACCTACGTCGACCGGTTCGTCCACGCGCTGCCGGAGGGCTACGACACGGTGCTCAACGCCGAGGCCGACAACATCAGCGCCGGCGAGAGGCAGCTCATCACGATCGCGCGCGCGTTCCTCGCGGCGCCCTCGCTGCTCATCCTCGACGAGGCCACCTCGTCGGTGGACACCCGCACGGAGCTGCTCGTCCAGCACGCCATGTCGGCGCTGCGCTCGGACCGCACGAGCTTCGTCATCGCCCACCGGCTGTCGACGATCCGCGACGCGGACCTCATCCTCGTCATGGAGGACGGCCGGATCGTCGAACGCGGTTCGCACGCCGAGCTGCTCGCGGCCGGCGGGGCCTTCGCGGACCTGTATGCCGCGCAGTTCGCGGGGGCCGCCACGGACCTCGACGAGGATGCCGCGGGCGCACCCGTGCTCGCCCGTCCCCTCGGACGCTGACGGATGCGGGTGGCCGCGGTGGCGGGTGCCGCGGCGGTCGTCGTCATGGGTGCGGTGGCGCACGGCATACGGTGGGTGTCCGACCGCGGAGGGTGTCCAGGGCGCATCGGGGTGCGCCTCACCAGGTGATGGCTCCGGAGGCCCTCCACCGGCCGAGGAGGCCGGCCGGGTCGTCGACCCGGCCACCCCGGTTCCACAGCGCGAGGTAGAGGTCGACCGGCGTGCCGCTGATCGTGGCCAGGGGGACGGTCGTCGGGCCGGTGGCCGCCGTGCCGCGGTGGGTGGTCACCCGTTGGGGGCCGACCTCGAGCTCCCACTGGTCGCCGGAGTCGGCGGCGACCAGCGCCACGTACGGTGGGTCCGCGCGGGGACCGCTCCTGGCGCGCTGCCAGAAACCGACGAGGAGCTCGTCGACCCCGTCGAGCGCGACTGACGGACCGAACCAGGCGTCGGTGGCCACGGGGAGGCGTTGCTCGCGGGCCGAGAGAGCGTCGAGCGCGTGGATCGTCGTCTCGTGGAGCTGTCGGCGTGCCCAGAAGCGGCGTGCGGGTGGCGCCTCCTTGAGGAACGTCATGACCCGGAGGTCGTCGGGGGCCTGGCGCAGGGCGGTGAGCAGGTCGTCCGCACCGGCGCGGAGCCAGGCGGTGGGGTCGTCATGGGCCCGGCCCACCGCCTCGACGGCGACGTCGTCGTAGGCCAGGGGGTCCTCGCCCCGGAGGGTCCCTGCGGCCCAACGATGGACCATGCCCTGGTGGGCGAGGAGGTCGCGCACGCTCCAGCCCGGGCACGTGAGGACCGGGGCGTCGAGGCCGGCGTCCGTGCACCACGAGGCGAGGCGATCGGCGGCGTCGGCGATGCCGGTGAGGTAGTCCTCCAGCGGCGGGGCGTCGTGGGTCATGCCCGCAGTGTGCCGCGACCTGCGGCCGCGCGGGGTGCCGCTGTGGAGCCGACCGCGAGCGTTGCGCCCGTCGGCCTGCCAGCCGGGCGCAGCGCTGCGGGCGCTTCGGGCCGGGGAGGCCCCCCGAGAAGTCACTGCCCACCAGACGTCCGGATGCTTCACCTCGTGCGCCACCCAGCACCAACCCCCTACCTGCTCCGCGACACGCGCCCAGCTGACACCAACCCCCTGGTTGCTTCACCACACGAGCTGGTTGCTGCCAACCGCCTGGTTGCTTCGGCGTCGGGGGCCGAATCTGGCCAACCCCCTGGTTGCCTCAGCAAGGCCCACGGGCTGGCGCCAGCCGTGCGGTTGCTTCACCACGCGGGCTGGACGGCACCGACCGCCTGGTTGCTTCGGCATTGGGGATCGACTGGGGCCAACCCCCTGGTTGGCTGCAGCGAGGGGTCTGGGGGTGGCTCACCACGTGAAGCATCCGGACGTCTCCGGCGGAGGTGTCTGTGCCCGGGCCGGGACCGGCTTTGGCGGGTGCCGGCCGCCCCACGGCGGGCCTCAGAGGATGGGCGCCGAGGCACCCGGCCGGCGCCGGTCAGGCGAACTGCCAGGACCGCTTGCTCAGCCCGAACCAGAACCCGTCGATGACGCTGTCGGCGTCCACGCCGCCGGACGCCGCGACCGCACCCAGGGCGACGTAGAGCGGCGCCCAGTGCTCGGTGCGAGGGTGCGCCTCGCGAGCCGCCGGCGCCTTGTTGAGGAAGTCGAGCACGGCATCGACGTCGCCGGAGCCCACCGCCTCCGCCGCCCAGGCATCGAACTCGGCCGACGGCGTCGGGGGGGCGGCGTCCGACCCCGCGCGCGGGTTGAACCAGCCCAGGTTGTGGGTCGTGAAGCCGGATCCGACGATGAGCACTCCCTCGTCCCGGAGCGGAGCGAGCCGCTGACCGAGCGCGAACAGCCGCTGCGGGTCGAGCGTCGGCATCGACAGCTGGAGGACGGGGATGTCGGCCCCGGGATACATCTCCTTGAGCGGCACGTACGCGCCGTGGTCGAGCCCACGACTCGGGTCCTGGTGCAGGGTCTCCCCGGCGCCGGACATCAGCCCGGCGACGGAGCGGGCCAGCTCGGGAGCCCCCGGCGCGTCGTAGGTCACCTCGTAGTACCGCTGCGGGAAGCCCCAGAAGTCGTAGAGCAGCGGCACGTCACCCGAGGTCGCCGAGACCGCGATCGGGGCGAGCTCCCAGTGCGCGGACACCATCAGCACCGAGCTGGGCCGGGGGAGGTCCGACGACCACTGGGCCAGCTCTGCGGTCCACGTCGTGTCGTCGGCGAGCGGCGGTGCGCCGTGGCTGAGGTAGAGGACGGGCTGGCGGGCGGGTGCCGACGCCTGGTCGGTGGTGGTCATGCGAGGCTCCTCGTGATGTAGTTAAACATTCAACCACACAGTCTCGGCCGGCATTCCCTCGACGGGGAGCCGCTGCCAATGGTGTCCTGAACCCGTGCCCCCCGTCACCCTCTCCGAGATCCGCCCCGACATCGAGGACGCCGTCCTCGCGCTGCGTGTCGCGCCCGGCCAGGAGCGTTTCGTCTCCGGCGTCGCCGACTCACTGGCCGAGGCGGCAGCCGCGCCGGAGGCGCACCCATGGTCCCGCGCCGTGCTGGACCACGGCGTCCCCGTCGGTTTCGTCATGCTGGCGTGGGACGTCGAACCGGTGGATGGCCTGCGTGGCCCGTACTTCCTGTGGAAGCTGCTCATCGACTCCCGGTACCAGCGCCTGGGCCACGGCACCGCCGCACTCGCCCTCGTCGTGCGCGAGGTCCGCGCCTCGGGCGGCGACACGCTGCTCACGAGCTGCGCCCCCGGCGACGGCTCCCCCCAGCCCTTCTACGAAGGGCTGGGCTTCGTGCCGACCGGCGAGGTCGACGCCGACGGCGAGGTCCACCTCGCCCTCGACCTCACCACGGGAGAGCCGCGATGAGCGGACCGACGTTCCTCGGCATCCACACCGGGTCGTTCTCGACGCCGGCGGCGGGCAACCCGACCGTCGTCATGGTGGAGGCGGCATACACCCACCACGGCATCGACGCCCGCTACCTCAACTGCGAGGTGCCCCCCGGCGCGCTCGGGGATGCCGTCGCGGGCGCCCGCGCGATGGGCTGGGCCGGCTTCAACTGCTCCCTGCCGCACAAGGTCTCCGTCATCGACCACCTCGACCTGCTCGCCGAGTCCGCCGAGGTCATCGGCGCCGTCAACACGGTCGTCGCCACCGACGGCGACCTCGTCGGGCACAACACCGACGGCCAGGGCTTCATGGAGTCCCTGCGCACCGTCGTCGACCCCGCAGGGCTCGAGGTCGTGGTCCTCGGCGCCGGTGGGGCCGCGCGGGCGGTGGCCGTCGAGACCGCCCTCGCAGGAGCCGCGTCCGTCCTCGTCGTCAACCGCAACGAGCGCCGCGGCGCCGAGCTCGCCCGGGTGGTCACGGCGGGCACCGGTGTGCCCGCGGCCTACGTCCCCTGGGACCAGCCGTATGCCGTGCCGACCACGTGCGACGTGCTCGTCAACGCGACGTCGGTCGGCTTCGGCGACGGCGACGCCCTCGTCGACATCGAGGTCGACACGCTGCGCGAGGGTCTGGTCGTCGCCGACGTCGTCGTCTCACCACCGCGCACCGCCCTGCTCCGCGCGGCCGAGGCGCGGGGTGCGAGGACGCTCGACGGCCTGGGGATGCTCGTCGGCCAGGGTGCGCTCGCCGTGCGGCACTGGACCGGCGTCGAGCCCGACCGCGACGTGATGCGGGCCGCCGCGGCCGCCGCCCTCGGGGTCTGACGGTGGCCGGTTTGCACGGATGAGGGCTGTGGGCGCTACCGTCGTGCGCGTCCCCACGTCGGAGCAGCGACGAATCCGCTGCACGTGGACGGACGGAACGGACAGGTGCACCACGTGACCGCAGGACGCAAGCTCGTCATCGTCGAGTCCCCCGCGAAGGCGCGGACCATCGCCGGCTACCTCGGCGCCGAGTGGGACGTCGAGGCCTCGGTCGGCCACATCCGCGACATCCCGACCCCGAGCGAGATGCCCGCGGACATCAAGAAGGGCCCCTTCGGGAAGTTCGGGGTCAACATCGAGGACGACTTCGACCCCTACTACGTCGTCGACGCTGACAAGAAGAAGAAGGTCCGCGAGCTCAAGGCCCTGCTCAAGGGTGCCGACGAGCTCTACCTCGCCACGGATGAGGACCGCGAGGGCGAGGCCATCGCGTGGCACCTGCTCGAGACCCTGCAGCCCACGGTTCCCGTCAAGCGGATGGTCTTCCACGAGATCACCAAGGAGGCGATCCAGCGCGCGGCCGCCACGACGCGTGACGTCGACACGCGCCTCGTCGACGCGCAGGAGACCCGCCGCATCCTCGACCGCCTCTACGGCTACGAGGTGAGCCCCGTCCTGTGGCGCAAGGTCAAGGCTGGCCTGTCGGCCGGCCGCGTCCAGTCCGTCGCCACGCGGCTCGTCGTGGAGCGCGAGCGCGAGCGGATGGCCTTCCGCAGCGCGAGCTACTGGGACGTCGAGGCGGACCTCACGCCGGATGCCGACGCCAACCTCTTCACGGCCCGCCTCACCGGCGTCGACGGCCACAAGGTCGCGACCGGACGCGACTTCGCCGACGACGGCACCCTCACGAACGCCAAGGCGACCCAGCTCGACGAGGCGGCTGCGACGGGCATCGCCGCGGCCCTGCGCGCCGCCGAGGTCACGGTCACCGAGGTCTCGGAGAAGCCGTACACCCGTCGCCCGAGCGCACCGTTCACGACGAGCACGCTCCAGCAGGAGGCCTCCCGCAAGCTCCGGCTCAACAGCCGCAACGCGATGCGCGTCGCCCAGCGCCTCTACGAGAACGGCTACATCACCTACATGCGCACCGACAGCACGACGCTGTCGGATGCCGCACTGACGGCCGCCCGTCAGCAGGCCCGCGACCTCTACGGAGCCGACTACGTGCCCGACGCGCCGCGTCGCTACGAGCGCAAGGTCAAGAACGCGCAGGAGGCGCACGAGGCGATCCGCCCGGCGGGTGACCGGTTCCGCACCCCCGCCCAGGTCGCGGGAGAGCTCCGCGGTGAGGAGTACGCCCTCTACGAGCTGATCTGGAAGCGCACGATCGCCTCGCAGATGGCCGACGCGCGCGGCTCCACGGCATCCGTCCGGCTCGGCGCGACCCTTGGCGACGGCGCCCCGGCCCGCGCGGTCGAGCTGTCCGCGAGCGGCACGGTCATCACCTTCCGCGGCTTCCTCGCGGCATACGAGGAGGGGCGCGACGAGAAGCAGGCCGCCCGCCGCAAGGACGAGGCCGAGGAGGAGCGCCGCCTCCCCAGGCTCGGCGAGGGCACGGCCCTGCGCACGGTGCGAACCGAGGCGCTCGGCCACGAGACCTCCCCGCCGCCGCGCTACACCGAGGCCACCCTCGTCAAGGCGATGGAGGAGCGCGGCATCGGGCGGCCGTCGACGTACGCCTCGACGATCGGGACGATCCAGGACCGCGGCTACGTGAGCAACCGCGGCTCGGCGCTCGTGCCGAGCTGGCTCGCCTTCGCCGTGACGCGCCTCATGGAGGAGCACTTCTCCCGGCTCGTCGACTACGACTTCACCGCCTCGATGGAGGAGGACCTCGACGCCATCGCCCGCGGTGACGAGCAGCGGGCCGCGTGGCTGCACCGGTTCTACTTCGGCGACGAGGCGACCTCCGCCGAGGGCCTGCGCGACCTCGTCGCCGACCTCGGCGACATCGACGCCAGGGCCATCTCGACCATCGACATCGGCGAGGGGATCGTGGTGCGGGTCGGCCGCTACGGCCCCTACGTCGAGGAGGTCGTACCCGGGGGCCCCGCCCACGGAGACCCCCGAACGGCCGTGCCCGCGGGCATCGACCCCGGCACCGGCGAGGTCACGGACGAGGCGGCGTATGCCGCGGGCTCGGCCGCCGCTCCCGCCGCCACCCCCCGCCGGGCCACCATCGGCGACGACGTCGCCCCCGACGAGCTGACGCCTGCCATGGCGCGCGAGCTCCTGGCCACGGCTGCCGACGACGGTCGCGTCCTCGGCACGGACCCCGCGACGGGGCACGACGTCGTCGCGAGGGCCGGCCGCTACGGCCCCTACGTCACCGAGGTGCTGCCGGAGGCCGACGAGGCGCCGACCCGGGGCCGCGGCAAGGCGGCGAAGGCGAAGCCGCGCACGGCATCCCTCTTCAAGGACATGGACCTCGCGACGATCGACCTCGAGGCCGCGCTGCGGCTGCTCTCCCTGCCCCGCGTCGTCGGGACCGACCCAGAGTCGGGGGAGGAGATCACCGCGCAGAACGGTCGCTACGGGCCCTACCTCAAGAGGGGCACCGACTCGCGGTCGCTCGAGACCGAGGAGCAGCTCTTCGACATCACCCTCGAGCAGGCGCTCGCGATCTACGCCCAGCCGAAGCAGCGCGGGCGCGCCGCCGCCAAGCCGCCGCTGGCCGAGCTCGGCACCGACCCGGTGTCGGGGCGACCGGTCGTCGTCAAGGACGGGCGGTTCGGCCCCTACGTCACCGACGGCGAGACCAACGCGACGCTCCGCAAGGACGACGACCCCGATCAGCTGACACCCGAGCGCGGCTACGAGCTCCTCGCCGACAAGCGCGCTCGCGGGCCGGTGAAGAAGCGGGCGACCAAGGCGCCGGCGAAGAAGGCGACGACGCGCGCCACTGCGACGAGGAAGACCGCGGCCAGGAAGACGACGGCCAGGAAGACGACGGCGACGAGGACGACCACGTCCACGACGAAGGCGACCCCGTCGACGTCGGCGACGTCCGCCGCGGCGCGGGCGACGAAGAAGGCCTGAGGGTCGGGCCGGCCGGGCCGACCCGGGACCACGTCGGGAGAACCCCTCATGGCGAGCTTCCTCTTCGCGACCATCCCCGTGCCGGCGCACACCCGCAACGCGCTGCCCTTCGCCGCCCGCCTCGTCGAGCGTGGCCACGACGTCCGCTGGATGGCGAGCCGCCGCTTCCATGCGAGCATCGCGGCCGTGGGTGCGACCCCGCTACCCCACGCGACGATGCGCGACTACGACGGCACGCGGCTCGCCGAGGAGTTCCCCCGGCTCGCCGGGCTCCGCGGGCCGAGGGCCATCGGGCGCGTCTACGCCGACGTGTTCGTCGGTGAGGCGCAGGCGCGGGTGGCCGACCTCCGCCGCGTGCTCGAGTCCCACCCCGTCGACGCGATGCTGTGCGACGGGCTGTCCTACGGCGTCGCCCTGCTCGGCGAGGCCCTCGACGTCCCCGTGGCGACGTTCGGGGACGGGCCGCTGCCCCGCGCCCACGGCACCACACCGGCATACGGCCCGGGCCTGCTGCCCATGCGCGGCCCCGTGTCGCGGCTGCGCAACCACGCCGTGCGGTCGGCCTCCCGGTGGTGGGTGTTCGGGGAGGCCCAGCGGCGCTACGACCAGCTCCGCCGGGACCTCGGCCTGCCGCCGGACGGGCGCTCGCTCATCGAGGCCTCGGTGTCGCCCCTGCTGCACCTCCAGGGCTGCACGCCGTCGTTCGAGTATGCCGCAGCGGACCTGCCGCGGACCGTGCACTGGGTGGGTGCGCTGCGGCCGGACCCCTCGAGCGACTGGGCGCCACCCTCGTGGTGGGACGAGGTGCGGTCCGCGACGCTGCCCGTGGTCCACGTGACGCAGGGGAG
>DASSYJ010000098.1:0-37843 GCA_035703305.1 Ornithinibacter sp. | reverse complement strand
TGGCCCCAGTTCTCGATCGCGACGTGGAACGGGTGCCGGCGCGTGTCGAGGTCGGCGACGACGGCATCCATCCGCCAGTAGCGGTAGTGGTCGGCGACGTTGCGGCGGTCGCCGTCGCGCAGCAGCTCGGGGTCCCAGTGGTCGCCCTCAGGCCACGCGCCCGTCCATGGTCCGACGCCGACCTCCCCAGGCGGTCGCTCCGGGGGTGGGGCGGCACCGGCCCGGCTCACCCGCGACCCTCCGTGCCGGAACCGCCACGACCGGGTTCTGACATGGCTGGCTGCTCCGGTCCTGGGGTGTCGGGGTCACGGGGTGACGGCGGGCGCGACGGCTCGTCCGGCGCCAAATGTAGCGCCGGCACCGAAGCGTGCCGAAGGGCACCGCGGGACCGGCCGCCCCGGCGGGTCACAGCCACCGCACAGCGAGGGTCTGGCTCGGGTGCACGGCTCGGCGCCTTACCCTTGGTCGCGTGATGCACTCCCTCGGCCCGAGCTGGATGGACCCCCAGTGGCTCCTCGACCGCTTCGGTGAGCAGTTCTTCTGGGTCAGCGTGGCCATCGTCTTCATCGAGTGCGGGCTGCTCTTCCCGATCCTCCCCGGCGACTCCTTGCTCTTCGCGGTGGGGCTGTTCATCGCCCGGGGCGACATCGACGTCAACATCGTCGTGGCCTGCGTGATCCTCAGCCTGGCGGCCTTCCTCGGCAACGTCACGGGGTACGAGATCGGCCGGGCGCTCGGCCACCCGCTGTACGAGCGCGACGGCCGGTTCATCAAGAAGCGGTACTTCGACCAGACGCACGACTTCTTCGAGAGGCACGGCGCCAAGGCCCTCGTCATCGGCCGGTTCGTGCCCATCGTGCGCACCTTCATCACCGTCGTCGCGGGCGTGAGCCGGATGAACCGGCGCTACTTCTTCGTGTGGAGCGGGGTCGGCGCGGTCCTCTGGGCCACCGGGATCACCCTCCTCGGCTACTTCCTCGGGGGGGTCGACTTCATCCACGACCACCTCGAGGCCGCGGTGCTCCTCATCGTCGCGTTCTCGCTCATCCCGATGGTCGTCGAGTTCCTGCGGCACCGCAGCGCCACGAAGACCGCGATCGAGGAGATCGACGAGGTCGTCGAGGACGTCCGCGACGGGACCCTCTGAGCCTCACGGCCTCGGCAGGTCGATGTACCCGCCGGCGTATGCCGCGGTGACGGCGGCCGTGCGGTCGGTGACCTCGAGCTTGGCGAAGGCGCGGATGAGGTGGGTCTTGACCGTCGCCTCGCCGATGGACAGCTCCCTGCCGATGTCGGCGTTCGAGAGCCCCCGCGCGACGAGCCGCAGCACGTCGAGCTCGCGGGCGGTGAGCCCGGGGCGAGCGGACCCCCGCAGCCGCTCGGCGAGCCGGGCCACGACCGGGGGCGCCAGCACCGTCTCCCCCCTCGCCGCGCGACGGATCGCGTCGGCCAGCACGCCGGTGGGCGCGTCCTTGAGGAGGTAGCCCCGGGCACCCGCCTCGACGGCTCGGACGATGTCAGCGTCGGTGTCGTAGGTCGTGAGCACGAGCACCTGGGGAGGGTCGGCGAGGCCGGCGATCCGGGCCGTGGCCTCGGCACCGTCCATCACCGGCATCCGCAGGTCCATGAGCACGACGTCCGGCGACAGGTGCCTCACGAGGGCGAGTGCCTCGGCGCCGTTCGCGGCCTCTCCGACGACGAGGAAGTCGTCCTCCTCCCCGAGCACGGCGACCATGCCGGCGCGCACGACGGGGTGGTCGTCGACGACGAGCAGCCGGATCACCGCGGCACCTCCAGCCGCAGGGTCGTGCCGGCCCCGGGTCCGCTCACGAGCCGCACCGTCCCCCCGACCTCGGCCGCCCGGGCCTGGACGCCGTCGAGCCCGAAGCCGTCCCGCGCGCCGTCGGGGTCGAACCCCTGGCCGTCGTCGCGCACCGTGAGGACGACCCGGTCGGGGTCGTCGTAGGCGAGGGTGAGGTCGACCCGGGCCGCCGACGCGTGCCGCCGGACGTTCGCGAGCGCCTCCTGCGCGGTCCGCAGGATGACGACCTCGGCCGCCCCGCCGAGCGGCACGGGGTCTCCCGCGACACGGACCTCGGCCCTGAGCCCGTTCTCGCTGGTCACCGCGGCGCCGAGCCGCTCGAGGGCCTCGGCGAGCGTGCGTGACTGGAGGTGGCCCGGCGTCAGCTCGGCGACGATGAGCCGGGCCTCGTCGAGGTTGTCCGCGGCGGTGCGCTCGATGAGCAGGAGCCGGTCCCGGGCCGTGGCGACGTCTCCGCGCGCCAGTGCCGACTCCGCGGCCCGCGACAGCGCGACGACGGAGGTGAACCCCTGGGCGAGCGTGTCGTGGATCTCGCGGGAGATGCGCTCGCGCTCCTCGTGCACCCCTCGGTCGCGCTCGGCCGCCGAGAGCCGCGCCTGGGTGTCGCGCAGCTCGTCGATGGTCTCGGCACGGCGCGCGGCCTCACCGATGAGGCGGTGGATGAAGAGGCCCAGCGACAGCGAGACGGCCATCGAGATGACTCCGCTGAGCACGATGCCGGTGAGGTCCTCGGACGAGAAGTCGGCCTGCGCCCACCGGACCAGCCCGAACGACGTGACGGCGGTGAGCGTCCCGACCGTCGCCCACCGGGCCGGGAGCATGGCCCACAGCTGGGGGAACAGGATGAAGTAGAGCACCCACGTCTCGGTGCCCGGGTCGATGACCTGGATGGCGAGCAGCGCGGACCACGACACGACGTGGTAGGCGACGGCCCAGCGAAGGTCGACGCGCACCAGACCGCGGCGCCCGAGCACGGCATACGCGACGGCCATGACCACGAGCAGGGCGAGCGTCACCGCGCGGCCCGAGGAGCCCGGGTCGTCGACGAGGGCGACGACGACGGCGGCTCCCCAGACGACGACGTATGCCGCGTGCCAGAACGGCTGCTGGTCGCGCCACATGCCGCGCAGCTCGTCGCTCGAGCTGGCCCGGGTCGTCGTCACGCCGCCCATCATCGCGCCCCCGCCGTCACGTGGAGCCGCGCTTGAACCACCGGAACGTGAGGACGCACAGCACGAGCCCGGCCACGGCCCAGGCGGTCAGGACGAGGACCGTGCGCCCCGTCTCCCAGCTGCCCGACATCTCGGCCGCGGCCATCTCGGCGGGGTAGAACACCGAGCGCATGCCCTGGGCGACCCACTTGAGCGGGAAGAGCGAGGCGACCTGCTGGAGCCATGGAGGGACCTCGTCGAAGGCGATGTAGACGCCGGAGATGAACTGGAGCACGAGCATCGGGCCGATGACGACCGCCCCCACCGAGCGCGAGGAGGCGAGCGAGGAGTACGCGATCCCGAGCACCGTCCCCCCGAACACGCCGAGGAGGAAGACGACGACGAAGACCCCCCAGCGGTCGGCCGTCGTCGGCAGCTCGACACCGAAGAGGACCCGCCCGACGAGCAGGAGCAGAGCGACCTGCACCGTCGACGAGACCGCGACGAGCCCCACCTTCCCGAGGAAGTAGGCGACCGGTGGCATGGGCGTCGCACGCAGCCGCTTGAGCGTCCCGTCGTCGCGCTCGGTGGCCACCGACATCGCCATGGTCTGGAAGCTCGTGAGGAGCACGCCGGCCGCGATCATCCCGGGGAGGAAGTACTGCCCCGCTGTCATGGCACCGTCGGCACCCTCCGCCTGGTCGAACTGGCTCGAGAAGATCGTCGAGAACAGGGCGAGCAGGAGGATCGGGAGGAGGAAGGAGAAGAACACCGCCTCCTTCTCGCGGGAGTACATCTTGAGCTCCAGGACGGTGCGGTCGAGCCCGACCGGAACGGCGCTCATGCCGGCACCCCCGCCCGATCGTCGTCGAGGTGGGGTGCGATCAGGGCGAGGTAGGTGTCCTCGAGGGTCGGCCGGGTGATCGTGAGCCCGGGGAGCTCACCACCGGGGATATCGGCAGCGAGCCTCGCCACCTCGGCCGTCGGCCGGGCGGTCCGCACGCTGCGCCGGACGCCGTGCTCCTCCCAGGAGACCGTGGCCTCGTCGGCGCCGCGCCCCCCGAGCGCGGCCGGCGTGTCGAGGGCCAGCAGGCGCCCGGCGGCGATGACGCCCACCCGGTCGGCGAGGTGCTCCGCCTCGTCGAGGTAGTGCGTGGTGAGCACGATCGTCGTGCCCTCGACGGCGAGGTCACGGACGAGGTCCCAGAAGTCGCGGCGCGCCTGCGGGTCGAACCCCGTCGTCGGCTCGTCGAGGAAGAGCAGGTCTGGGCGCCCGACGATGCCGAGCGCCACGTCGAGCCGGCGGCGCTGGCCACCGCTCAGCCCCACGATGCGGGTGTCCGCCGTGTCCTCCAGCCCGACCGCGGCGAGGACCTCGTCCACGGCACGCGGGCGCGAGTAGGCCCGGGCCGTGCTCGACAGCACCTCCCGCGCGGTGAGGAGGTCGAGCCCGCCCGTCGTCTGGAGCACGATGCCGATCCGGTCGCGCCAGGCCCGGTCGGCGTCATGCGGGTCCGTGCCGAGCACGCGCACCTCACCCGCGTCACGGGTGCGGAAGCCCTCGAGGACCTCGACCGTCGTCGTCTTGCCGGCGCCGTTCGGGCCGAGGAGGGCGAACACCTCGCCGGTGCGGATGTCGAGGTCGATGCCGTCGACCGCGGGACGGCCCCCGTACGTCTTGCTCAGGCCCCTGATGGTGATCGCGTCGTCCATGCCCCCAGCCTCGCGGCGGGGTGCCCGGCCCGCGAGACCCGGGCGGTGGACGCCCGGTCCACCGTCCGGTGGACCGGACGCGGGACCGCTCGTCCCGAACCTCGTCCCGACGCCGGTGCGTGTCGGGCGACGTGCGGGTCAAGCGGTGGGCGGCGGCGTGCCCCCCGCTCCGCCTGCCGGCCCGGCCGGCGGAGCGGGCGGGACGGTGTCGGTGGGCGTAGCGGTGTCGGTGGGCGTCGTCCGGACGGTGTCGACCGGCGGGGCGGGGGCGGCGGTGTCGGCGGGCGCGGACCCACCGGCATACGCGCTCGGCGGCGGGATGACGGCCTCCCGCTGGCCGAAGTCGACACGCGGGGCCTCGCGCTGCTCGCCGACGGCCTCGAAGTACTCGGCTCGGTCGACGTTGAGGACCCCGGCGACGATGTTGCTCGGCACGGTCTCGACCTTGGTGTTGAGGTCGCGGACCGTCGCGTTGTAGTAGCGGCGCGCCGACGCGATGCGGTCCTCGGTCGTCGTGAGCTCGGCCTGGAGCGCGAGGAAGTTCTGGTTGGCCTTGAGGTCGGGGTAGGCCTCGACGATCGCGAGCAGGCGACCCAGCGCCTGGCTCAGGACGTTCTCGCTCTCGGCCTGCTGGGCCGGCGACTGGCCCGGGGTCATGGCGGCCGACCTGGCCCTGACGACGTCCTCGAGGGTCCCCCGCTCGTGCGCCGCGTAGCCCTTGACGGTCTCGACGAGGTTGCCGATGAGGTCGTGCCGGCGGGTCAGCTCGACGTCGATCTGGCGCCAGGCCTCCTGGACGAGGTTGCGCAGCCTGATGAGGCCGTTGTACGTCGCGACGGCCCAGCCGACGACGACGACCAGGAGGACGACGATGACGAGGAGGACGACGGTGGCGGTGGTCATGCGGGCTCCCGGGGTCGGACGGTCTCTGGCGATCCTAGGTGCAGCGGGGCCGGCTCAGGCCAGACCGAGGTCCTCGAGGCCGAACACGTGGCGGTACTCGAGGCCCGCCTCGGCGAAGCGCTCCGCCGCGCCCGTCGCCCGGTCGGCGATCGTCGCGACGGCGACGACGGTCGCCCCGGCCTCCTCCGCCGCGCGCGCGGCATCCAGTGGCGACGCCCCGGTCGTCGAGGTGTCCTCCACGATGAGCACCCGGCGACCCGCGACCGACGGACCCTCGATGCGCTGCTGGAGCCCGTGCGCCTTACCGGCCTTGCGCACGACGAAGGCGTCGAGCCGGCCGCCGCTCGCCGCCCGGGCGTGCAGCATCGACGTCGCCACCGGGTCGGCCCCCAGCGTCAGGCCCCCGACGGCGTCGTAGTCGAGGTCGGCGGTGAGGTCGAGCATGACGCGGCCGACGAGCGGGCCGGCCTCGCCGTCGAGGGTGATCCGGCGCAGGTCGACGTAGGAGTCGGCCTCGGCACCTGACGACAGCGTCACGCGGCCGTGGACGACGGCCTTGGCGCGGATGAGCTCGAGGAGGCGGGCACGGTCGGCGGCGATGTCGGTCACGGCCACACCGTATGCCGTGGCGCCGGGCACGAGCGCGACCCGCCCGGCCAGCGGTCGTCAAGGCCGCCGGGCGTCAGTCCCTCGCGGTCGTCAGCGCGTCTCTCGTCAGCGCAGCCGCTCGTCAGCGCCGCCCGGCGCGCGGTGGCCGCGCGAACCAGAAGATGACGTACTCCCCAGCCTCGCCCGGGGTGAATCGCTGCTCGTGCCACCGCTGGTGGTAGTCCGGGTCCGGGCGCGGCTCCAGCGGGGCCGGCGGCTCGGCACCGTCCCACACGTCGATCCCGGCGCGCAGCATCCGTCCGACCGGGCTCGCGACGACGGCCGCGGCCAGCTGCTGGAGGAGGTCGACCGGCAGGCCGCCGAGGATGATCCGCGGGCGTCGGCGCTCGGCGAGGACGATGAGGCGGGCGACGGCGTGGATGTCGTGCGGCGTCAGTCGGGTCCCCGTCTGGAGCAGTCGCTGGCACTCGGCGAGGACCCGCTCGCGTGGCCCGGGGCCGATGGCCTGGAGCGCGTGGCGGTGCGCCGTCTCCTGCCAGTCGGCGGAGGCGGTGCGCAGGAGGTGTCGGTACTCACGCAGCACCTCGGGTTCGGCACCCGGAGCCATCCGTCGATTTTAGGCCCGGGGTCCGCCCCTGGCGATAGCCCGGACCGGGGATGTCGCCGCACCGCCCCGGGTTCAGCCGCGCTTCCGGAACCGGTCGAGGGCGCGGAGGGCGGCCCCGCGCACGACGGGTCGCGGCAGGGCCCGCACCACGGTCGCCACGACCTTCCACTGGGCACCCGGGACGGACACGACCTTTCCCGCCGCCACGTCGGCGAGCGCCTGCTGGACGACGTCGTCGGCATCGAGCCACATCGCGTCGGGCAGCGCCGAGATCCTCATCCGCGCCCGCTGGTGGAACTCGGTACGGGTGAACCCAGGACACAGCGCCGTCACGGTCACGCCCGTGCCCGAGAGCTCGCTCGCCAGTCCCTCGGAGAAGACCGTGACGAAGGCCTTCTCTGCGGAGTACGTGCCGTTGGCGATGAAGGAGGCGACCGAGGAGACGTTGACGATCGCCCCGCGGCGGCGCCCGCGCATCGCCCGGCCGGCGACGTGGCAGGTGAGCATGACGGCCCGCACCATGACGTCGAGCCCGGCCTCCTCCTCGCGTAGGTCGTTGTCGAGGAAGGCGCGGCGCAGACCGAAGCCGGCGTTGTTGACGAGGAGGTCCACTGGGC
This sequence comes from Ornithinibacter sp., assembly GCA_035703305.1. Taxonomy (GTDB): domain Bacteria; phylum Actinomycetota; class Actinomycetes; order Actinomycetales; family Dermatophilaceae; genus Fodinibacter. The sequence continues at coordinate 30,421 of DASSYJ010000098.1, read as the reverse complement.
GCACCTCGTCGGCGAGCCGGTCGCAGACGGTGGCGGTGGCCTCGCGGTCGGCGAGGTCGGCCACGAGCACCTCGACGGCGACGCCGTGGTCGGCCCTGAGCTCGGCGGCCAGCCGCTCGAGCCGGGCCCGGTCGCGCGCGACGAGGACGAGGTCGTGGCCCTCGCGGGCGAGCCGCTCCGCGAAGGCGCGGCCGATCCCCGCCGAGGCGCCGGTGACGAGTGCGGTGCTCATGGAGCGGCACTGTATGCCGCCCACCTCGCCCCGGTGGCCGGCATACCCGTGGGTAGTGTGAGGAGGTGCGCATCGCGACCTGGAACGTCAACTCCATCCGCTCCCGCATCGACCGGGTCGAGGCCTGGCTGCAGCGTTCGGACGTCGACGTGCTCGCCATGCAGGAGACCAAGGCCAAGGACGAGCAGTTCCCCTACGACCGGTTCCGGGCGCTGGGCTACGAGGTGGCGCACCACGGCCTCAACCAGTGGAACGGTGTCGCGATCCTGTCCCGGGTCGGCCTCGACGACGTGCAGGTCGGCTTCAGCGGCGACCCCGGGTGGGGCGAGCCCCTGGCGGCGGAGGCGCGCTCGATCGGGGCGCTGTGCGGCGGCATCCGGATGTGGTCGCTCTACGTCCCGAACGGCCGGGCCATCGCGGACCCCCACATGGCGTACAAGCTCCAGTGGCTCGCCGAGCTGAAGGAGCGGGCCCGCGAGTGGGCGGCCGACGGCGCGCAGGTGGCCCTCTGCGGCGACTGGAACATCGCCCCGCAGGACGAGGACGTGTGGTCGATGGAGTACTACCTCGACAAGAGCCACGTGTCGCCGCCGGAGCGCGCGGCCTTCGGGGCCTTCCTCGACGCCGGTTTCGTCGACGTCGTGCGCCCGCACGCACCGGGCCCCGGCGTCTACACGTACTGGGACTACCAGCGGCTCGCGTTCCCCAAGAAGCGCGGCATGCGGATCGACTTCGTCCTCGGCTCGCCGTCCCTGGCCGACCGGGTCGCGGGTGCGGTGATCGACCGCGAGGAGCGCAAGGGGGCGGGGGCGAGCGACCACGCGCCGGTCGTCGTGCAGCTCCAGGACTGAGCCGGATGCCGTCACGCACCGCCGCCGCGGCCGTCGCCACCCGGGCGGGCCGGGTCGTCGACGGCGTCGTCACCCACCGCGTGCGGGTGCAGCCGGGCACCGACGTGCACGTCGTGGAGTGGCCCGCCACCGCGGCGGCCAGGGGCACGGCAGCCGAGGGCGTGACCGTCGTGCTCGCGCACGGCTGGACGCTGAGCCACGAGAGCTGGCTCCCGGTGGTCGAGCGGCTGCGGGCCGCGCACGGCGTGCGGGTCGTGGCCTTCGACCAGCCCGGCCACGGCAGGTCGGGCGCGGAGTGGCCCACCCCCGCGGTGCACGAGCTCGGCGGAGTGCTGCACCGGGTGCTCACCGCCGTCGCGCCGACCGGCCCGCTCGTGCTCGCCGGGCACTCGATGGGCGGCATGACCATCATGGCGTGGGTGGCCGACCACGCCGACGAGCTCGCCGCGCGGGTGCGGGGCGTCGTCCTCGTGGCCACCTCCGCGCAGGTCGGCCACGACCGGGTGCGGCTCCCCCTCGAGGATGCCGTGATGCGCGCGTCGGCGCGGGCGCCACGCATCGCTCCCGGACGCCTGCTGTCGAGGCGGTCGCAGGCTCGGCTGCTCTACGGGCGGGAGGCGGCACCCGAGGCCGTCGTGCCCGGCGTCTCGCTGATCCGGCACACCTCGCTGCCGACGATGGGCCGCTGGTTCCTCGCCCTCCAGGCACATGACGAGCGGGCCGCGCTGGCCCACCTCGGCGCCGTGCCGACCCTGGTGCTCGTGGGCACGGCGGACCGGCTCACGCCGGTGGCCGACGCGTGGGCGCTGGCGCACGGCATCCGCGGAGCCCGGCTGCGGGTGCTGCCGGGCAAGGGGCACATGCTGGGCTACGAGGCGCCGGACGAGGTGGCCTCCGCCGTCGGCGAGCTGCTCAGCGCCGGCTGAGGATGCCCCGGGCGTACGCCGCCTGGCCCGCGTGCTGGAGGCAGTCGTCGACGACGCTCACGAGGCGCACGGCCAGGGTCACCGGCGGGTCCCACCGCTCGTCGACGATGCGGTCGAGGTCGTCGTCGCCGACCTTCCCGACCACGGCCATGGCGGCCTCGAACGTCGCGTCGAAGTACCCCCGGAGGAGCTCGGTCGACGCGCGCACCTGGAGCACCTCGTCGTAGGTCATGCCGTAGCCGGTGGCCCGCGCCGAGAACGGCAGCCCGAAGCGGTCGCGCCACCCCTGCGAGGTCCACACGACGTCGATGTCGAAGGCGTCGGCGACGTGCGAGTCGAGGATCCTCGTGAGGTGCCACGCCAGCCACGCGATGGTGTTGGTCCCGTCGGCGGGCGGTTCGGCGAGGTGGTCCTCCGGGGTGCCCTCGAGCACCTCGTGCACGGTCTCGCGAACGCGGCCGAAGGCGTCGAGCAGGACGTCAGCGGTGGTCGCCATGCCGCGACGGTACTCCCAGGGCGCCGGGCCGGTGGGGAGGTCAGAGCCCGAAGGTCGGACGCGCCGGCTCCGCGCCCACGCGGCGGCGCAGGCCGAGGGCCAGGGAGGCGAGCGCCCCGAGCGCGGCCGCGAGCGCCGCGCCGCGGAACACCGCCGTCACCTGGAGGACCGCCGCCTCCCGCAACGCGTCGACGTCGGTGGGGTCGGGCAGGGCCCCGACCGCGAGGTAGTACTGGTGCAGCCCGATGGCGGTGAGGAGCGCGACCCCCACGACCATGCCGACCATGCGGGCCACGACGACGAGCGCGGATGCCGTGCCGTGCGCGACGTGCGGTGCCTCGGCGAGCGCAGCGTCGTTGACGGGCGCCAGGGCGAGGCCGATGCCGAGGCCCGTCACCACGAGGACGAGGGTCGAGGACGCCTCCTCGAGGGACCCCTGGCCCCACGTCGACATGGCCACCAGCCCGACCGCCGCCACCGCGAGGCCGGCGCCCGAGACGACGCCGTTGCCGAGGCGACGCAGGGCCCAGCCGCCGGCGAGGGCCCCCACGGGCACCGCGACGAGGAAGCGCACGAGCACGAGCGCCGCCTCGGTCTGGCTCTGCGTGTGCACGAGGCGGGCGAGGAGCGGCACGTCGACGACGACGGCCACGAGGGCGACGCCGACGAGGAGCGACACGACGAGGGCCCAGACGAGGCGCCCGTGCACGAGCCCACGGGGCACCAACGGTGCAGACGAGCGGCGGTGGTGCACGGCATACCCGGCGGCGAGCAGGGCGGCCACGGGGAGGAGGGCGTATCCGAGCGGCCCGACCACCTCGTTCTCCGGCTCGGATGCCGCGAACGTGAGCACGACGCAGCCGAGCGCGCCGCCGACGAGGAGGGCCCCGAGGAGGTCGGCCCGTCGCAGCAGCGCCCAGAGGCCGTGCCCGCCGACGACGAACGCGCCGACGAGCAGCGCCAGCGCCACGAGCCCCAGCGGCGTGAGCAGCCGCGAGGTGGACGACCCGAGGGGCACGAACGGGAGTCCGAGCGACACGCTCGTGACGAGGGCCTCCGGGGCCGCCAGGGCGAGGGCCCCGGTGCCTGCGGCCAGCCCGGCCAGCACGAGGGTGAGCGGCCGCGGGCGCGGCACCCCTCCCCCGCCGGTCACGACGACCGCGACGGCGAGCACGACGCCCGCGAGGGCGTTGAGCCAGAAGATCGCCCGCCAGTCGGCGACGACGAGGACGACCGCCCCGAGCACCGGGCCGAGCACCGAGCCGAGCTCCTGCACCGCACCGACGACCCCGAGGGGCACGCCCCGCCGGTCCGCCGGCCACAGCTCCGCGACGATCGCGAGCGTCGCGGGCACGAGTCCACCGCCGCCCACGCCCTGGACCACCCGACCCGTGACCAGCACGGGGAGCTCCGTCGCCAGGGCGGTGGTCGCGGACCCGATGACGAACACGGTGAGGCACGCGAGCAGGACGCGCTGCCGGTCCACGAGGTCCGCGACACGGCCGATGAGGGGCAGCACGGCGACGTAGCCGAGGAGGAACCCCGAGATGATCGGCGTCGCGCGCTGGAGCGAGTCGATGCCGACGCCGACACCGCGCATCATGTCGGTGAGCGCGAGGACGACGACGTAGGTGTCGGCGGCGGCGAGGGAGACGGCGATCGCGGCCGTCGTGAGCAGTGCCCTAGGGGCTGGTGATCTCAACGGGCGCCCCGTAGTCCGTGAGCGTCAGGAGGTAGGTCGCCTCGGCCGGCGGGAAGAACGGGCCGGTGAGGGTGGCGGTGCGCAGCTGGTCGGCCTCGGTGATGCCGTAGCTCACGGCGAACGTGCCCGTGCCGTCACCGAGGTGGAACAGGTCCTCCACCGTCGAGCCCGGCAGGGTGCCGCTGATCTTGTCGAGCACCTCGGTGCCCGAACGGGTCTGTCCGTCGTCCTTGGGGTCGCCCGTCTGCGGGAGCAGCGCCGAGATGCCCGAGTCCGGGTCGAAGAAGTTGGCCGGGTTCGGCGCGTTGAGGGTGTCGAAGTCGGTCTCCACGTAGTCGGGCGTGAAGAACTTGAGGTACGTCGCGTCGCTGACCGCGATGACGTCGATCGTGCCCCCCACCCCCTTGATCGTGCCGGTGATCGTGCCCTGGAACCTCGGCTCGGCCGCGTCGATGACGCCCGCGCCCTTGGCTCGGGTCACGCCGTTCTCGCGCGGGGGCACGTCGCGGCTCGTGAGGTCGAGGTGCACCGTCTTCGCGGCGTCGAACGCCGTCTTCACGGCCGCGAGGCGCTCGGCCGGCGGAGGCTCGGCCTTGGCCTCCTCGCCGGAGCACCCGACGACGGTGGCACCGGCGAGGGCGACGACGGCGAGGAGGGCGAGGCGTCGACGCATGGCCGCAACAGTAACCGCCTGCCCGGATGCCGTCGGGGCGGGTCAGCGCAGGAGGAGGCCCGCCTCGCCGAGGTCGACGGTCACCGTGTCGCCGTCGCGGACCTCGCCGGAGAGGAGGGACGTCGCGAGCCGGTCACCGATCTCGCGCTGCACGAGGCGCCGCAGCGGCCGGGCGCCGTAGGCCGGGTCGTACCCCTGCTCGGCCAGCCACGCCTTCGCCGCGGGCGTCACCTCGAGGGTGATCCGGCGGTCGCGCAGGCGCGTCGAGAGCGCCCTGACCTGGAGGTCGACGATCCGGCTGAGCTCGTCGGTCGAGAGCGCGTCGAAGACGACGACCTCGTCGAGCCGGTTGAGGAACTCCGGCTTGAATGCCGTGCGCACCGCGGCCATGACGGCCTCCCGCTTGGCGTGCGGGTCGAGCACGGGGTCGATGAGGTACTGGGACCCGAGGTTCGAGGTCATGACGAGGATGACGTTCCGGAAGTCCACCGTGCGGCCCTGGCCGTCGGTGAGCCGGCCGTCGTCGAGCACCTGGAGCAGGATGTCGAAGGTCTCGGGGTGCGCCTTCTCGACCTCGTCGAGGAGCACGACGGAGTACGGGCGACGGCGGACGGCCTCGGTGAGCTGGCCGCCCTCCTCGTAGCCGACGTACCCGGGAGGCGCCCCGATGAGCCGGGCGACGGCGTGCCGCTCGGAGTACTCGCTCATGTCGATGCGGACCATGGCGCGCTCGTCGTCGAAGAGGAAGTCCGCGAGCGACTTGGCGAGCTCGGTCTTGCCGACGCCGGTCGGGCCGAGGAACAGGAAGGACCCGGTGGGGCGGTCGGGGTCCGCGATGCCGGCGCGGGCGCGGCGCACGGCATCCGACACGGCGCGGACGGCCTCGGCCTGGCCGATGAGGCGAGCGCCGATGATCGACTCCATCGAGAGGAGCTTCTCCGTCTCGCCCTGGAGCAGGCGGCCGGCCGGGATGCTGGTCCACGCCGAGATGACCTCGGCGATGTCGTCGGCACCCACCCGCTCCTTGACCATGAGGTCGGCCGAGGAGATCGCGGTCTCGGCCTGCTGGGCGGCCTCGAGCTCCTTCTCGAGCGCGGGGATCTCGCCGTAACGGACCCGCGAGGCGTTGCCGAGGTCGCCCTCGCGCTCGAACCGCTCGGCCTGGGTGCGGAGGTCGTCGAGGCGGGCCTTGAGGTCACCGACCTTGTTGAGGCCGGACTTCTCCGACTCCCACCGCGCGGTGAGGGCGGACAGCTCCTCGGTCTTCTCCGCGAGGTCGGCGCGCAGCTTGCCGAGCCGCTCGACGGACGCCTCGTCGGTCTCCTTCGCGAGGTGCAGCTCCTCCATCCTGAGCCGGTCGACGGCACGGCGGAGGACGTCGATCTCGACGGGGCTGGAGTCGATCTCCATCCGCAGGCGGGAGGCGGCCTCGTCGACGAGGTCGATGGCCTTGTCGGGCAGCTGGCGCCCGGTGATGTAGCGGTCCGAGAGGCTCGCGGCCGCGACGAGGGCGGTGTCCTCGATCTCGACCTTGTGGTGGGCCTCGTAGCGGTCCTTGAGGCCGCGCAGGATGGCGATCGTGTCCTCGACGCTGGGCTCACCGACGAACACCTGCTGGAACCGGCGCTCCAGCGCGGGGTCCTTCTCGACGTGCTCGCGGAACTCGTCGAGCGTCGTCGCACCGACGAGGCGGAGCTCGCCGCGGGCGAGCATCGGCTTGAGCATGTTGCCGGCATCCATCGCCGACTCCCCCGTCGCCCCGGCCCCGACGACGGTGTGCAGCTCGTCGATGAAGGTGATGACCTGGCCGTCGGACGCCTTGATCTCCTCGAGCACCGCCTTGAGCCGCTCCTCGAACTCGCCGCGGTACTTGGCACCGGCGATCATCGCGCCGAGGTCGAGGGCGATGAGCCGCTTGCCGCGCAGGGACTCGGGGACGTCACCGTCGACGATGCGCTGGGCGAGGCCCTCGACGACGGCGGTCTTGCCCACGCCGGGCTCGCCGATGAGGACGGGGTTGTTCTTCGTGCGCCGGCTCAGCACCTGCACGACGCGGCGGATCTCGTTGTCGCGGCCGATGACGGGGTCGAGCTGACCGTCGCGGGCCGACTGCGTGAGGTCGGTGCCGTACTTCTCGAGCGCCTCGCTCGTCGCGTCCGGGTCCTCGGTCGCGACCTTGGCGCCGGCGCGGAGGTGCTCGAGCTGGGCCTCGAGGGCCGCCGCGTCACCCTGGACGCCGCCCTTCTCCACGAGGGCGAGGAGGAGGACGTCCGTGGAGAGGTAGGTGTCGCCGCGAGCGGCCATGAGCGTCGAGGCGTGCTGGAGCACGGCGAGGGCCGCCTGGCCCAGGGCCGGCGTGGCGACGGTGCTGCCGCTGGTGCGCGGCATCCCGGCGAGCACCCCACGTGCGGCGGCGGCCACGCCCTCGGCCGACGTCCCAGCGGCGGCGAGCAGGGCGGGGGTCGTCGTGCCCTCCTGCTCCGCGAGGGCGAGCGCGAGGTGCGCGGGGGTGATCTCGGCGTGGCCGGCGGTCTGCGCCGACCGCTGGGCGACGGCGAGCGCCTCGGCCACCTTCGTCGTGGGCTTCAGCTCCATGCAGGACTCTCCTCGGGCGAGGCGGGGGGCGGGTGATCGTCGGGTCCAACGGCGCCAAAGTTGAGTGTATTCCGCTCAACTCCGGCACGGAAAGGTGGTCCGGTCGTGAGCCGCGCCACCTGCGTCGGGGACGGGTTCCACGCCGGGAGGTGGCGCGCCCGTGACACCACGAGCCGTGCCGGCGGCGAACCGACCGCACGGGCAGTGCTGGGATCACCCCGTGGTGGGCGGTGGCCTCAGCAGGTCGCCGCGAGCTGCTCGGCAGAGGCGTCGTCCGGCGTGGTGGACGGGGAGGGCTTGGTCTTCGAGGGGCTCGGCGTGGGCGTGCTGCTGCCGCTCGTCGTGGGGGAGGCCGTCGACGTGGCCGCCTTCTTCGGCTTGAGGGACTTCTTGACGAGGGCGTGGATCTTGGCGAAGTCGGGGTTCGCGGGGTGGATCACGGTGCTCGTCAGCGGCAGCGAGCGGATCGAGCCGCCCTTCTGGATGCGCAGCACGAGGTCGACCCACGCCGAGAGCTCGTCGCGGGGGATGTCGATGCTGACGTTGTCCTTGACGACCTTCGCCAGCTGCGGGTAGCGGCGGAGGAGCGAGACGGGGTCGGCCTGCTCGATGAGCGCACCGGCGACGCAGCGCTGGCGGCGCATCCGGGCGAAGTCGTCGCTGCCCGCGCGGGACCGGGAGTACCAGAGGGCCCGCCGCCCGTCGAGGTGCTGGAGGCCCGGCTCGATCCACTCCTGCTTGCCGTAGGTCCACTTGATGCCGCCGTCGGGTCGCGAGGAGCACTCGACGCAGACGCGCTCCTTGGCGTTGATGTCGACCCCGCCCATCGCGTCGACGAGGGCCCTGAAGCCCTTGAGGTTGATGACGACGGACTGGTCGATGCGCAGTCCGGTGATCTCGCCGACGACGTCCATCGTCGACTGGCGGCCGGGGTTCTTGACGCCCGGGAAGAGGTCGCGCCGACCCTCGGCCAGCGTCCAGATGCCGTTCATGAGGCACTGGTCGCCGCAGTTGTAGCCGTTGGGGTACAGCTGGGAGAGGGGGTTGCTGTCGGGGATGGGCACGTTCTCGAGGTTGCGGGGGATGCCGACGAGGAGCGTGTCACCGGTCCTGGTGTTGGTGCTCACCACCATGAGCGAGTCGGTGCGCGTGCCCCAGCGGTCCTTCCCCGCGTCGGACCCGATGAGGAGGGTGTTGACGCGTGGCACGTCGGCCCACGGGTCCTTCGCCTCGGGCTCGGTGAGGCCCGGTCCGGCGGACGTCGACCCCTCCGCGGAGAAGACCTCGTTGATGAGGCTCGACTGCACCTCGAGGTAGCGCACGGCGAAGGCCGACGGGGCCGCCACGAGCAGGCAGCCCGCGGCCGCGAACGCGACTCGTGCCCAGCGCCCGTGCCGGATGCGCGGCCAGGCCTCCTCGGCGGTCAGGACGATGGACCCGATCCACAGCACCGCGCCGATCATGACGGCGACGCCGATCCACTGCAGGACCTTGGGGTTGACGGCGGCGTCCAGGGCAGCCTTGAGGGCCTCGCCCTGGAGGGTGCGCACGACGAGGTATGCCGCGAACGTGAGCGCCCCCAGGAGCATCACCCAGCCGAGGATCCGCCAGCGGGTGCGGAGCAGACCGGCCCCCGGGACGACCGTCCCCAGCGCCACCCGGCGGTAGTAGGTCGCGGGGGGACGGCGCAGCTCGGCGCGTCGCGGGGACGGCTCGAGGTCGCTCGGCCGCTCGTACTCCTGCGGCTCGTCGTCGCGCATACCCACCATTTCTCTCTCGGCAGATCAGGGCGCGTTCGACCCACTTCGGGCTCGCCCTGACGACGGAACGATAGCCCCGGACCCTGAGAAGACGCCGAATGCGCTGCCAGGTGAGCACGGCGCCGCACCACGGTGCGCTCGACGCCCGCGTGGTGGAATGGCGCATGGCCACCGAGACCCGAGCCGTCGTCCAGCCCGCGGACCGGCTCCGCCAGGTCGCGGTCACGCTCGCCGAGGTGTTCTGCGTCGTCGGCACCCTCGTGGGGCTCGGTGTCCTCGGCACCCGGGTCGAGGAGTCCTCCGGAGGCGCGCTGGCGGCCGACGCCACGCTCATCGCCCCCGCCGGCCCGGCCTTCGCGATCTGGACCCCCATCTACCTCGGCCTCGCCGCGTACACGGTCTGGCAGTGGCTGCCGGAGCAGGCCACCGACCGCCGGCACCGGGCCATCGGCTGGCTCGCGGGGGCATCCATGGTGCTCAACGGCGCCTGGCTCCTCGTGACCCAGCAGGGCTGGATCTGGCTCAGCGTCGTCGTCATGGCCGCGCTCGTCGTCACCCTCGGCCTCCTCGTGCGCCGGCTCGAGGCGAACCCGTCGTACGGCACGGCGGAGACGGTGGTCGTCGACGGGACGTTCGGCCTGTACCTGGGGTGGGTGGCGGTCGCCGCGTGCGCGAACGTCACCGCCGCGCTCGTCGCCAGTGGGGTCGACCCCGGCGGGTATGCCGCGGAGCTCGCCGCCGTCGTCGTCATCGGCGTGGCCACGGCGGTGGGGTGGCTCCTCGCGGAGCGCCTCGGCGGCCGCTGGGCCGTGGCGGTGGCCATGGCCTGGGGCCTCGCCTGGGTCGGGTGGGGACGGCTCGCCGCCGAGCCGCACTCCGTCCTCGTGGGCCTCGCCGCGCTCGTCGGTGCCGTGGTGGTCCTGACCGCGGCCTCGCGCGTGCACGTGCGCCTCGGCGACTGACCGGCGCGACCCGTCCGGGAAGCGGGGCTCCGCCGCGACACCTGCGGCCTCAGGGCCGCGGGGGGTTCCACACGACGAGGGCCTGCGAGCGACCGTGCCGGGGGCGCTCACCGAGCCGCCCGGCATACACGTCGCCGGTCATGGACACCGAGAAGACCCGGGCCGTGCGGCCGGAGGAGGCCTGCACGGCATCCAGCTCAGCGCTCAGCTCGGAGACCCGGGAGCGCAGCGCCTCGACCTGGTTCTCGAGCTCGAGGATGCGGGCGATGCCGGGGAGCGAGATGCCCTCCTCCTGGGAGAGGCGCTGGACCTCGCGCAGCAGGGCCACGTCACGCTGGGAGTAGCGACGGCCGCCACCCCTCGTGCGGGACGGGGTGACCAGGCCCAGCCGGTCGTACTGGCGCAGGGTCTGCGCATGCATGCCGGCGAGCTCGGCCGCGACGGAGATGACGAACACCGGCGTGTCGTCGTCGGGGCTGAAGGGCGAGTAGTCGATCGACGCCATGACCGTGCTCCTCACCCCGAGGCCCGCTCGAAGAGCCCGGCCCGGGGGTCGACGTCGGCCTCCTCGGCACGCAGGGCCTCGACGGCCTGGCGCGCCGTGTCGGTGAGCCGCTGGGGCACGACGACGTTCACCTTGGCCAGCAGGTCGCCGGTGCCGTGCCGCCCCTGGACGCCTCGGCCCTTGACGCGCAGGACGCGCCCGCTCGGGGTGCCGGGGGCCACCCTGACCCGCACGGACGAGCCGTCGAGCGTGGGGACGGCGACGGTGGCACCGAGCGCCGCCTCGGCGAACGTGACGGGGAGGTCGACCGTGAGGTTGTCGCCGTCGCGGCCGAAGACCGGGTGCTTCTCGACCGTGATCGTGAGGATGAGGTCGCCCTTGGGCGCACCGGGGTCGCCCTCGCCACCCTTGCCCCGGAGCCGGATCTTCTGGCCGTCCTTGACCCCGGCGGGGATCTTGGTCGTGATGCGCCGACCCTCGGCGGTCGTCAGGGTGACCGTGGCCCCCTCGACCGCGTCGCGGAAGCTCAGCGTCGTGCGGGCCTGGACGTCCTGGCCGGGCCTCGGCCCCCGCGGTGCGCCGAAGCCCGAGAACGGGTCGGCGCCCCGGGACCCACCGGCGGCCGCGCCACCGAACATCTGCGCGAGGAGGTCGTCGAGGTCGGCCTGACCCGCGCCCCCCGCGCCACCGGGGCCGCCGGTCGAGAACCGCACGCGCTGGCCACCGCCGCCGCCGAAGGCGCTGAACACGTCCTCGAAGCCGCCGGCACCGCCCGGCCCACCGGCGCGGAACCGCGCACCACCGTGGGCCATCTGCCGGATCGCGTCGTACTCCTGGCGCTGCTTGGGGTCGGAGAGGACCGAGTGGGCCTCACCGACGTCCTTGAAGCGCCGCTCGGCCGCGGTGTCCCCGGCGTTCTGGTCGGGGTGGTGCTTGCGGGCGAGCTTGCGGTAGGCCTTCTTGATCGTGGCGGCGTCGGCGTCCTGGGGGACGCCGAGGATCGCGTAGAAGTCCTTCTCGAACCAGTCCTGGCTGGCCATCGGCGCCTCCTCTCAGGGCCTCGGTGGGTGGTCGGAGGTCAGTCCGGGTCGGCCACCGCGACGCGAGCCGGCCGGAGCACCTGCTCACCCGCACGGTAGCCGGGCTGGAGCACGGTGACGACCGTCGTCCCCGACGCGTCGGCCGGGAGCTCCTCGTCCCCGCTGGGCCATGGGGCGTGCATCAGTGCCTCGTGCTGCATCGGGTCGAAGCCCTCGCCCTTGGTGCCGAAGCGCTCCAGGCCGTACTTGCCGAGGGTGGCCTCGAGCTTGTCGGCGATCGCCGCGAACGGCCCGTCGACGAGGTCACCGTGGTCCCGCGCGGCCTGGATGTCGTCGAGCACCGGCAGCACCGACTCGAGGACGTCGCGGACCGCCCGCTCCTGGACGAGGGCGCGGTCGCGGTCGACCCTGCGCTTGTAGTTGACGTACTCCGCCTGGAGCCGCTGGAGGTCGGCAAGGCGCTCGGCGGCGAGCGCGGTGTCGGGGTGGGCCGCCACGGCGGCGCCACCGGGCACCCCGTCGGCGGCCGCGCCGGGCGCACCCGGTGTACCGGCCGCGCCGGGTGCAGCGGAGCCCTCGGCCGCCGGCGGGTGGACGTCGTCGTTGACCGCCTCGGTGTTCACCGCGTCGGCGTCACCGCCGGCACCGTCCGGGGCGCGCGACGACTCGTCGGCCCCCGGCACGGCATCCGCACCGCTGGTCCCGGTCATCGTCGCCTCCCAGGCCACGGCGTCGCCGGAGTCGGCGTCGTGGGCCGGGTCACCGGCATACGACGCGTCCTCGCGCGGCGTGTCGGTCACTTCTTCTCCTCGTCGTCGTCGACGACCTCGGCGTCGACGACGTCGTCGTCGCCCGAGCCGGCGGAGCCGCCCGCGTCACCGGTCGGCTGGCCGCCGTCGGTGGGCTCACCGCCGGCCGCGCCGGCTGCGGCGTCCTGCTGGGAGGCCGCGGCGTAGATCGCCGCGCCCATCTCCTGGGACACCGTGTTGAGCGCGTCGATCTTGGCCTGGATGTCGTCCTTCGAGGCACCCGAGTCGGGCTTGACGGCCTCCTTGAGGGCGGCGAGGGCCTCGTCGACGGGCTTGCGGTGCTCGTCGGTGACCTTGTCGCCGGACTCGGCGAGGAACTTCTCGGTGGAGAAGACGAGTGACTCGCCCATGTTGCGGGTCTCGGTGTCCTCGCGGCGGATCCGGTCCTCCTCGGCGTGCGCCTCGGCGTCCTTGACCATGCGGTCGATCTCCTCCTTGGACAGCGCCGAGCCACCGGAGATCGTGATCCGCTGCTCCTTGCCCGTGCCGCGGTCCTTGGCGGTGACGTGGACGATGCCGTTGGCGTCGATGTCGAAGGTGACCTCGATCTGGGGGACGCCGCGGGGGGCCGGCGCGATGCCGGAGAGCTCGAACGTGCCGAGCGGCTTGTTCTGCTGCGCGATCTCGCGCTCGCCCTGGAAGACCTGGATGAGCACCGAGGGCTGGTTGTCCTCGGCCGTCGAGAAGACCTCGCTGCGCTTGGTCGGGATGGCCGTGTTGCGCTCGATGAGCTTGGTGAACAGGCCGCCCTTGGTCTCGATGCCGAGCGAGAGCGGCGTGACGTCGATGAGGAGGACGTCCTTGCGCTCACCCTTGAGGACACCGGCCTGGAGGGACGCGCCCAGCGCGACGACCTCGTCGGGGTTGACGCCCTTGTTGGGCTCCTTGCCACCCGTGAGCTCCTTGACGAGGTCGCTGACGGCCGGCATGCGGGTCGAGCCGCCGACGAGCACGACGTGCGCGATGTCGGAGAGCGAGATGCCGGCATCCTTGATGACGTTGTGGAACGGCTGCTTGGTGCGGTCGAGCAGGTCCTTGGTCATCTGCTCGAACTGCGCCCGGGTGAGGTTCTCGTCGAGGTGGATCGGGCCGTTCTCGGACATCGAGAGGTACTGGAGCGAGATGTTGGTCGAGCTGGCGCTCGAGAGCTCCTTCTTCGCCTGCTCCGACGCGTCGCGGAGGCGCTGCATCGCGATCTTGTCCTTGGCCAGGTCAACGCCGGAGGAGTTCTTGACCGTCGTGAGGAGGTGCTTGACGATCCGCTCGTCCCAGTCGTCGCCGCCGAGCCGGTTGTCGCCGGAGGTCGCACGGACCTGGATCGTCGAGAAGCCGTCCTCGGGGTCCTTGCCGACCTCGAGCAGCGAGACGTCGAACGTGCCGCCACCGAGGTCGAAGACGAGGATGAGCTCGTCCTCCTTGCCCTTGTCGAGGCCGTAGGCGAGGGCCGCGGCCGTCGGCTCGTTGACGATGCGCAGGACGTTGAGGCCCGCGATCTCACCGGCCTCCTTCGTGGCCTGGCGCTGGTGGTCGTCGAAGTACGCAGGCACGGTGACGACCGCGTCGGTCACGGTCTCACCGAGGTAGGACTCCGCGTCGCGCTTGAGCTTCTGGAGGATGCGGGCGCTGATCTCCTGCGCCGTGTAGCGCTTGCCGTCGATGTCGTCGGACTCCCAGTCCGAGCCCATGTGGCGCTTGACCGAGCGGATCGTCCGGTCGGCGTTCGTCACGGCCTGGCGCTTGGCGATCTCGCCGACGAGCACCTCGCCGCCCTTGGAGAACGCCACGACGGAGGGGGTGGTGCGACCGCCCTCGGCGTTCGCGATGATCGTGGGCTCGCCGCCCTCGAGGACTGCGACGGCGCTGTTGGTGGTGCCGAGGTCGATGCCGACTGCACGGGCCATGGTGGTGGGTCTCCTTGCTTGCTTCCGGTTGAGTGCTTGGGACTCAAGTTAGACCCGCCCGTATGCCGTGAGCAAACCGGCGGCGCCAAACTTGCGTTCACATGGCTCAACTTCGGTCGGCCCGTCCGTGTTCCCCGCAGCCGGCGGAGGCCTTCCCGACCCGGAGCGGTCGGGCCGCGGTCGTGGCCCCATCCCGGCTGCGTGCGTCGGTGCTCGGTGGCACGGTGTCTGGATGGAGACACTCAGCAGGCAGCAGGTGGCCCTCACGGATGGCCTCGACGACTGGCGGGTCCTGGCCCAGGGCCTCCACGCGCGCTTCCGCGGGGGCGACCTCGTGGGTGCGGCCCGGTTCGCCGGCGCGGTGGCGGCGCTCCCGGCATCCGCTGAGCACGCGGACCTCCGGCTCGACGGCGGCGCCGTCGACGTGCGCGTGTGCACCCGGGTCGACGGGCTGTGGCTGACCGCCGACGACGTCGCGCTCGCCAGGGCGGTCTCGGCGCTTGCCGCGGAGCACGGCCTGGTGCCCGAGCCCGCCGAGGTGACCCAGGTCGAGCTGGCCCTCGACACCGCCGACGACGCGCGGCTCGGCCCGTTCTGGTCGGCGGTCCTCACCGGCAGCGCCGACAACACGGTGCTCGACTCGGTCATCGACCCCACCGGCCGGACGCCGTCGATGTGGTTCCAGGGCACCGAGCCGCACGAGGCGCCACGTCAGCGGTGGCACCTCGACGTGTGGGTGGCACCCGAGGTCGCCGCGTCACGCATCGCGACGGCCCTTGCCGCCGGTGGCACCGTCGTCGACGAGTCCCAGGCACCCTCGTTCACCGTGCTGGCCGACCCCGACGGCAACAAGGTGTGCGTCTGCACCTCCCTCGACCGCGCCTGAAGGCCCCCTCGGGCACGGTGGGCCCCGGTGTGGCACGCCGCGGCCGAGCGTAGCTGCGGCACACCGCGGTCCGAGGGTCAGCGGGTGATGACCGTGGGGAGCGGCGCGAACCCGTTGAAGCCGACCGTCGAGTAGCAGGTCGAGTACGCCCCCGTGGCGTCGATGCGCACCTCGTCACCCTCGGCCAGGGCCAGGGGCAGGTGCACGGGCGTCGTCTCGTAGAGGACGTCGGCGCTGTCGCACGTGGGGCCGGCGAGGACGCAGGGGCCCGTGGGTCCGTCGACGCCGGGGGTCTCGAGCCGGTAGCGGATCGCCTCGCCGAGGGTCTCGACGAGCCCGGTGAAGACCCCGGCATCCAGGAAGACCCAGCGCACGCCTCCGCGGTCGACGACCCCGACGACGCTGGCGACGACGGTGCCGGCATCCCCCACGACACCACGACCCGGCTCGACGATCGTCTGGGGGCGGGTGCCGCCGAAGGCGTCGCCGAGGAAGGAGTCGATGGCGAGTCCGTACGCCTGGACCGGCAGCACGTCGCTGTCGAGCGTGGCGGGGAACCCCCCGCCGAGGTCGACGAGCCACGGCCGGTAGCCGGCCGCCCGGAGCGCGTCGAAGATCCGCGCGGCCGAGTGGACCGGGGCGCGCCACGCCTCGGGGTCGCGCTGCTGGGAGCCCACGTGGAAGGAGACGCCCGCGGGGTCGAGCCCTCGACGGCCGGCCTCGACCAGCAGCGTCACGGCCTCGTCGACCGGGCACCCGTACTTGCGGGAGAGCGGCCAGTCCGAGCCGGAGCCCGAGGTGACGATGCGGACGAGCACCGCGGACCCGGGTGCGACGTCCGCGACCTTGGCGACCTCGCCCGCCGAGTCGACGACGAACAGCCGCACCCCGAGCTCGAACGCTTCGGCCACGTGGTCGCGGCGCGCGACGGGGTTGGAGTGCACGAGGTCGGCCGGGCCGGCGCCCGCGGCCAGCGCGAGGCGCACCTCGGCGGGGCTGGCGACGTCGAACCGGCATCCGGCCTGGGCGAGGGCGCGCAGCAGCACGGGGTGCGGGTTCGCCTTCACCGCGTAGTGGATGCCGGTGCGCGGCAGCGCCGAGGCCAGGGCGAGGTACCGCTCGATGGCCGTGCCCACGCTGAGCTCGAGCCGCGGGGTGGTCAGTGCCGCGGTCACCAGCGAGAGGGGCACGCGCGCCGGGCGGACGTCCAGCTCGTGGGCGATCGACATGGGGCTCCTTCGTTCCGGTCCTGGGGGGAAGGAGCGAGAGGGCCGCGGGGAGATACCTCAGGAGGCGCCGGTGGTCCCGACCTCGACCTCGTCGCCGTACGTCGTGTCGACGACGACCGTGAGGCCCGCGGGCAGCGTCGCGCTGAGGTCCTCGAGGAGCGTGGTCGTCGGCGGCAGGGGCCCCGGTGTCCGGACGTGGACGGTGAACGTGCTCGACGCGAACTCCACGTTCGTCACCTCAGCCGACGGCACGGCCGCCAGCCAGGTCTCCGACACCGTCTCGATCTCGTCGCTCCACTGGTGCAGGAGCAGCACGAGGGCCGTGTTGGCGCCCAGGGGAAGCAGCACCGCGAGGAGCAGGGCGGTCAGGGTGACCCGCGTGCGCCGCTGGGCGCCGACGAGGCGAGCCGCGCGGTCGGCCTCGGCCGAGTAGCCGAGGGCGGCGAAGAGGATGGTCCCGGCGAGGACCAGGGCGACGAGGTTGGAGAGGAACAGCAGCAGCGCGCCGAGGGCCAGCATGACCGACCCCTCGCCGAGGCACACCCCGACGACCGCCAGCGGCGGGACGAGCGAGATGGCGATCGCCACGCCGGGCAGCACGGCCGCGACATCCCGCCTGGAGAGGGCCACCGCGCCTGCGAAGCCCGTCGCGATGGCTGCCACGAGGTCGATGAGCGTCGGCGAGGTGCGACCGGAGATCTGCGAGTTGCCCTGGAGGTCGACGGTCCCGGGGGCCACGACGGTGAAGGCCACGCCGATGAGGACGACGAGCAGGCCGCCGACCATGACGAACCGGCCCGCCCGGACCCGCTCCCGCTTCACGATGCCGAGCGCGATCGCCATGATCGGTGTCGACAGCGGCGCGATGATCATGGCCCCGATGACCGTCGCCGTCGAGTCGGCCAGGACTCCCGCCGTGGCGATGACGCCCGACAGCACGAGCATCGTCCAGAACGCCGACTGCTTGGACCGGCTGTCCCCGGAGCGGAGGTCGAGGTCCTCCGTGAGCTCCTCGAGGCTCCGTCGCTGCTGCTCGGGGAGGACGGCGTCGCGGAGGTGGGTGGGCATGGCGCGAGTATGCCGTCGGCCCGGCCGGTCGCACCGGGGTTCGCGGGGTTCCGCACACGCGACGGGTACGGTCGGAGCAGGAGGTCACCATGGGGCCAGCACCACGGATGGCGGCGGTTCTCGCGGTCGGGGTCCTCGCTGTCGCGGGCTGCTCGGACCAGCCCGAGCCGGAGCCCTCACCCACGAGCAGCTCCACGACGCCCGCGCCGAGCTCGTCGACGCCGTCGGGCACGGCGAGCCCGTCGAGGACGTCGAGCGTCCCCGCAGGGTTCTCGCTCGACGCCGTGGCGTCACCGACGTTCCCCGACCTCGGTGGCAACCTGGGCGGCATCGGAGTCGTCCGGGTCGGGCACCACGCCGGGTACGACCGGGTCGTGTGGGAGTTCGAGGGGACCGGCGCGCCGACCTACAGCGTGAAGTACGTCGACGAGCCCATCGGCGATGGAAGCGGCGACCCGGTGCCGGTGCGCGGCCAGGCCTACGTCGAGGTGCTCATCACGAGCGTCGGCATCCCCGCGGGCGGAGCCAGCCGACCGCCGGACGCCTCGGCGTCGTCCCTCTCGGGGACGGTCATCGCGCAGGCCTCGGCCATCTACGGCGGCTTCGAGGGCTACGGGCAGACGTTCATCGGCGTCCGCGACCGGGAGCGGCCGCTCCGCGTCAGCGTCCTCGCCAACCCGACCCGCCTGGTCGTGGACGTCGCCAACGGGTGAGGCCCGACCGCACCGACCAGCGGAGTCACTGGCGGACGTCGAGGTCCCGGTGCCACGACTGGGTGCGGTAGTCGGTGACCCAGCCCATCGCGGCATACAGGCCGTCCGCCCCCGTCGGCGAGCTGCCGTCGACCTCCAGTCCCACGCGGTTTCGACCGCGCCGAGCGGCATCTGCGATCACGATGTGCAGCAATGCTTTTGCCACACCGCGACCGCGCGCACGCCGGTGCACCCCGATGTAGTCGACATAGCTCCCCTCGACCCCCGAGGCGTCGGCCCGCAGCACGGACGACACGAGGGCGCCCGCCGGCACGACCCCCTCCTCGGTCTCCACGGTGGCGAGCCACCAGTGGTCCCACCGGTGGCCGGGGTCCTCGCGCAGCCGCATGACGAACTCCGGGAAGCTCTCGCGGTACGAGCTGAAGTGGTCCTGGAACGACTCCTCGAGGACCCGGTGCACGGTCTGCAGGTCCCGCGCGACGGGCAGCCCGTCGTCGTGGCGGTCGACCGGACGCACGACGACGCCCGGCCTCGGGGCCGGCAGGCTGTCGGCCTCCTCGGGCGAGACCCGCCTGGTCATCTGGAGCCACGTGCGCGTCTGCGTGAACCCCGCTGCGGCGAGCCACCGCTGCTGGCGCTGGTCGCCGGCATACGCCCCCGAGTCGAGGAGCGTCGTGCGGAGGCCACGCACACCGGCGATGTCCAGCGCGTGACGCTCCGCCGCGGCGAACAGCGCGCCCGCGAGTGCGGCGCCGTCGTCCGCCGCGACCTCGGGGGTCACGGTCAGCTCGACGAGGGTGCGCCCGGAGGCCCGGTCGTGCACCGACAGCCAGGCGAGGAGGCGACCGGCCGCGTCGTGGACGAGGACCTGCCGGCGGGTCCAGGACCCGGTGCCCGCGACCTGGGCCAGCACCGTGTCGGAGTCGACGCCGGAGGACCCCTTGGCCGCACGCTGGTGGTCGGCGAGGAGCGCGACGACGTCGGGGACGTCCGCGACGGTGGGGACCCGCGCGGTCGCCCAGGCCGGGAGCGCGTCGATCGTCACGTCCGGGTCGTCCACGCGGCCCACTCTCCCACCCGCGCCGTCCTAGACTGCACGCCCGGGCGGCGAAGGAGCGCGATGGACACCCACGACGACGAGCGTCAGCAACCCTCGCGCGAGACGCTGAACCGCAACTGGGACGAGCTGCTCCAGGAGATCCGGGTCACCCAGACCGGGGTCCAGATCCTCACCGGCTTCCTGCTCACCGTGCCCTTCTCGAACCGCTTCTCCGAGCTCGACGCCTTCCAGCGCGGGGTCTACCTGGCCGTGCTCGCCGGGTCGGTGCTGACGACGGGGCTCGTCGTCGCGCCCGTCGCCTTCCACCGCGTGCTGTTCCGGCACCGCCGGCGCGAGCTGCTCGTCGAGTCGGGCAACCGCTTCGCGATGGCCGGCCTCGCGATGCTCGCCGTCACCGTGTCGGGGGTGGTGCTCCTCGTCGTCGACGTGGTCATCGGGCAGGCGCAGGGCTGGGTCGCGGGCGGGGTCGTCCTCGCGGTCTTCGCCTTCCTCTGGGGGGTGCTGCCGCGAGTCGCCGACACCGTCGACGACTCGCCGCGCAACCCCCCGCCGTCGTCGGAGGACGAGCCTCGGGCCTGACCCCGTGCAGTGCGGGGGGCCTGCCTCACCACTGCCGTATGCCGTGTGCCGTGCCGGGTGCCGCCCCGGTCTCGGTCAGCGGCGCACGCGGTGGTGGAGGTGCACGACCTCGCCGATCCGCTCGACGGTGACGAGCTCCAGCACCGCCCGGACGTCGTCCGGCAGGGCCCTCGTCCCGCCCCCCACGACCTGGGGGTGGAGGAAGAGGTGGATGTCGTCGACGAGACCGGCTCGGAACGCGTGCGCCGCCAGGGTCGGCCCGCCCACGCTCACGTCGAGGATGCTGGCCGCCTTGAGCTCCTCCACGGCGGCCGGGTCGAACGCGGGCTCGAGCCGGGTCCGCGCCGTGGCGACCGCGTCGAGGGTCGTCGAGTAGACGACCTTGTCGGCGGCCCGCCACAGGCGCGCGTACTCCCCCGTGGGCCCGGGCACGTCGCCGGGGGCGGTCTCCCAGAACCGCATCGTCTCGTAGAGGCGCCGGCCGTAGAGGTACGTGCCGACCTCGCGCTCGTGGGCGTTGACGACCCCGTGGAGCTCGTCGGACGGCTCGGCCCAGGCGAACCCGCCCTCCGCGTCGTTGACGTATCCGTCGAGTGAGGTGATCGCGGTGTAGCGGAGGCGGCCCATCACGGCATTCTGCCCACCCACAGCCCCTCGCGCTCGGCTGAACGGCCCTTGTCGGCGTCAGTTGCGGCCCACCACACTGTGCCGATGGGTCTCGTGCGGGGTCGCTGCCCGTGAGGCGCGCGCGTCGTCTGGTGACGCGGGTGCTCGACGCGCCGTTCCGGCCGTTGCTCGACCTGCCCCTCATGCGGCGGGTCCGCTTCCATGCGCGACGGATGAGCGACGGGGTTGACCTCCACTTCTTCCGCACCCTGACCGTCGCCCTCGTCGCGATCGTGGTCTTCGCCGCCGTCCTCGTCACCGTCCTCGAGCCGAGGAAGCGGTCCTTCTCCGGCCTCACGGACTCGGGCTACTGGGCGGTGACGACCGTGATCGGCTCGGGCGACGCGAGCTACGTCGACAGCCCGGGAGGCTTCCTCATCGGCTGGCTGCTCGCGTTCTTCGGTGTCGCGATCGTCGCCGCCATCACGGCCGCCATCGTCGGCTTCGTCATCGACTTCCTGCTGAAGGAGGGCCAGGGCATGGGCGCCAGCGGCTACCAGGACCACATCGTCGTCTGCGGCTGGAACGGCACCGCGCGCGAGCTCGTCGACGAGCTGAAGGGCGACGAGTTCACGTGCCGCATCGTCGTGCTCTGCGACAGCGAGCGCAGCCCGGCGGGCGCTGGGGTGTACTTCGTGCGGGGCGACTCGACGAGCACCGAGGACCTCACGCGGGCCGGCATCCCGGATGCCGCCGCGGCGATCATCTGCCCCACGGACGCGACGAACGAGGCCGACATGCGCTCGATCCTCACGGTGCTCGCGATCGAGAGCATCGCGCCGCAGGTCCGGACCGTCGTGGAGGTCAACAACCCCCGGCACGTCGACCACGTGCGGCGGGCTCACGCCGACGAGATCCTCGTGACCTCGCAGCTGGCGTCGCACCTGCTGGCCCGCACCGCGCTCTACCCGGGCCTCGCCTCGCTCGTCACCGACATCGTCTCGGGCGGCGACGGCTCCGAGCTCTACCGGGTCGAGCTGCCCGACTCCTACTGCAACCTGAGCCTCGACGAGCTGTCGGTACGCCTGCGGGGCGACCACAACGCAACCCTCCTGGCGGTCACCCGAGACGGCCACACCCTGAGCAACCCCCCGTCCGACTTCCGGCTGCTCCCGGGGGACACGGCGGTCGTCGTCGCCGACAGCCTGGGCGACCTCCACCCCCTCAAGCCCGACGACGCCCTCGGCGTCGAGGCCTGAGGACGCGCCCTCGGCGTCGACCGGGGCCCCGGGATGACGCGGAAGACCACCCAGGACGCAGGTACTTCCGCGCCCCTCGTGGACGTCCGGGTCGTCACGGTGACGACGCCGTAGGTCCGGCTCCGGGCGCCGTCAGTGGGCGCCGAGCCGGCGGACCGCCACGAGGGCCAGCGCCCGCGCCACGTCGACGACCTCGGCCAGGGGCACCGACTCGCGGGGCGCGTGGGCCAGCCGCACGTCGCCCGGGCCGTACTGCAGCGTCGGGATGCCGCCGTGCCCGACGTAGAGCCGCAGGTCCGAGCCGTAGGGGCCGGCGGCCTCGTGCGGACGCACTCCCGTCACCCGCTCGACGGCCTCGACGACCTCGCCGAGCAGCGGGTGGCCCTCCGGCATCCGCCCCGACGCGAACTGGCCGCCCGGCCAGGTCACCGTCGGCGGGTGGTCCCGCAGCCAGGGGTCGCGCCGGCACGCCTCGGCCAGGGCCTCCTCGAGCGCGGCCCGCGCGTGCCCGGGGTCCTCGCCGAGCCGCACCCCCATGCGCCCCTCGGCCGTGAGGAGGTCGGGCACCGAGCTCGCCCAGTCGCCGGCCCGCACGGTCCCCACCGAGATGCCGTACGGCAGCGAGGCGTCCCCGAAGAGCGGGTCGAGGTCGGTGTTACGGCGCGCCTCCAGCTCGCGGAGCGCGAGGTGGAGTGGCCAGAACGCCTCGAACGCCGAGACACCCTCGAGCCGCGTGCTCCCGTGTGCCGCCCGGCCCGGGACCTCGATGCGGAACGTGAGCGCACCGGCATTCGCGGTGATGACCCGGCCGCTCGTGGGCTCGGGGATCACCGCGACCTCTCCACCGTGGCCCCGGCGCAGGGTGGCGAACGCCCCGAGCCCGCCGTCCTCCTCGCTGACGACGCTGTGCAGGGCGAGCCGACGCTCCGTGTGCACTCCCGAGCGGTGCAGGGCTCGCGCGACGGCGAGGGTGGCCGCGACACCGGCCTTCATGTCGCACGCACCGCGGCCGTGGAGCACCCCGTCGGAGATGCTCGCCGAGAAGGGTTCCGCGCCAGGCCACTTCGCAAGGTCGCCGACGGGCACCACGTCGACATGTCCCTGGAGCACGAGGCCGGGCGGCCCCTCCCCCTCCGCCGTGCCCACGAGGCCATAGCCCTCGAGGCGCGGGGCCTCCGTGCCCGGGAAGTCGGGGTCGGCCCGGAGGTCGTCGAGGTCGAGTGCCCACAGGTCGACCTCGAGCCCGGCCTCCTCGAACCACCGCGCGAGCGTGTGCTGGAGCTCGGCCTCGGCATCCGTCCCCGTCACGCTCGGCACGCGGACCAGCTCGACGAGGGTGGCGACGAGCTCCTCCTCGTCGATCGCGTCGAGGACCCGCCGCTCGGCGGCGGTGGCGTCGGACCCGGCCATGGACCGCACTGTATGCCGGGGCCGCCCGCCCGGCGGGTAGCGTCGGGTCCGAGGGCTGCCGGGTCGGCTGCCCCCGCGACGGGGCGCCGGGCGCGACCGGCATCCCGACGACCGGAGGAGGTGGCTCATGGGTGGAGGCCACGGGCACCCCAACGCGGGTGCCGCGCACCGCTGGCGCCTGCGGGTCGCCTTCGCCCTCGTGGCCGCGTTCTTCGTCGTCGAGCTCGTCACTGCCGTCACGAGCGGGTCGCTCGCCCTCCTCAGCGACGCCGGGCACATGGTCGCCGACCTCGTGGCCCTCGGGGCAGCCCTGGTCGCCACCCGCATCGCCGGGCGACCCGACACGACGGGCCGGCGCACGTTCGGCTCCTACCGGGCCGAGGTGTTCGCCTCGGGACTGGCCGTATTCCTCATGCTCGGGGTGGCGGCATACATCGTCGTGGCCGCCGTGGGGCGCATCGGTGACGAGCCCGAGGTCGCGACCACCGCCATGCTCGTCGTCGGCGGGCTCGGCCTCGTCGTCAACCTCGTCGCTCTCGTGCTCCTGCGCGGCGGCGCGTCGGAGAGCCTCAACGTCAAGGGTGCCTACCTCGAGGTCGTCGCCGACACGGTCGGCTCGGTCGGGGTCATCGTCGCCGGCGTGCTCGTCGCGGCCACGGGTTCCGCGTGGTGGGACACCGCGGTCGCGCTCGCCATCGCGGTGTTCGTCGCGGTGCGGGCCGTGCTCCTCGGGCGGGAGGTCCTGGCGGTGCTCGGCCAGCACGCCCCCGCGGGCATCGTGCCCGCCGACGCGGAGTCCGCGCTGCGCGGGGTGACCGACGTGCTCGACGTGCACGACCTCCACCTGTGGACCCTCACCTCGGGCATGCACGTCGCCACCGCCCACCTCGTGTGCCGCGACGAGGCCGACCCGACCCGCGTGCTCACCGAGGCCGCGGCAGTGCTGCGCGAGCGGTTCGAGATCGAGCACGCGACGATCCAGGTGGAGCCCCGGAGCGCGCAGGCGTGCGTCGAGACGAGCTGGTGAGGTCGCCGGGTCCGACCCGCTGCGGAATGCCGGTGCGGTCCGGCTGGTTGGCCGGACAATGACCACCTCCGCCGACGCACCGATCACCCGGGCCAGCGTGGGACTGCGGAGCGAGCGCGGCCCGATCCTCCTGGCCGTCATGCTGAGCACCGGGCTCGTCGCCATCGACGCCACGATCCTCGCGGCGGCCGTCCCCGCCGTGGTCGGCGACCTCGGTGGCCTGAGCCAGTTCCCGTGGCTGTTCTCCGTCTACCTCCTCGCCCAGGCGGTGTCGGTGCCCGTCTACGGCAAGGTCGCCGACCTCTACGGCCGGAAGCCGGTGATGCTCGTCGGTGTCGGGCTCTTCGTCGTCGGCTCGCTCCTCTGCGGGATCGCGTGGTCGATGGGGGCCCTCGTGGCGTTCCGCGCCCTCCAGGGCCTCGGTGCCGGGGCCGTGCAGCCGGTGGGCATGACGATCATCGGTGACATCTACTCCGTCGCCGAGCGCGCCAAGGTGCAGGGCTACATCGCCGCGGTCTGGGCCATCTCGTCCCTCGTCGGCCCGACGCTCGGCGGGGCGTTCGCCGACTTCGCGTCGTGGCGCTGGATCTTCCTCGTCAACCTGCCACTGGGAGCCCTCGCCTTCTGGATGCTGTGGCGCCGGTTCGCGGAGTCGCGCACCGTGCGCAGCCCGGATGCCGCCAGGCCCCGGATCGACGTGCTCGGGACCCTGCTGCTCCTCCTCGGGACGGTCGCTCTCCTCGTGGCGCTGCTCGAGGGCGGCGTGGTCTGGCCGTGGTCGTCCCCGGTCAGCATCGGGCTGCTCCTCGCGTCGGCCGTGCTCCTCGTCGCCTTCGTCGTCGTCGAGCGGCGCGCCGCCGAGCCGGTGCTGCCGCTCTGGGTGTTCCGGCACCGCGTCGTCGGCGCCGCGATGGCCACCTCGCTCGTCGTGGGCGTGCTCCTCCTCGGTCTGACCTCGTACGTCCCGCTGTTCGCGCAGGGCGTCCTCGGCACCGGGGCGATCGTCGCCGGGTTCGCCCTCGCCGCGATGACGATCGGCTGGCCCATCGCCGCGTCGACGTCCGGACGCCTCTACCTCCGCCTCGGCTTCCGCACGACGATGCTCATCGGGTCCGTGATCGCGCTCGCCGGTGCCGTCCTGCTCCTCACCGTGGACGCCTCGAGCTCGGTGGCGCACCTCGCGCTCGCGAACTTCGTCATGGGGCTCGGCTTCGGGTACGTCGCGAGCCCGGCGATCATCGCCGCGCAGTCCTCGGTCGGCTGGCAGCGCCGAGGCGTCGCCACCGGGGCGTCGCTCTTCGCCCGGTCCGTGGGGAGCGCCGTGGGTGTCGCGGCCTTCGGCGCGGTCGTCAACTCGGTCGTGCGGGAGCGCCTCGGCAGCACGCCGACGGACCTCGAGTCGCTCCCCGCCGGCGTCCTCGAGCCCGCGATCCACGCGGTCTTCGTCGCGTCCGTCGGGGTCGCGGTCACGCTGGTCCTGGCGGCGGCCCTCATGCCGAAGCGGGTCGACGAGGTCGTCGAGCAGCCTCCCCCGCGGGTGGGCAGCCAGGTGTCGCAGGACCCGGGAGAAGCCGTCGTGTGACGGTGGGGACACGGTCACGCCGGGCCCTTACGACCGGTCTAGCGTGGGAGCAGCGGGACGCGTTGCCGGACCGTCGTGGTCCGGCGCCCGCACCGAGGAGCACCCGGATGACCACCGTTCGACCCGACACTGCCCGCGAGGTCCACCCCGACGCTGCTGCCCCGCCCTCACCCGGCACCGCCACCGGCAGCGAGCTCGGTGCTGGCACCGGCAGCGAGCTCGGCGCTGGCCCGGGCAGCGGCGGCGCCACCAGCATTCGCAAGGGCACGGATGCCGGCATCCTGCGTCCCGGCCCGCGGCTCACCGCCGCGTGGATCCTGTCGACGGTCTTTCTCGTCCTCATGGTGGTGCAGGCCGTGCTCGGTCTCCTCGTCGAGGGCCTCTACCCCGAGGAGACCTGGGCGGTCGCTGCCCTCCGGGGCAACGACCTCGTCACCCTCGTCGTCGTCGCCCCTGCACTGGCCGTCGCGCTGGTGGCGAGCCGGCGGCATCCCACGAGCGCCTCGGTGCTCGTCTGGCTCGGGCTCCTCTTCTACGGCGTCTACAACTTCGCGTACTACGCCTTCGGGGCCGCCTTCAGCGATGTCTTCCTCCTCCACGTCGCCGCCTTCTCGCTCTCGACGGTCGGGCTGATCGTGCTCGGCTCGAGCATCGACGCGGTCGAGGCGGCCAAGGGCGTCGTGGGCGGCACCCGGGCCCGGGTCGTCGCGGCGTTCACGACGGTCGTCGGGCTCGCCCTGCTCGGGGCCTGGGGCACGATGTCGGTCCGCTTCGCGGTGACCGGACAGCTGCCGGAGGACGTCATGCCACCGGCTGCCGTGCACCTCGTCTACGCGCTCGACATGGGCGTGCTGGCCCCTGCGTTCGTCGTCGCCGGGGTGCTCCTCTGGCGGCGGGTGCCGTGGGGAGGCGTCCTGGGGGTCGCGATCAACGCCTCCGGCGCGGCATACCTCGCCGTCCTCGAGGTGGTCGGCGGCTTCCAGGCGGATGCGGGCATCGCGGGGAAGACCTGGCTGTCGCCCGTCGCGATCGGTGCGGTCCTCGCGTGCCTCGCCGCCACGCTCGCCCTGCTCGTGCGCCCGCACCCGCCCCTGGTGGACGCGGGGAGCCTCAGCCGTGCCGCACCCGGTGCGTCTCACGCGCCCGCAGCCACGGCACCACCGCCAGCAGCGTGATCGCGCCGGTCACGCCGAAGGCCAGCGGGTAGCTGCCGTTGTCGATGAGCAGCCCCGCCACGATCGGCCCGAGGATGGCGCCGGAGTCCGCCGACATCTGGAAGGCCGCGAGGGCCGGGCCGCCGTTGCGCTCGCGCCCCACGACGTCGGCGAGGGCCGCCTGCTGCGCCGGGTTCAGCGTGCCGGCGCCGAGCCCCGCGACGACCGACAGGACGACGAGCATGGGCAGGTCGTCGGCGAAGCCCGTGACGGCCGTCGCGACCCCGCTGACGACGAGCCCGCTGACGATGAAGGGCTTGCGACCCACCCGGTCGGAGTAGCGACCGGCGACCGTGAGACCGACCGCGTTCCCCGCGGCGAAGACCGCGAGGGCCATCCCGGCCACCCACGGCGCCTTGCCGATGACGACCGCCGCGAAGAGCGGCAGGATCGCGTTGCGCACCCCGAAGTTGGCCCACCCGTTCGCGAAACCCGACACGACCGAGGCCCGGTAGGCGCTGTCGCGCAGGCCGTCGCGCACGGTCATGACGGGCAGCTCCGGGGCCCCTTCCTTCGGTCGCAGGGCAGTCGCGCGCAGGAACACCGCGACGAGCGTGGCCGCGACGAGGAGGGTGACGGCATACACGAGGAACGGCACGCGCAGCCCGAGGTTGCCGAGCACACCGCCCACCACGGGCCCCCCGATGCCGCCGAGGAGGAACGCCGAGGCGTAGGCCGACGAGACGCGCGCGCGGATCGAGGGTGGCGCGAGGCGCACGAGCAGCGCGACCGCGGAGACGGTGAACATGACCGAGCCGATGCCGCCCAGGCCACGGAAGACGAGGAGCTGCCAGTACGAGTGCGCGAAGGCCGTGGCCCCCGTCGAGACCGCGACGATGACGAGGCCGAGCAGGTAGACGGGGCGCTCGCCGAGGCGCACGATGAGCCGACCGCCGGCGGGGGCGAAGAGGAGCCGGAAGAACGCGAACGCGCTCACGACGATCGAGCTGGCCGTGGCGCCGACCCCGAAGCTCTGCGCAAACTGCGGCAGCACCGGCGTGATGAGCCCGAACCCCAGGGCGATGACGAACGCGGAGGCGATGAGGACCCAGATCTCACGCGGGATGCGGACCCGCGCCTGGGGCTCCGTCACGGGTGAGGCAGACACGATCCACCAGTATGCCGTCCGCTCCCGAGAGCGCCGAACCTCCTGACCGCGCCCCGCGCCCCGCGCCCGCGCCCGCCCCCTGCGAGCGGTCAGCGGGCGGCGACGGCGACGAGGAGTGGCAGCGTGGACAGCACGACGAGGAGGGTGTCGCGCCAATGCCAGGGCGCCGGCATCCACCACGACCGCGCCCGAGCGGTCGCGAACCCGCGCGCGTCCATGGCCACCGCGAGGTCGGCCGCCGCCCTCAGGGTGCGCACGAGGAGACCCATGGTGAGGGCGCCGAGGTGGGCCACCACCGTGCGAGGTCGCCGCCAGGACACCCCCAGCCCCCGGACCCGACGGGCCCGGCCGAGCTCGGTCCAGATCGCGCCGAAGGAGTGGATGCGCTGGAGGGCGGCCGCCGTCGCCACGACGGGTCGGTCGGGGAGGCGCAGACGCTGGGCCAGGTGGTCGCCGAGGGCGTCCGGGTCGATCCAGGGGATGAGCACGGCCGAGGGCAGGACGATGACGAGGACGCGCAGGGCGACGGTGAGTGCGGCGTCGAGGTCGTGGCCTGCGAGGAACCACGTCGACCACCCGACCGACAGCGCGGCGACGAGCCCGGGCAGCATCCGCAGCGTCGTTCGTCGGACGCGACCGGTGGCCCGCCGACCTGGGCCGGGAGCCCACAGCCCGACGACGGCCAGGACGATCTGGGTCGCCAGCACTGCGAGGCTCGTCCTCCAGTGCGGCGAGAGCACACCGGCCGGCACGGCCAGGAGCGCACCGGTGAGGAGCGCGAGCGGCCCGCACCGAGCCACGAGGGGTGTGGCGGTCGGCACGGTGGGCTCGGCCGCCGGGACGGGTGCCTCGAGGCGGTGCACCGCGCTGGCGCGCCGGACGACGTGGGCGTCGTGCGTCGCCGCGACGACCGCACCTCCAGCGGAGCGGTATGCCGCGACGAGCCCGACGAGCGCGGCCCATGTCCGCCGGTCCTGGCCGACGGTGGGCTCGTCGGCAAGGAGTACGGGGGGGCCGTGCAGCAGCGAGGCGGCCACGGCGAGGCGTCGCTGCTCGCCGCCCGAGAGGTGCCGTGGGTCCGCCGCCGCGAGGTGCGCGAGGCCGAGGGTGTCGAGCAGGACCCGGGCACGCTCCGTTGCTGCGGCGTCGTCCTCTCCCAGCGCATGGGAGGTGGCGAGCACCTCGCCCAGCACCGTGTCGGCGACGATGGTCGAGCTCGACCACTGCGGCACCCAGGCCAGCGCCCGGGCGAGGTCCGGAGCCGAGAGCCGGGACGGCGTCGTGGTGCCGTCGACGGTGGGCGACCCACGTGGCGAGGGGACGCGCACGGCATCCGGTCGAGTGGGGCCGAGGAAGCCGGCCAGGGCCTGCAGCACCGTGGACTTGCCGGACCCGCTCGGCCCGACGAGGGCGGTCAGCGACCCGGGTGGCGTGTCGAGCGGCGCGGTCAGCCGAGCCGCCTGTCGCGTCCGCGTGGTCCCGTCGACGAGGCGAGTCGTCCGCTCGACAACGAAGGCATCCGTCCGCAGCCGGGCGCCCCCCAGGAACATTCCCTTCCCAGACTCCGCACTGCTGACCGCACGATCAGCAGTGCCCTGGAGCAAAGCACTGCTGACCTCGGGCGCAGCAGTGCTTGGGGGCTCCGCACTGCTGATGTCGGGCGCAGCAGTGCGGAGTCTCGACGCGACATGATCCTGGGCAAGTCGACCTCGGGTCGCGCGGGGAGCGACGAGCGCTGGGTCGACGGAGACGGGGGTCGGCGGGTCCGCGCCCGGCACCCAGATGCCCAGGTCGAGAAGACGAGCGCGCTCCTGCTCGAGGGTCTCGTGCACCGGGCCGTCGGCGACGATCCTGCCGTCGTCGGACAGCACGACGAGGCGGTCGACGAGGTCGACCCACGCGTCGAGGACGTGCTCGACGACGACCAGGGTGGGCCGGACCGGAAGCCGGGTTCGAGGCCAGGAGCCGCCAGCTGCCCCAGGCGCTTCTCCGGAGGGAGCGTGGAGCCACCCTCGGTCGGCTCGGCTTCCCGACTCACGTCCGACGAGACGGCCGACGGCATCGCGCACCTCGCGCGCCGACGCCGGGTCGAGCATTGCGGTGGGCTCGTCGAGGAGGACGACCGAGGGGTCGAGCGCGAGCGTCCCGGCGAGCGCGAGCCGCTGGGTCTGGCCCCCGGAGAGCGCCGACGTCGGGGTGTCGAGGGGAAGGCCCCCGAGCCCCACGGA
>DASSYJ010000079.1:0-41544 GCA_035703305.1 Ornithinibacter sp. | reverse complement strand
CCGCTGTTCGCCCTGTTCCTCTCCTCCAGCGCCAACTGAGGGGGCCCGACCGGGCCATGGTCAGCGCCCCGTGCGCTGGCCTACCGTGTGCGGGTGGGCAGGCGCACGTGGTGGTTGGGGATCGTCCTGGGGTGCCTTCTCGTCGGGCTGGGCGTCGCCGAGACGGTGCGCGCCGTGACGAGCGGCGACGGGGGCATCGTGTTCTGGTTCGGCACGCTGGTCGGCGGCGGGACCTGCGTCCTCGCGGGGACCCTGCTGGCCGAGCGGATGCCGGGGCCCGCACTGGGCCTGACGATCCTGGGGTGCGTGGCCGGCACCCTGCCGACGATGTGGACCCTCGTCGTGCCCCTGCTGCTCATCACCCTCATGCTGCTGCGGGGGTGGCAGTTCCGGGCGACGCAGCCGGAGGCGACCTCGGGCTAGATCGGCTCCCCGGCGAAGACGAACTTCCGGTAGGTCCAGAAGCGGAAGAGCGTCCCGAGCCCGATGCCGACGATCGTCGCGATGTTGTCGGCGAGCCGAGAGGTGAACCCCAGGCCGTAGTGGGAGACGGCCAGCGTCGCCGCCGAGATTCCGAGGGCGACCGCGTTGACGCCGAAGAAGAGGGCCACCTCGTGGTGCGCGGGACGGCTCCGCCGGTGGCGGAAGGTCCACTGCCGGTTGCCCACCCAGGCGAAGAGCGTCGCGACGATGCCGGAGATGATCTTCGCCGTGGTGACCTTGTCGCTGAGGACGGTGTTCCACAGCAGGTTGGCGAGGCCGATGTCGATGATGAAGGCGAACACCCCGACGACGCCGAACTTGATCATCTCGCGGTAGATGATGTCCATCGCGTCGCGCGCCGAGTGCAGCAGGCGTCCGATGGTTCCCGTAGGCGGAGGGGCGGTCGTGGGCACCACGGCAGCCTATAAGGCCGCGATGGGTATCCTCGGCCGGTGACCACCCCACGTCGCGCACCCGGAGGCTTCCCGGTGGTCGGCATCATCGGTGGGGGCCAGCTGGCGCGGATGTGCGCGGGTCCCGCGGCCGAGCTCGGGGTGACGCTCAGTGTCTTCGCGGAGGCCGATGACGCCAGCGCGGCGCTCGTCGTGCCGAGCTCTCCCGTGGGGGACCACACCGAGGCGGATGCCGTGCACGCCTTCGCCCAACACTGCGACGTCGTGACGTTCGACCACGAGCACGTGCCGGCGCACGTCCTCGAGCTCCTCGTCGCGGAGGGGGTCGAGCTGCACCCCCGACCGGAAGCACTCCGGTTCGCTCAGGACAAGCTCGCCATGCGCGAGCGCCTCACCGGGCTCGGGGTTCCCTGTCCGAGGTGGGCGCGCGCGACGAGCGCCGCCGACGTCGAGTCCTTCGGTGACGAGGTGGGCTGGCCCGTCGTCGTGAAGACGCCACGGGGGGGCTACGACGGGAAGGGCGTGCGGGTGGTGGCCACGGCCGACGAGCTGGACGACTGGCTCGAGCGCGCCGGACGCGAGGGGACCGGCCTCCTCCTCGAGGAGCGCGTGCCGTTCCGGCGGGAGCTGGCGGTGCTCATCGCGCGCAGCCCCTCGGGGCAGGCAGCGGCGTGGCCGGTCGTCGAGACGGTGCAGACCGACGGCATCTGCACCGAGGTGCTCGCACCTGCTCCCGCCCTGGACCCTGGCCTGTCTGCCGCGGCCGTTCACGCCGCCCTTCGGGTCGCGGGCGAGCTGGACGTCACGGGGGTACTCGCCGTGGAGCTCTTCGAGGTCGAGGGCGCCGACGGGTCGCCGTCGTTCGTCGTCAACGAGCTGGCGATGCGTCCCCACAACTCCGGCCACTGGTCCATGGACGGGGCCGTCACCGGCCAGTTCGAGCAGCACCTGCGGGCCGTGCTGGACCTCCCTCTCGGGTCGCCGCGGCCGCACGAGCGGTGGACGGTGATGGCCAACGTCCTGGGCGGTGACTACGCGGACCTGTACCCGGCATACCGTCATGTCATGGCACGCGACCCGGAGGCCAAGGTGCACATGTACGGCAAGGGCGTGCGGCCGGGCCGCAAGATCGGGCACGTCAACGTCTCCGGCCACGACCTCGCCGACCTGCGCGAGCGGGCGGGGCACGCGGCCGACTACATCCGGGGAGTGGTGACGGAGTGAGCAGGCACGCGAACGGGGGACCGCCGGTCGTCGGCGTCGTCATGGGGTCCGACTCGGACTGGCCGGTCATGGAGGCGGCCGTGAGCGTGCTGGAGGAGCTCGGCGTGCCGTGCGAGGTCGACGTCGTCTCGGCGCACCGGATGCCGGAGGAGATGGTCGACTACGGCCGCACCGCGGAGGAGCGGGGGCTGCGGGTGATCGTGGCCGGTGCCGGAGGTGCGGCCCACCTGCCCGGGATGCTCGCCGCGGTGACGTCCCTGCCCGTGATCGGGGTGCCCGTGCCGCTCAGGTACCTCGACGGGCTGGACTCGCTGCTGTCCATCGTGCAGATGCCCGCGGGCGTGCCGGTGGCGACGGTGTCGGTCGGCGGCGCGCGCAACGCGGGCCTGCTCGCCGCGCGCATCCTCGGGGCCGGCGAGGGCGAGGAGGCCGCGCGGCTGCGGGCCGCCCTGGCGGCGTTCCGCGCCTCGCTGCGCGACGAGGCGCACGCGAAGGGCGCGGCACTCCGGGACCGCCGCTCGGGCAGCTGACCGGCCCCGGGGGGACCTGCCGCGCTCGACACGGAGACCTTCAGGAACGCAGGGGAACGGTGCCGGTGTCGAGGTGAAGGTTCCGGGATCGGGCGGGAAAGTTGGGGCTAGCGCTGCATGCCCTCGCTGCGCAGCCTCGGCCACTCGGTCTTGGGGCAGGTGTCCATGACGACGTCGATGCCCGCGGCCCGCGCGCGCTCCGCCGCGGCCTCGTCGACCACCCCGACCTGCATCCAGATCGCGTCGATGTCGAGGCGCTCCTTGTTGGCGATGGCGTCGTCGACCACGGCGCCCACGTGCTCGGAGTTGACGAAGCAATCGACGACCTTGACGTCCTGGTCCGGGATGTCGCCCAGCGACGCGTAGCCCTGCGCCCCGTGCACCTCCTCGGCCCTGGGGTGCACCGGGATGATCGGCTTGCCGAGCTCCACGTGGAGCCAGCGCGAGATCCGGTATGCCGGGCGGTCCCGGTTCGAGGAGAGGCCCACCACGACCCAGATGCCGGGGTCCATGAGGAGGCCGCGGATGAGGTCGGGGTCGTTCTGGTGGTGCAGGCGCATGACCTCATCATGCCCACGGTTCCTCGCCCGAAACAGGCGGCGACGGGCCCCGTCGTCAGTCGTTGCCGAACAGGTCGCGGGTGTAGACCTTGTCGGCGACGTCCTTGAGCTCCTCGACGAGGCGGTTGGCGACGATGACGTCGCTGCGGCGCTTGAGCTCGTCGAGGTCGCGCACGACCTCCGAGCCGTAGAAGCGGTCGTCCGCGAGCTCGGGCTCGTAGACGATGACCTCGACGCCCTTGGCCTTGACCCGCTTCATGACGCCCTGGACGCTGCTCGACCGGAAGTTGTCGGAGCCGGCCTTCATGATGAGCCGGTGGATGCCGACGACCTTCGGTCCGCGCGCGACGATGTCGGCGGCGACGAAGTCCTTGCGGGTCGTGTTCGCGGCGACGATCGCGCTGATGAGGGTCTGCGGGACGTCGGCGTAGTTGGCGAGCAGCTGCTTGGTGTCCTTGGGCAGGCAGTAGCCGCCGTAGCCGAACGAGGGGTTGTTGTACTGCGCGCCGATCCGCGGGTCGAGGCCGACGCCCTCGATGATCTGGCGGGTGTCGAGGCCGTGGGTCGCGGCATACGTGTCGAGCTCGTTGAAGTAGGCGACCCGCATCGCGAGGTAGGTGTTGGCGAACAGCTTGATCGCCTCGGCCTCGGTGCTGTCGGTGAGGAGCACGGGCACGTCCTCGTCGAGGGCCGCCTCGGCCAGCAACCCGGCGAACCGCTGCCCCCGGGGCCCTCGGTCGCCCACGATGATCCGCGACGGGTGGAGGTTGTCGTGCAGGGCCCTGCCCTCCCGCAGGAACTCGGGGGAGAAGACGATGTCCTCGCTGCCGAGTCGCCGGCGGAGGCCCGCCGTGAAGCCCACGGGGACCGTCGACTTGATGACCGCCGTGGCGTCGGGGTTGACCGCGACGACGTCGCCGACCACCTGCTCCACGCTGCTCGTGTCGAAGTAGTTCGTCCGCTCGTCGTAGTTCGTCGGGGTGGCGACGACGACGAACTCGGCACCGGCATACGCCTCGTCCTTGTCCGCCGTGGTGGTGAGCCGCAGGTCGTGGTGGGCCAGCCGGTCCTCGATGTCGGGGTCCGAGATCGGGCTGCGGCGGGCCTTGATCTGCTCGAGGCGGCGCTCGTCGATGTCGTAGGCGACGACGTCGTGGTGCTCGGCGAGGAGGACGGCCATGGACAGCCCGACGTAGGAGGTTCCGACGACGCAGATGGTGTGGCTCACGCCGAGCAACGATACGGGGCGGGAGGTTGCGTCGCGGACCGCGGCAGAGTTGGGTGGAGTGACGCGCATCCCGGCGCACAGGTGGCCGGCACGCCGCCGCGCACGCACCACCGGTCCGTCACGGCACCGGCCCGGCAACCGAGAGGACCTCCATGAAGTTCGGACTGTTCATCCCCCAGGGCTGGCGACACGACCTCGTCGGCATCGACGCGGCCCAGCACTGGGGCGTCATGGCGGGGCTGGCACGGCGGGCCGACGGCATCGAGGACTGGTCGTCGATCTGGGTCTACGACCACCTGCACACCCGACCGCTCCCGGCCGAGGAGGCGACCCACGAGGCCTGGGCCCTCATGGCCGCCTTCGCCGGTGTGACGGGGCGGGTCCGGCTGGGCCAGATGTGCACGTGCATGGGCTACCGCAACCCGGCATACCTCGCGAAGGTGGCGGCGACGGTCGACGTCATCTCCGAGGGACGCCTCGAGGTCGGCATCGGCGCCGGCTGGTACGAGCACGAGTGGCGCGCCTACGGCTACGGGTTCCCCACGGCGGGGCAGCGGCTCCAGGCGCTGCGCGAGGGCGCCGAGATCATGCGCCAGATGTGGACCACCGGCCGTGCCACGTATGCCGGGGAGCACTACTCCGTCGACGGCGCCATGTGCTTCCCCCGCCCGCTCCAGGGCGACAGCGTGGCAGGCAGCCCGCGCAACGGCATCCCGCTGTGGATCGCGGGCGGTGGCGAGCGCAAGACGCTCCGGATCGCGGCCGAGTACGCCGACTACACGAACTTCTCGACGAACGCCGAGGAGTTCAGCGCCAAGAGCGAGGTGCTGCGGGCCCACTGCGACGCGATCGGAAGGGACTTCGACGAGATCGTCCGGACCGCTGACTACAACGTCGTCATCGGGCGCGACGAGGCGGAGGTGCGCGAGCGGATCGAGTGGATCCGCG
Source organism: Ornithinibacter sp. (assembly GCA_035703305.1). Classification (GTDB taxonomy): domain Bacteria; phylum Actinomycetota; class Actinomycetes; order Actinomycetales; family Dermatophilaceae; genus Fodinibacter. Next base: position 36,158 of record DASSYJ010000079.1, on the reverse strand, counting down.
ACCACTACACCTCAGCCGGCCTGCCCGAGGACGTCGTCGCGTCGACCGTGCGGGAGTTCGAGAGAGGACCGCTCGTCGGCACCCCGGAACAGGTCGTGGAGGCCCTGACCGACCTGCAGTCCCGTGGGCTGGGGTATGCCATCACGTACTTCGTCGAGCAGGCCTTCGACCTCTCGGGCGTCGAGCTGTTCGAGCGCGAGGTGATGCCGGCGTTCATCGGTCGCGAGGAGCACAGCAACCTCTGGCACTTCATGCACGGTCGGTGAGGGCGGTGGTGCCCACCCTCCCGGTCGCGTGGTGGTGGCGCGCACGAGGTGACCCGGGCGACACCGGTGGGCACGCGGCATACCGGTCAGTAACATGAGGGCATGAGCGGCAACCCGGACTTCGACACCTACCGGCTCTCCGAGGACCACGAGGCGATCCGGGAGGCGGTGCGCGCGGTCGCCGAGGACAAGATCGCGCCCTTCGCGGCGGTCGTCGACGAGGAGGCCCGCTATCCCCAGGAGGCCCACGACGCCCTCGTGGCGAGCGACTTCTTCGCACCGCACGTGCCCGAGGAGTACGGCGGCGTCGGGGCGGACGCGCTCGCCACGTGCATCGTCATCGAGGAGCTGGCCCGGGTCGACGCGTCGGCTTCGCTCATCCCGGCGGTCAACAAGCTCGGCTCGATGCCGGTCATCCTCGCCGGCAGCGACGACCTCAAGAAGCGCTACCTCACGCCCCTGGCGGCGGGCGAGACGACGTTCTCGTACGGCCTGTCGGAGCGCGAGGCCGGCTCGGACACCGCCGCCATGAAGTGCAAGGCCGTGCGCGACGGGGACGACTGGGTGCTCAACGGGCAGAAGTCCTGGATCACGAATGCCGGTGTCTCACAGTTCTACACGGTGCTCGCGGTCACCGACCCGGAGGGCGCGCGCGGCCACAACATCACGGCATTCGTCGTGGAGATGGACGACGAGGGCTTCACGTTCGGCGAGAAGGAGCGCAAGCTCGGAATCAAGGGCAGCCCGACCCGCGAGCTCCACTTCGAGCGGTGCCGCATCCCCGGCGACCGCGTGGTCGGCGAGGTCGACGCCGGCCTCAGGCTCGCGCTCGCCACCCTCGACCACACCCGGGTGACGATCGGCGCGCAGGCCGTCGGCATCGCCCAGGGCGCGCTCGACCAGGCCCTCGCCTACGTCAAGGAGCGGCGCCAGTTCGGGAAGGCGGTCGCGGACTTCCAGGGCGTGCAGTTCATGCTCGCCGACATGGCGATGGAGCTCGAGGCCGCCCGCCAGCTCGTCTACGTCGCCGCGGCGAAGTCGGAGCGCGGCGACGCCGACCTGCCCTTCTTCGGCGCGGCGGCGAAGTGCTACGCCTCCGACGTGGCGATGAAGGTCACGACGGATGCCGTGCAGCTGCTCGGCGGGGCCGGCTACACGCGCGACTTCCCCCTCGAGCGGATGATGCGCGACGCGAAGATCACCCAGATCTACGAGGGCACCAACCAGGTGCAGCGCATCGTCATGGCACGGCAGCTCCTCAAGAGCTGACCCCGCCCCCGGCTCCCCCCCAACCCCGCCCCACCCGACCCCGACCCCCCGACTCACCGACTCTTTCTGGCACGGTGCCGCCGACACGCCGCGCGGCGGCGTGTCGGCAGCACCCTGACAGACGAAGTCGGGGAGGTCGGGTCAGGAGCAGATGTCGGTGCTGGCCTTGCGTGTCTCGATCGCCTCGACCGGCGCGGGGCTCGCGGTGATCGACTGCGTGGGGAGCGGTGTCGTGCCCAGCCGGTTGGGGACCTCGACCACCTTCGGCGCGCCAGGCCCGAGGGTGACCCGGACCCGGGGGCCCAACCCCCTTGCCGCGCGCACGGTGGCGCCCGGGAAGGCCGCCGCGACCGTGCGCGCCGCCTCCGCGTCGTGTCCCGAGTACTCGACGAGCGCGCCCTCCTGACCGGCCGGGGCAGGGGCGACCGTCGACCGGGTGACGTCGGTGAACCCCTGGACGAGCAGCGCGGCCCGGGCCTGCCGAGCCAGCCCCTGGACCGTCGTCGCGTTGACGACGTCGACCGGGATGTCCGCGGGCGACACGGTGAGGGACTCCTGGGGGGCGGTGACCGCGGGCTTCTTCGCGGGAGCGCCCACCTGCCGGTCCTCCCGCAGGGCGGACCAGATCTGCTCTGCGGACGCCGTCCACTGCACGCGGTTGGGGTCGGGGGCGAACGGCTCGTTCGGCACGGTGACGAACTGGATCTCGTCGAGGCCGATGCCCTTCACGCTCGAGGCGAGGTCGCTCATCGTGCCGACGCCGAGCTCGGGGTCCGTCGTGAGCGACCTCGTGGCGGCATCCAGGAAGGCGTAGAGCCTGGTGGGCTGGACGAGGAGGTGCGTCGAGGTCGCCTCCTGCATGACGGACGCGAGGAACCCCTGCTGGCGCGTGATCCGGCCGAGGTCCGAGCCGTCGCCCACCGACTTGCGGGTGCGGACGTACTGGAGGGCCTGGCGGCCGTCGAGCGTGTGGCGCCCGGGCCGGAGCCGGAGGTGGGTGTGCGAGTCGTCGATCGCCGTCGTCGTGCACACCTCGACCCCGCCGAGGGCGTCGACCATCTGCTTGAACCCGCGGAAGTCGACGACGGCGTAGTGGTCGATCCGCAGGCCGGTGTTGCCCTCGAGCGCGCGGATGAGGCAGCCGGTGCCCCCCTTGCGGTAGTTCTGGTTCCACTGCCGAATGACCCACTGGTCCTTGGGAGCGGTCGGCGAGCACGCCGGCGGCCCGGGTGCCATCGAGTCGCGGGGGATCGACACGACGGTGGCCGAGGTGCGGTCGGCGGAGACGTGGACGAGCAGGTTGGTGTCGGACTGCGCGCCGTCCTGGCCGTCGTTGTCGGCGTAGGCGTCGTTGCCCTCGCCCTCGCGGGTATCGGACCCGACAAGGAGGAGGTTCACGGCGTCCGCGGTGCCGGGCTGCTCGGTCGGCCGGTCGGTGCCGATGGCCGCGGTGACGTCGATCCTCGAGATGTTGGCGTCGAGCCGCCAGGCCGCGAAGGCGCTGCCCCCTGCGCCGAGGGCGAGGCCGGCGACGACGAGGATGACGCCCAGGCGGAGCCGCCGTCGTGCGGGCCTCCGGTGGATGTCCCGCCGGGTCACGGGGGTGCTGTGGTCGGACCCCGAACCGGTCGGCGAGGGCGTGAGCCGCTCGTCGGTGCTGCTCACTCTCCTCCTCGCTGGTCGTGGTCCGTCAGGGGTCCGGCTGGTCGGGCGCGGTCCTGCTCGTGGCAGCCCTGTCCACCTGTTCACTGGCGGGCCGGATCCTAACGGGGAATGCCGGTCCGCTCGGTCAGGCGCCGGGGTTCCCGGAGGCCCGTCGGCGTGTCACACGGGCTCCGTCGACGGCATGGTCCGTCCGGGACGACCGGGCCAGCCGGCTCACCGACCGGTCACCAGCCGGCTCACCGGCCGGTCACCAGCCGGCTCACCGACCGCTGGGCGTGCCGTCGGTGCCGGCGGGCGGCTTCTCGAGCGGCTCACCGTCGTGCAGCATCGTGAAGAGGGCCTTCGCACGCTCCGAGTCCCAGATCACCGAGCTGCCCGCGGGCGTCGTCGTGCCGGTCGACGACAGCGGCACGACGAGGCTCAGCGCCTCGTCGGAGGACACCTTGCGCATCGTGGACAGGATCCGCCACGTGTCGAGGAGCGAGGTGTCCTCGCCGATGACGACGCTCGACGCGGCGGTGTGCGTGAAGCCCCACCAGCGCCACGGGATGAGGACCGTCGCCGGGGTCGCCGCCTTCTTCATGACCGCCCCGAGGAACTGGCGCTGGCGCTCGGCCCGCCCCAGGTCGCCCTTGGGGTCGGAGTAGCGCGCCCGGACGTAGCCGAGCGCGTTCTTGCCGTCGAGGGTCTGGCAGCCCTTCTTGAGGTCGATGTGCGCCTTGGCGTCCTTGATGGAGCGCTTCACGCACACCTCGACGCCGTCGAGGCTGTCGACCACACCGGCGAACCCGCCGAAGCCGATCTCGACATACCCGTCGATCGGCAGGCCGGTGGCCTTCTCCAGCGTCTGCGCGAGGAGCTTCGGGCCGCCGATGGCGAAGGCGGCGTTGACCTTGTTGCGGCCGTGCCCGGGGATCGGCAGGTAGCTGTCCCGGGGGACCGAGATGAGCACCGGCTTCCCGGACCCCCCGGGCGTGTGCACGAGGATGATCGAGTCGGTCCGGCGACCGGATGCGTTACCGCCGACGCCCAAGGCCTTGCGCTCGGCGGCCGTCAGCCCTTCACGGCTGTCCGTGCCCACGAGCAGGTAGGTGTGGCCGTCGGCGTCCGCGGGGCGGTCGCCCGCGGGCGTGGTGTCCTCCCGGCTGACCTGCGACCACGCGTGCACCGGCGTCACGACGACGAACGCGACCCAGGCGAGGAGGACGAGGAGCAGCGCCCGGCCCACGCGGCGCCGGCCACCGGGGCGGCGGGGCGCTCGCGACGGTGCCGGGGGGCGGGGGCCCGAGGGTGGGACCGGACGTCCGAGCTCGTCGTATGCCGCGGCGTCCGGGCCACTGGTCGGCAGCGGCTCCGCAGCGGGCCGAGATGCGGGCCGGGAGGCGGACCGTGGTCGCGCCGGGGCGGCCTCCGCCGCCGTTCGGGCCGTCCGGGGCCGGCGGCGGGTGTCCACGACGTAGACGTCGTCGTCGGCCGGGGGCACGGGGCGACCCTGGGGGATCGGCCGTGCATGGTCGTCGCTCATGGGCTGGTGGGGCTCTCCGGAAGGCGTGGGGTCGGCCCTCCAGTGTGCCAAGCCCGGCTGAGCGACGCCTGAGCCCCCGCGGGCGCACCGGCGCGCCTCGCTCAGCGGAGCGCACCGGGCACCGAAACTAGCCGCCATGGGACCACTGCGCGGCTCGGCCGTGCTCGAGCGCGAGGCTGTCGACGCCCCGATCCGTGTCGACACCCGCGCTCCGCAGGACGTCAAGCGGAACCGGCGCCGGGCCGTCACCCTCCTCCTCCTCTCGGCCGTCCTCCCCGGGACCGCGCAGCTGGCGGCGGGCAACCGGGCGCTGGGGCGCCTCGCACTCCGGGTCTGGCTGGGCATGATCGGCGCGGTCGCGCTCGTCGGCCTGCTCGCGTTCGTCAGCCGCTCGGCGGCCCTGACCCTGGTCACGCACCGCTGGACCCTCGCCGTGCTCCAGTTCGTGCTCCTCGGCTTCGCCGCGCTGTGGGCCGTGGTGCTCGTGGACGCCTGGCGCCTGGGGCGGCCGGACCGGCTCCCCCAGCGGGACCGCCGCGGCCTCCTCGTGCTCCTCGTCATGCTGCTCGTCGTCCTGCCCGGCGGCGCCGTGTATGCCGGGGTGAACGTCGGTGCGGCACGCGCCGCCATGACGTCGGTGTTCGCCTCGGGGGACGCGGTCGGCGCGGTCGACGGCCGCTACAACATCCTGCTCCTGGGGGGCGACAGTGGTGTCGGGCGCACCGGGCTGCGGCCCGACAGCATCCAGCTCGCGAGCGTCGACGCCGAGACGGGGCGAGCGGTGCTCTTCGGGTTCTCCCGCGAGACCGAGAACATCAGGTTCCGCCCCGGCTCGGTCATGGCCGGGCTGATGCCCGAGGGCTGGACCTGCGGAGACGAGTGTCTGCTCAACGGCCTCTACACGTGGGGCACCGACCACGCAAGCGAGTTCCCCAAGGGCACCGGGGACCCCGGGCTCGTCGCGACCACGGAGGCGGTCGAGGCCCTCTCCGGCCTCGACATCCAGTACTACGTGCTCGTCGACCTCAAGGGCTTCCGCAGCCTCGTCGACGCCGTCGGCGGCCTCGACATCGCGGTGCAGCGCCGCACCCCCATCGGGTCGCAGCACGAGATCAAGGGCTGGATCAAGGCCGGCAACCAGCACCTCGACGGCTACCACGCACTCTGGTACGCCCGCAGCCGCGCCAACTCGACGAACTACGAGCGGATGGCGCGCCAGCGCTGCGTCGTCACGGCCATGGTCCGCCAGCTCGACCCGCAGACGGTGCTCCTCCACTTCGGGGACATCGCCAAGGCCACCAAGGGCGTGTTCCGCACCGACATCCCGCAGGGCGCCCTCGCCAGCCTCGCGGACCTCGCGGTGCGCACCAAGCAGCAGAAGATCACGTCGGTGAACTTCGTCCCGCCGCTCATCAAGCCGTGGAGCTACGACCCGGCGGTGGTCCACCGCGCCGTCGACTCGGCGATCAGGGCCGCCGAGGAGCAGGACGAGGCCGCGGCCGAGGCCCCGAAGGCCGGCACCACGGCATCCGCTCCGACGGCGACCGCCACGTCGAAGCCTGCGAAGCCGAAGAAGCAGGCCGTCATGGAGAGCCCGGCGGCCGACCCGGACGCCAACACCTCCGACCTGGCCACCGTCTGCTCCGTGGGGTGACGGGGGGGTGGTTCAGTCGGCGCAGGCCACCATCTCGTACAGCCGGTAGGGCTTGGATGCCGCTACTTCCCGCCACGCGGGGGAGGTGGCGACCGCCTCGACGCCGACGAACTGCCGACGTGAGCGGCTTCCGCCCCAGAGGAAGGGAACCCCGCCCGTGAGGGCGTGGGTGACCCCGTGGGCGCGGGCCGTTCGGCACACCTCCGGGTCCTCGCCGACCTTGTCCAGGCGCAGTCCGAGCAGCCGGAGGTCAGGGGTGGTGTTCGCCTTCTCGGTGGGCCAGAGCATGGTCGTCCCTCCGACGACGTACATGTACGTGCCGCCCTTCCACGGGTCGGCAGCGACCACGGCTCCGTGAGGGAGTCGACCCGCGAGCTCGTGAAGGCTCGCGAGCTCCTGTGGGCTGGCCCAGGACCGCTCGACGCCTGGGTGGAAGTAGGGACGAAGCCATCTCACGTCACGACCCACCCAGGCCGACTGCGGGAGCACGAGCATCGCGACGACCACCGCGGCCAGAGCGCTTTCCCAGGCCCAGCCGCGCCGGCGCCCGACGAACCGAGCGGGGCCCAAGATCGCGGCCGCGGCCGTGAGCGCCGCCGGGAGTACTCCGACGGCGGCGAGCCGGATGGCGTTGTTGTACCAGGGCCAGGTGAGCAGCCGGGCAGTCGGCGTGTCGACTGCGACGTTGAGGTAGTAGGCCGTGACGAGCAGGACCAGGGTCAGGAAGACCCACAACGCCGAGCGGAACCACACGAAGATGGCGACACAGCCGATCACCACCGCGACCCCGAGCAGGAAGGCCGGTGTCGCGACACGGGGCGCGAAGCCTGCGACGTCCTGCAACGCGTCGGAGACGCTCATCTCCGGCCCGGGCGCACCAGTGGCCTTCATGCTTCCAGGGACGATGACGAGCGACGCCGCCGCGCCCAGCACCAGCGCTCCGGAGACCACCCACATCGGCAGGCGCCGCCACCGAGTGTCCCGGGCAGACCGGAGTCGGCGGGCTGCCGCGACGAGGGTTGCCGCAGCGAGGAACACGCCTCCCGTGATCACCGCCTGCGGATGGGCCAGGGCCAGTCCCGGGAGGCAGACGAGGGCGGCGACGAGCGAGCGTCCGACACCGTCGGTCGGCCCGAGGTTCGGGGCCAGTGCCGCCGTCACGCCCAGCCCCAGGACCAGAACGCCCGGCAGCAGGGCCTGACCGTAGAAGTTGGCCCACAGGACGCCGAATCCCATGAGCATGAACGGGAAGGCGACGAACATGACGCTCGTCACGGCGCCCACCCCGGCGGCCGCAGCGCCACCGAAGGCGGTGCGGGCCAGCACCCCCATGCCCAGGGGCCAGATGACCCCGGCGGTGACGATGACGACGGCGGAGATGGCCACCACCGCAGGCGTATCGGTGAACTGCGACACCGAAGCCGCCACGGAGTGCATCCCGATGGGGTATCCGGACGTCACCGGACCACGGGTGAAGCTCGTGCCGTGCTGGTAGGAGATGTCCCGGTGTTCGGCCATCCACTGGGTGACGCCCAGGTGGAAGATCGTGTCCGGGTGCTGCGGGAACTCCTCCGGTGTGTCCGCCGAGCGAGTGAGAACCGTTCCGACGATGAGCGCCGCTGTCGCTGTGCCCAGGAGGAGGGCTGTCGCCGACGCCCAGCGTGGCGTCTCGCGGCCCGATGATTCACCCGCCCCCGATGACGCACCCACCCCCGGTGGGTCGGCGACCCCGTCCTCTCCCGGGCCCCGCCACCCCCGGGCGACCCGCAAGCCGAACCATGCCGCCACCGCCACGAGCCAGGCCGCGGCGGTGCCGACGATGAGGGCGCTGGCTGACCACGGTCGGTGCAGGGCGGTGGCGACGCTCCCGGACACGACGACGATCCCTGTCGACAGTGCGGGCGCGGCGGCTACGGCCAGCGTCGGCCGGAGCCCGATGAGAACGAGCGGGACGAACCCGGGGACAAGCAGCAGAACCAGCGCCACAGCAGCGGGCAGCATCGCGTCGGACCAGTCGTGAGTACCGGGGTTCAGCACGGTGCGAGGGTACGCGACGGGCATGGTGACCCCGAACCCCCGGGTAGACTGCACCAGCCGCCCCCGACCCCCGTCCAGGAGACGCTCCCGCATGCCCGAAGTTCGAAGCGCCGCCGACAGCCTGCTCAAGCTGCCGCGGCGGGTGGGGAAGGCGATCCGCAACGAGTGGTACCACGCGACGGCCAGGCTGCCGGTGCGGCCGGACGTCGTCCTGTACGAGGCATTCGGAGGCAGCGGGGTCCTGTGCCACCCCGAGGCCATCTTTCGCGAGCTCCTCGCCGCCGAGGACCTGCAGCACCTTCACCACGTGTGGGTCCTCGGCGAGGACGTCGAGCTGACGGCACACGTGCGAGAGATCGAGGCACACCCCAGGGTCTCGATCGTGCGGCACGGTAGCTACGCGTACGTCAAGGCGCTGGCGACGTCCGGGTTCCTGGTCAACAACGCGACGTTCCCGCCGGCGTTCGCCAAGCGGGCCGAGCAGGTCTACCTCAACACGTGGCACGGCACCCCGCTGAAGCGGATGGGTCACGACGAGCCGGGTGAGACGACAGCCACCCGGAACGTCCTGCGCAACTTCCTCATGTCCGACTACCTGCTCTCCAGCGGTCCCTACATGACGAGCACGATGTACGAGTCGGCCTACCGGCTGCTCAACGTCTATCCCGGGCTCATCATCGAGGAGGGCAACCCGAGGACGGACCGGCAGGCCCTCGACCCCGCGGAGCGATCCGAGGTGCGACAGCACCTGATGGCGGCGGGGCTCGATCTCGGCACGGGCGCGGAGCGGATCGTCCTCTACGCACCCACCTGGCGGGGGGCCTCGTTCGCCGACCCCTCGGACGATGCCCTCCAGCTGCTGGCCCGGGGCCAGCAGCTGGCTGACCGCCTCGGCGCGTCGTACCGGGTGGTGCTCAAGGTGCACCAGCAGGTGTATGACCTGGCCCGGTCGCACCCCGAGCTCGCCGGCCGGCTCGTGCCCAACGAGATCCCCACGAACGTGGTCCTCGGCGTCGCCGACGCCCTCGTCACCGACTTCAGCAGCATCCTCTTCGACGCACTCGTCACCCAGCTGCCGATCGTCCTCTACGCGCCCGACCTCGAGGCGTACTCCGCGTCCCGCGGGTTGTACCTGGCGGAGGACGAGCTGCCCGGCCCGCTGCTCACGGACCTGGAGGCCGCGTCCGACCGCATCCTGGCCGTCGGCTCGGGATCGGCGCTCGACCCTCTGCTGACCCACGCCCAGGCTCGCCGCTCGGCTGTCGACCGATTCGCCGCCAAGGACGACGGGCACGCCGCGAAGCGCGTCGTTGACGTCGTGTGGCGCGGCAAGACGGAGGGAATGTCGGTCGAACCCGTGCGGCACGACGGTCGGACGACGATGCTCGTGTACGTCGGTGGGATGAAGTCGAACGGAATCACGACATCTGCCATCAACCTCCTGCGCAACATCGACCACTCCCGGTTCGACGTGACCGCCGTGTACCGACACTCCGGCAGCGGGGACAGGGCGATCAACGCCGGTCGGATCCCGCCGGAGGTGCGTCGGCTGGCCCGCATCGGCCGCTTCACCACCGGGAAGGCCCACCGCAGCAAACGGCGGCGGCTGCTCCAGAAGGGCGGTCACATGTCCCCCGAACAGCTGCAGAAGATGCTCACCCTGCTCAACGCCGAATGGCGACGCTGTGTCGGCTCCGCGCGTTTCGACCACCTCGTCGACTTCAGCGGCTACTCGCCGTTCTGGTCCTTCCTGATGGCCGAGGCCCCGACCTCCCATCGCTCGATCTGGCTGCACAACGATCTCAAGGCGGACCAGATGCGGATGGTCGACGGCGCTCGCCCGTTCGAGCACCATCTGGGTGCCGTCTTCTCGTCCTACCGCTTCTACGACAACCTGGTGTCCGTCAGCGAGGCGCTGAGGGACATCAACGCGGAGCGGCTCGCGGACTACGCACCACGCTCGAAGTTCGAGTTCGCACGGAACACGATCGACGCTCAGGGCATCCTGGCCGCTGCGGCAGGCGACCCAGAGGCGGCACGGTCATGGCCCGGCGATCACGTCCTCGAGCTCCTGCCGTCGGACGACGAGGGCGCGGACGAGCTCCTGCCGACTCCTGACGTCCTCGCCCTGCAGCACGCCGTGCCCCACCTCCAAGGAGAGATTGCCAGGCGGCTCGCGCTGGCCGCTGTGCCTCCTCACGCGGGCGGCACGAGGTTCGTGACGGTGGGTCGGGTGTCTCCGGAGAAGAACCACGCCCGGCTCCTTCGAGCGTTCGCGGCGCTGCATGCCGAGCACGACGACGCCGAGCTGGTCGTCATCGGGGACGGCCCGCTCCTGGAGGCCGCCCAGATGCTCGCGGCCAGTCTCGGGGTGTCGCGTGCGGTCCACTTCACGGGCCTGCTGCACAACCCGTGGGCACTCATGGCCGAGTGTGACGCGTTCGTCCTGTCGAGTGACTACGAGGGCCAGCCGATGGTCATCCTCGAGGCCAGAGTCCTCGGCCTGCCAGTGGTCTCGACCGCCTTCGGTTCCGTTGCCGGGGCGGTCCCGCCGGGCACGGGGCTTGTCGTCGAGCGCTCCGACGAGGCACTGACAGCAGGGATGGCGGCCGCTGTGCGTGGCGAGGTGCCCAACCCGCCCTTCGACCCCCAGCGGTACAACGACGATGCGATGACTGAGTTCTACCGGGCCATCGGGGCCACGTGAGGGTCGCGAAGTCCTACGGCCTGTTGAACTTCCTCAACCGGTCGCACTCGCCGACCTTCCGTCACGGGGTGGGTGCCGCCGCGTATGCCGGCACGCTCGCCGTCACCGGCCGGCCAGCCATCGCCCGGCTCGTGCGCACGCAGTTCGTCGACGACGAGACGAAGTACGCGTTCCGCCTCGCCGGCTGGGTGCTGCGGCGCGGCTGGCCCGGGGTGGAGACGGTCACCGACGACTTCTTCGACTTCACGCTGGGTGCCGAGCCGGCCGACCTGGACGCGCTGGACGCCTTCATCGCGTCACGCCGTCGCCACCTTCCCGAGCACCTCTGGCGCGCGGACGACCTCTTCGTGAGGGCGGCCCGCATCCACGCGCAGCTCGATGCCGGAGCCCACGACATCGAGGACCTCAGGGCCGACTTCCAGCGTCGCGCCGACGAGCTGCTGCCGCTCATCAGCACGGCTCAGGGCGAGCCGTCGGGTCCGTTCTCCGAGCGCGAGGGCGACTTCTCGGTCGAGGACGCCCGAACCGCGCTCGCGGACCTCGCCGCCGCCCTCCCCGTGGAGGAGTGGCGCTGGTACGTCATCTCGGGCACCTTCCTCGGCATCGTCCGCGAGGGCGGCTTCCTCGCCCACGACTACGACATCGACGTGGGGATCACGGCGGACCCCGAGCACCCCGAGGTGCTCGACGCGATGATCGAGCAGCTCGGTCGCTCACCCCGGTTCGTCGTCAAGAAGGTCGACGACGCCCAGGAGGTCGTCGAGACCGAGCCCGGACGCTGCTCCGTCGAGCGCTCGCTCGCCCTCGTCAAGCTGATCCACGAGAACGGCATCAACGTCGACGTGTTCGTCCACCACCGCGACGGCGACGTGCTCTGGCACGGCTCGTCGATCCACCGCTGGGAGAACAGCGTCTTCGACCTCGCCGACTACACCCTCGGCGGGGTGCCCGTGCTCGGGCCCGCGGATGCCGATCGCTACCTCACCGAGAACTACGGCGACTGGCGCACGCCGGTCACCGAGTTCAACTGCACGACGGGGACCCCCAACCTCGTCATCACCCGCAGCTTCCGGTCCGTGGCGCTCTTCCTCACGAGGCTCGGTCACTTCGCGCACGGGGACCCGGGCGAGTACGAGAAGCTGCGGGCCACGCTGGTGGCGGACGGCCTCCTGCGCGACGAGGACGGCGTCCTCAGGCTCGCCCGGACGATCTGATGAGTCGTCGTATGCCGTGCCCCGCGGGTGCCGTATCCTCGCGACGGCGCCGTGCCCGGTGCCCTGCGTCACGCCACGCCCACGCCGAATCGAGGTCACCGCGTTGATCAAGCGGATCGGGGCGGTGCTGCGCCGTCGCGAGATCCTCATGACGCTCGTCGAGCGCGACCTTCGAGTTCGATACTCCGGCAGCATCCTCGGCTACGTCTGGACGGTGCTCGACCCCCTCCTCATGGCGGCCGTGTACTTCGTCGTCTTCAACTTCATCTTCAACGCGGCTGACAGGGTCGCGGACTCCCCCTACTTCCTCTACCTGCTCTCGGGGCTCCTCGGCTGGCAGTGGTTCACCGCGTCGGTCACGGACACGACGAAGAGCCTCATCCAGGAGGCCCGCCTCGTGCGGTCGACCAACCTCCCGCGCGAGGTCTGGGTCATCCGCTGCGTCATCGCCAAGGGGATCGAGTTCATCCTCTCGTTGCCGATCCTCATCGGCTTCGTCGTCTTCTACCTGATCCGGGGACAGGTGCAGCTCGACTGGGAGCTGGTGCTCTTCCCGCTGGGAGTCGTCCTCCAGTTCGTGCTGCTCGTGGGCCTCGGGCTCACCCTTGCGCCGATCACCGTGCTCGCCACCGACATGCAGCGGGTCGTGCGGATCGTCCTGCGCTTCATGCTCTACCTCTCCCCGGTGCTGTACGGCACCCACTCAGTCCCCGACGCCCTCCGGGCCGTTCTCTTCCTGAACCCCCTCAACGGCATCCTGTCGCTCTACCGCGGTGGGCTGTTCGAACGGGGGGTCTCCTGGGTCGACGTCGCCATGAGCGCCGGTATGGGTGTGGCGCTGCTGGTCGTCGGGCTGACTGTCTTCTCGCGGCTCGAACGCGCCGTCCTGAAGGAGATCTGAGCGATGAGCTTCGTCATCAGTGCCAAGGACGTCGGCGTCGAGTTCTACACGTCGCGCCGACGCAAGGTGCAGGTGCGCGAGATCCTGTTCAACCGTCGCGCCGGCGCGACGAACGAGACCTTCTGGGCACTGCGCGACATCGGCTTCGACATCCGCAAGGGGGAAGCCGTCGGTCTCGTCGGAGGCAACGGCAGCGGCAAGAGCACGCTGCTCAAGATCATCGCCGGCGTCCTTCTCCCAGATGAGGGCAGCGTTCAGGTCGACGGGGGGGTCGCTCCCCTCATCGAGCTCACCGGTGGGTTCCGCGGGGAGCTGACCTGCCGCGACAACCTCTACGTCCAGGCAGGTCTCCACGGCCTCTCCAAGGACCAGATCGAGGAGCGCTTCGAGAGCATCGTCGACTTCGCCGGACCTCAGGTCCGGGCCGCGCTCGACCGTCCCTACCGACACCTCTCGTCAGGCATGCAGGTGCGGCTGGGCTTCGCAGTCATCTCCTCGCTCGATGAGCCGATCTTCCTCGTGGACGAGGTACTGGCGGTGGGGGACAAGGCGTTTCGCGAGAAGTGCTATACCCGGATGGAGAGCTTGCTGTCCGAGGGCCGCACCCTGTTCCTCGTGTCGCACTCCGAGCGCGACCTCAAGCGCTTCGGCACTCGCGGCCTCTACCTTCGCGCTGGTCAGCTCGTCATGGACGGTCCGATGGATGAGGTCCTCGCGCGCTACAACGAGGACCAGGGGACAGCGAGGGGCTGACCACCGCCCGGGGGACGCGTGTCATCCCCACTCCTCCGAGGAGCCCCATCAACGGGCGCCCGGCCTTGTCGACGAGGGCTGCGATGACCCCCGGCGTCGGGCGTTCCAGCGCGGCGTCGACCCTCACGAGGTCGTGTCGTCGTCGCTCGTCCGCGGGTCGTGGACCTCGGAGAGCGCGATCCGCCGGGCCAGCCGCGTGTAGTTGTTCTCGAGGTCGCGGAAGCGGAGGTACGTCGTCACCGTGAAGCTGAGGAACGCCACGACGAGGGCGTAGAGCACCATGTCGGTGCCACGGCCGACCCCGACGAGCTGGGCGATCCTGTTCCAGAGCTCGGGGAAGAGGATGGAGACGGCGGCGAAGACGGCGAAGACGACGAGGCCGATGCGCCGGATCGCCTGCGCCCGTGCCCCCCTCGAACGGAACAACCGCGCCACGACCGCGAAGACGACGACGATGAGGACGACCTGGATGAGCACCATGTTCATCGCAGGATCAGCTCCACGAGGATGTTGACGGAGTTCCACAGGGACTGGCCCTTGGACGTCGAGTAGTCGGTGTAGAGGATGTGCACCGGGCTCTCGCCGTAGCGCACCTTCATCTCGCCGATCTGGGCCACGAGCTCGGAGGCGTGCGCCATCCGGTTCTGGGTGATGTCGAGGCGCTCGACGACGTCGCGCCGCATGACCCGCAGGCCGTTGTGCGCGTCCGTCAGCTTCGTGCCGGTCGTGAGGTTCGTGTAGCCGACGGCGAGCCGCAGTACGACCTTCTTCATCAGGCTGGGCGTCGTGCGGTCGTCGAGGAACCGTGACCCGAACACGACCTGGAGGTCCTCGGCCCGTGCCTTCTCGAGCATCTCGAGCACGTCGGAGACCTGGTGCTGGCCGTCGGCGTCGAACGTCACGACCCACCGCATCGAGGGGACGCTCCGGGCGTACTCGAACCCGGTCTGCAGGGCCGCTCCCTGACCGAGGTTGACGGGGTGGCGGACGACGACCGCACCGGCGGCCTCAGCCGCGTCCGCGCCGTGGTCGGACGAGCCGTCGTCGACGACCACGACATTCGGGAAGGCACGCCGGGCGTCGCGGACGACGTCGGCGATCACGGTCTCCTCGTTGAAGAGGGGGACCACGAGCCAGACGTCGGCGTTCGTCGGGTCGGCGCTGCTCATCGCGGACAGCCTACGGTGCAGGCCGCCCAGCGCCGCGCAGGCGCCGGGGACGTGGTCACCACCCGGCCTCCTGCGCCGCGCGGGCCCAGTAGCGGAGGCCGTCGTACTTCACCCGGGCGACGGCGCCGCGCCGTCGCCGGCCCGTGGCCGCGTGCTCGGTGTGCCGGAGGACCGCGCTCGGGACGTAGCGCACGGTGAGGCCGATGCGGGAGCACTCCCGGCCGAACCACAGCTCCTCGCCGAAGAGCGCGAACGGGTAGTCGCAGGACCCGCCCTCGGCGAAGAACCGCGGGGTGAGCACGACGCACGACCCGTGGCCGGCGAAGATCGCGTCCCCCGCGGCGGCGCCCGACACCGTGCGGGAGCTGTGGCCCTCCTTGCGGAGGAGCAGGAGGTCGGCCACCTGGGGCACGCGGTGCACCGCGGCGAGCGCCCGGAGCCACCGCGCCGACGGAGGACGCAGGAGGTTGGGGTTCTGGTCGAGGCCGAGGCTCCCGATGACGGCCGGGGCCAGCGCTCCGGCATCCGGGAACGCGTCGACCTGGGCGAGCAGCTCCGCGACGAGCCCCGGGTCGGCCACGAGGTCGCAGTTCGAGAGCACGACCGGGCGCGCCGTGTCGACGTGGGGCAGGGCGCGGTTCAGCGCGGGCAGGTAGCCGGGGTTGTCCTCGAACGAGAGGAGGCGCACGCGTGGCTCGTCGGCGAAGGCCGTCGTGGCGCGTTCGGTGTCACCCGGCTTGTTGGCGCACAGGACGACGTCGACCGGCGCGTCGGCCCCGAAGGACTCGACGAGGCGCACGGCGTCGTCGACGCCGCCGTAGGACACGACGACCCAGGTGAGGAGCGGCTCGACCGCGCTCATGCCGACCCGTCCCGGGCCACGGATCCGGCGGCCTCCGGTGCCGTGCCCCGCGAGCGGAAGAGCACGGCATACACGCGCCTGAGGAGGCTCGGCGGGATGATGCGGAACGCACCACGCACGAGCATGTTGCGGACGAGGAGCACCGGACCGATCGTGCCGGTCGCCATCAGGCGCCGCTGGACGTCCCACTCGTGGCGCAGCATCCGCCAGCCGCCGCGGCGGGAGATCATGCCCTCGCCGGCGTTGAACAGGACGAGCGGCTCGTCGAGGTTCTCGGCGCGGGCGCCTGCCGCGAGGAGCCGGGCGAAGAGGTCGTAGTCCTGCATGTAGCGGAGGTCGGCGTAGCCCCCGACCTCGACGGCGAGCCGACGGCGGAAGACCACCGTGGGGTTGTTGATCGGGTTGTTGAGGCGCATGCGCGCGACGATCTGCTCGTGGGTGCGCGGGTTGGTGCGCACGCCGACGACGTGGTCGGGCGACCGCTCGAACTCGAGCATCGCGGAGCCGACGAGGTCGAGGCCGTGCTCCTCGATCGCCGCCATCTCGCGCTCGAACCGGGGGGGGAGGGAGACGTCGTCGGCGTCGTGCCTCGCGAGGAAGTCACCGGTCGCGAGCTCGAGTCCGCGCGCCGAGGCCAGCCCGCTCCCGAGGTTGCGGGGCAGCCGCTCGACGCGGATGCCGGGGTGCTCCGCGACCGCGGTGGCGAGCGCCGTGTCGAGCGGCTCGGGCACGGGGCCGTCGACGACGACGAGGAGCTCGTCGGCCGGCCGGGTCTGTCCCACGAGGGAGGCGATCGACCGCTCGAGCTCCTCGACCGAGGTGCCGTGGTAGGTCGTCATGAGCACGGTGAGGGTCGGCGGCACCCGTCGATTCTAGGTGGTGGCGGGAGGTGCGCTGCGCCCGCGGAGGGTCGCCCACAGCGCCGCGACGTCGCGGCGGTTGAGGGCCAGCCAGACGAGGCCGAATGCCGTCGCCGCGCCCAGCTGGGCCAGCGCGCCTGTCACGCCGTCGACCTCGCGCGCGAGGAGGGCCAGGACGACGAACAGCGCGGTGCCACCGACGAGCTTTGCGGCGAGGTCGACCCATCGCTGACGCTCGACCCACCAGACGGTGGCGAGCATCCCCAGCGACGCGACACCGGCTCCGGCGAGGTAGCCGACCGCGACGCCGGTGGTGCCGAGGGTGGGTGCGAGGAGCGGCCACGCGACGAGGCTGACGACCAGGCCCCCGACGTTGAGGTAGGCCACCGCCCGCGGACCGCGCGCGCGGGTGGACTGGAGCGTCGTCGCGGCACCCAGGGCGATGGAGGTGAGCATCACGGCGACGAGCAGGATCGGCAGGAGGGTGGCCGCGGCGCTGAACTCCGGCCCCCACACGACGGCGACCGCGAGG
Source organism: Ornithinibacter sp. (assembly GCA_035703305.1). Classification (GTDB taxonomy): domain Bacteria; phylum Actinomycetota; class Actinomycetes; order Actinomycetales; family Dermatophilaceae; genus Fodinibacter. The sequence continues at coordinate 18,744 of DASSYJ010000079.1, read as the reverse complement.
GGGCTCACGATGACGAGGACGCCGAAGAGGCCGACGAAGATCGCGGTGAGCCGTCGGGCGATCGCGTCGCCCTGCCACCGCACGCCGGCGCGGTCCCCCCGGCCCGCGGCCGCGACGAGTGGCGGCACGAGGACGGTGCTGAGGGCGATGGAGAGCATCGACAGCGGTGTGGCCAGGGTGAGCGCCGCCGCGTAGTCGCCGGCATCCGCTGCGCCGGCGTACCAGTGCGAGGCGAGCTGGGACAGCTGGAGGAGCCCGCCGCTCGCGAGCCCGCTCACGGCGCCGAAGAGCACGAAGTGGTCGATCTCGCGGCGCAGCGCCGGGTCGACGCGGCCCGAGACCCGGGCGGGCCAGGACGCCACGGCGAAGAGGGCGTAGCCGAGGGTCAGGGGCAGCAGCGCGAGCACCGTGAGGTGCAGGGCGAGGATGATCGTGACGACGACGAGGGCCGTCGCCCCCGCGATGGTGTCCCAGACGGCGACGTGCCGGAAGCGCAGGGCGCCGTACTGGACCCCGCGCAGGGTCGCGTACATCGAGTAGGCGAACGCGAGCAGCACCGTCCCGACCGTGTGAGCGGGCCCGAAGCCGAGCCAGAGCGACCCGGCGAGGGCCACGGCCGTCGGGAGCACGAGGCTGATCCGCGCGGTCCGCACGGCGATGTGGCGCGCGACGACCGCGGCGCCCTCGGGGTCGCCGAGCGTCGTGCGCAGGGCGACGAACCGGGTGCCGCCCGTCGCGGCCGGCGCGGCCCACAGCTGGCTCGTCAGCACCGAGAGCGACAGCGAGGTGTTCGTCTGGCCGAGCAGCTCCCGTGAGCCGAGGTGTCCGATGAGCACGCTGTAGAGGAGGCGGGCGAGACCCTGCACGGCGGTCGCGTACGTGCTCAGGGCGGCCCGGGAGCGCAGGCTCCCGCCGTCGTGGTCGCCCGGCGTCGACGGGCTGTCGCCGCCCTCGTGGGTGTCGCCGGGATCCCGGATGCCGTCGGCGTCCTGCGGCTCCTGCGGCATGGCGTGCAGCATACGGCCGTTCTTCATGTGAATTCTGGGAGCGGTGTTGCAGATGGGGCCGATGTGACAGACTACCGGGCACACCGCACCGTCCCGGGCCCTCCGACCGCGGCTCGCAGCCGGCCGGGCGTGCGACCGCACCGACGAAGCTGGGTCGAAAGCATGAGAGCTCTTCGCGTCGTCACGGCGTCCGCACTCCTCGCGGGGAGTGCCCTCGTCGTGCCGGTGGTCTCCGTGGGGGCGTCGCCGCACGCCGTGGCCCCGTCGGTGCACCGGGTGCCCATGCCGGCATCCCACGCCCTGGGCTCGTCCACGGCCGGGGCCTCGGCACCGGGGGCGTCGACGGAGGGGGGCGGCGCGGCCCGCGGTCAGGCCGCCGCCCGGGTCGAGAGCCTCCTGACCCGTGACACCGAGGACGCCGACGTCGTCGGGGTCCGCTTCCCCGACCCGGCCGCTGCCGAGGGCGCGGTCGTCTCCGTGCGGAGCAGGACCGGCCGCGCCTGGGGGGCGTGGACCGAGGTGGGGCTGAGCGACTCGGCGCCGGACCCCGGGACCCCGGAGGCCTCCGGGGCCACGAGTGCCACCGAGCCCGTCGGGGTGACGGGCTCGGACCAGGTCCAGGTGCGCGTGCGCAGCCCCAAGGCGTCGGCCCGCCTCGACCGGCTCACCGCGGTGTTCGTCGTCGGTGGGTCCAGCGACGCGGACTCCGGGGTCGGGCGGATGCCGGCCGCGCGCGCCGCGGCGTCCGTCGCCCAGCCCACGATCATCACCCGCGCGCAGTGGGGAGCCGACGAGAGCCTGCGCACCTGCACACCGAGCACCGTGGCGAGCATCAAGGGCGGCATCGTCCACCACACGGTGAACTCCAACACCTACACCGTCGACGACGTGCCGAGGCTGCTCAGGGGCATCTACGCCTACCACGTCACCGGCAACGGCTGGTGCGACGTCGGGTACAACTTCTTCGTCGACCGCTTCGGCCGGCTGTTCGAGGGGCGCTACGGCGGCGTGTCGCGCAACGTCGTCGGCGCCCAGGCGGCCGGCTTCAACTCGCAGACCTTCGGGGTCTCCTCGCTCGGCAACCACGACCCCGGCACGGCGGGTGCGGTCGCGCCGTCCTCGGCGGAGCTCACCGCCGTGGCCAGGCTCTTCGCGTGGAAGGGCTGGCTCAACGGCTGGGACCCGAAGGCCTCCGTGAGCTACACCTCCGCCGGCAGCTCGAAGTGGCCCGCGGGCACCGTCATCACCAAGCCCCGCGTCTCGGGCCACCGCGACTTCAACCTCACGACGTGCCCTGGCGACCTGATGTTCGACAGGCTCTCCGGCATCCGGTCCTCGGCGACCGCCGTGTACTCGGGCGTCACGACGTCGACCGCCGGCTCCACGTCGACCATCACCGCGTCGCCCGTGGTCGAGACCTACACGCGGCCCGCCGGCAGCTCCTTCACGCTCGCCGGCCGCGGGTTCGGCCACGGCCTGGGCATGAGCCAGTACGGCGCCTACGGCGCGGCGATGAAGGGCCTGACCAGGGACCAGATCCTCGCGTTCTACTACCCCGGGACGACGCGCTCGACCTCGCTCGGCAACCCCTCGATCCGGGTGCGGCTGACGGTCCTCGGGTCCACGGGGACCCAGGTCGTCCAGCAGGGTGGCCTCGCGATCAGCGACGGGACGAGGAGCGCCGCGCTGTCCGGCACGAACGCCGACGGCTCGCCCCGAGTGCGCTGGCGGGTGGTCCCGGACGGCACCGGCCTCACCCTCCAGTGGCTCCAGGCCGGGACGTGGCGCAGCACGAGCAGCTGGAGGCAGGTGGCCGGGCCGCTCAGCTTCCAGAACACGTCGCTGAACAAGGTCCGCGTCGTGCTGCCCAACGGCGCCCAGCGTGACTACCGCCGAGTGGTGCGGACCGTGCGGTCGGGCTCGGCGGCGATGTCGCTCAGCGTGCTGCCCCTGGACTACTACCTGCAGAGCGTCGTGCCGTCGGAGATGACGTCGTCGTGGTCCCGGGCCGCCCTCGAGGCGCAGGCGGTCGCCGCACGGACGTTCGCGCTCCACCAGAGGAGCCAGAAGGCCTCCGGCGCCCTCTACGACACGTGCGACTCGACCGCGTGCCAGGTCTACAAGGGCCTCGCCGGCATCTCGTCGACCGGCACCGTCACGCCCTACGAGGCGCCCTCGACGACCGCGGCCGTCAGCGCGACGACCGGCACCGGCATGCTCTACGGCGGGGTTCCCGCGCTGACCCAGTTCAGCTCCTCGAACGGCGGCCAGACCGTCGACTCGTCGCTGGCCTACCAGGTCTCCAAGGCCGACCCGTACGACGCCGTACCGTCCGGGAGCCCGAGCCGCTGGACCGCGTCGCTCTCGGTGAGCAAGGTCGAGAACGCCTTCCCGAGCACCGGGACCCTCAGGGCCCTGCGCATCACCACGCGGGACGGCATCAACCAGTGGGGCGGTCGCATCCTGAGCGTCACGGTCGTCGGGTCCGCCGGCTCGACGACCGTCAGCGGCAGCACGTTCCGCACGGCCCTCGGGCTCCGGAGCACCTGGTGGACGGTCACCTCCGCCCCGGCACGGTCGGCCGCGTCCTTCCCCAAGGACCTCGACGGCAACCGGCTGGCGGACCTGCTCGCGGTCGACGGTTCCGACCAGCTCCGGCTCCTCTCGGGCAACGGCACCCAGGGCTTCGGCGCCAAGGTCATGGCGAAGGCGTGGGGGAACGTGCGCCTCATCTCCAACGTCGGCGCCTGGGACGGTGACAACCGCCACGACGTCGTCGAGCGCGACGCGGGCACCCTCTACTACCACCCGGGCAACGGCGCGGGCGGCTTCTTCCCGAGGGTGAGGATCAGCTCGGGCTGGGACAGCATCAACCTCGTCACCGGGACGGGCGACTTCGACGGCGACGGGCACACCGACTTCCTCGCGAGGACGACCACCTACGGCCAGCTCAAGGTCTACCGGGGCGACGGCAAGGGAGGGGTGGCCGGCACGCTGCTCGTCGGCTCCGGCTGGAACGCCTACCGGCTGGTCGTGGCGCCCGGTGACCTGACCGGGGACAACCGCCCCGACGTCCTCGCCGTGCGCGCCTCGGACAACACCATGCTGCTCTTCCCCGGCACGGGGACCGGGGCGGTCGGCAGCCCCGTCACGGTCGCCGGGTCCTGGGGCGGCTACAGCGCGCTGATGGGGCTGGGCGACGTGTCAGGCGACGGTCGCGACGACGTCGTCGGACGACGCTCCTCCGACGGGGCGCTGGTCCTGCTCCACGGCAAGGACGACCGCACCCTCACGCCCGGCGGCACCGTGCCGGGTACCTCGACGTGGGGGTCGTGGACCCGCTGGGCCCCCTGACCTGAGGTGTGCTGGCCCGCTGGGCCCCCTGACCGGGGGATGCTGACCCGCCGCTCTCTGCGACCCCACGGTGCCCGACGGCGTCAGGCCAGGTCGACCCGGTATGCCGCGCCGGTCGCCTCCCGCACCTGCTCCTCGGTCACGTCCGGGGCGAGCTCGCGAAGGACGAGCCCGTCGTCGGTGACGTCGAGGACCGCGAGGTCGGTGATGATCCGCTGGACGACGGCCTTGCCCGTGAGGGGCAGCGTGCACTCCTCGACGATCTTGTGCGAGCCGTCCTTGGCGACGTGCTCCATCAGCACGACGACCTTCTTCGCACCGTGGACGAGGTCCATGGCCCCGCCCATCCCCTTGACCATCTTGCCGGGGATCATCCAGTTGGCGATGTCGCCGCGGGATGAGACCTGCATGGCCCCGAGGATCGCCGCGTCGACCTTGCCGCCCCGGATCATCCCGAACGAGGTGGCGGAGTCGAAGTACGACGCCCCGCGCCGCACCGTGACGGTCTCCTTGCCGGCGTTGATGAGGTCGGGGTCGACGGCATCCTCGGTCGGGTACGCCCCCACGCCGAGGATGCCGTTCTCCGACTGGAGGACGATCTCGACGTCCTCGGGGACGTAGTTGGGGACGAGCGTGGGGAGCCCGATGCCGAGGTTGACGTAGGCGCCGTCCTCGAGCTCGGCGGCAGCCCGGGCGGCCATCTGCTCACGGGTCAGGGGCATGGCTCAGGACTCCTTCGTCGCGTCGGCGGCGGGGGTGACGGTGCGGCGCTCGATGTGCTTGTCCGCCGCCTGCTCCGGGGTGAGCGGCAGGACGCGCTGCACGTAGATGCCGGGCAGGTGGACGGTGTCGGGGTCGAGCTCACCCGGCTCGACGAGCTCCTCGACCTCGGCGACCGTGACCCGGCCGGCCATCGCCGCGAGCGGGTTGAAGTTGCGGCTGCTCTTGTTGAAGACGAGGTTGCCGTGCCGGTCCCCCCGCCAGGCCCGCACGAGGCCGAAGTCCGCGACGATCGCGTGCTCGAGGACGTACTCGCGCTCCCGCCCGTCCCTCCCGAAGACCCGCACCTCCTTGGCCGGCGAGGCGAGCGCGACGGTGCCGTCCTCGGCATACCGCCAGGGGAGCCCACCATCGGCCACCTGGCTCCCGACCCCGGTCGGGGTGAAGAACGCGGGGATGCCGGCGCCACCGGCGCGCAGCCGCTCGGCGAGCGTCCCCTGGGGGGTCAGCTCGACCTCGAGCTCGCCCTCGAGGTACTGGCGGGCGAACTCCTTGTTCTCCCCGACGTAGGAGGAGACCATCCGGCGGATCTGTCGTGAGGCGAGCAGGATGCCCAGGCCCCAGCCGTCGACGCCGCAGTTGTTGGAGACGACCTCGAGGTCCTTGACGCCGGCGCGGTGCAGCTCGGCGATGAGGACGGACGGGATGCCGCAGAGCCCGAAACCGCCGACGGCGAGCGTGGCACCGTCGGTGATCCCGGCGACGGCGTCGGCAGGGGTGGAGACGACTTTGTCCATGCGCGGAACTCTAGTGACCGGACCGCCGGTCCCGGGCAGTGGGGGCGCCCCGCGGGGCCGCAGGATCTGCGGCGGGGGAGCACGTGGTGCGCAGATCCTGCGTGACGGGTGGGGCTGGTGATAAGTACATTCCTGTAATTCCGCGAACCGTATTGCGGGGCAGGGGTGACAGGTGGGAGAACAGGGGTGCTGGGTCGCCTTGTGAGGCGGGTGTGACACCTGTGACGAAGGGGGGCCCGGTGCGCCTCGGTCCTCGAGGCGTTCACCGTCCGAGGAGCACCACCGTGTCCACGCCCGAGCCCGAGCCCCGCAGTGAACGTCGGTTCCCCGCACGGACCCTCGGTGCCCTGTCCGCGTCGGTGATCGTGTTCCCCGTCGCGGCGTCCCCGGCACAGGCCGTGACGATCCCGCACCCGACGCCCCCGCACCCGCTGCCGAGCGCCCTCGACGTCGCGCCGCCCTACCAGAAGGGCACCCTCTGCCTGACGCAGAACCAGCCCGGTGCCGTGGCGTTCGCCAAGATGCTCAACGCCACCTACGGGTCGCGCACCTACGGCATCCTCCGGCACTGCGCCGCGGAGCACGGCGAGGGCCGGGCCCTGGACTGGATGATCAACGCCAACGACCCCACCCAGCTCGCCCTCGCCAACGCGATCACGCGCTGGCTGGCCGCCCCCGACAGCAAGGGCCGCGCCGGGGCCATGGCCAAGCGGTTCGGCATCAACTACATCATCTGGAACCGCCAGATGTGGCGCGCCTACGACCCGGCCCGGGGGTGGGCCCCGTACTACGGCGTGTCGCCGCACACCGACCACATCCACTTCTCCTTCAACTGGGACGGTGCGCGGCAGCGGTCCTCGTGGTGGAGCGGGGTGGCCGTGACGACGCCGCTCACGGGGCCGAACTACACGCCGCCGCCGGCCGCGCCGGCCATCACTGCGAGCGGCTACCCGTTGCTCGAGCAGGGGGCGACCGGTCCGGACGTCGCGCTGGCCCAGAAGGTCATCGGGGTCACCGCCGACGGCAGGTTCGGGGCGGTCACGGCGGCCGCGCTCGCGACCTGGCAGACCAGCCACGGCCTCACCGCGACGAAGAAGCTCGACAACGCGACCTGGTCGAAGATGGTCGCCCTCAAGCTCGTCCCGAACCGCCTGCTGACGACGCTCGAGAAGTACGTCGGGGTCGTCCTCAAGAGGGGCTCGACGGGTGAGGCGGTCAAGGCGCTGCAGCGGGCGATCGGCAAGCTCACCGTCGACGGGTCCTACGGCCCACTCACGGAGGCGCGGGTGAAGGAGTACCAGCAGTCCAAGGGCCTCGCGGTCACGGGCATCACCGACGCCGCCGTCTGGAACGCCCTCATGGGCAGGCCGGCCTCGACGACGTCGACCACGAACCCGCTCGCGAAGTACGCCGACCTCACCCTGCGGCTGTGGTCGCGCGGCGAGGCCGTGAGCGCGCTCCAGAAGGCCATCGGCAAGCTCACGGTCGACGGCTCCTACGGCCCGCTGACCGAGGCGCGCGTCAAGGAGTACCAGAAGTCGAAGGGCCTGGCCGTGACCGGGGTGACCGACGCGGCGGTCTGGAAGGCGCTGATGGCGCAGACCACCACGACGTCCGGCTCCACCGTGACCTCACTGACGACCGAGTTCACCGCCTACAAGGGCACTGTGCTCAAGCTCGGCTCCACCGGGACCGCGGTCAAGGTCCTGCAGCGCGGCCTCGGCGGGCTGACGGTCGACGGCTCCTTCGGGCCGATGACGCAGTCCGCCGTCAAGGCCTTCCAGAGCACGAAGGGGCTCACTGTCACGGGCGTCGTCGACCCCAGGACGTGGACCGCGGTCGAGCTCAAGGTCCACCCGCTGCTGCCCTACTGGGGCACCGTGCTCAAGCCGGGGTCGACCGGCGCGGCGGTCGTGGCCCTGCAGAAGGCCTTGCGCATCACGGCGGACGGGTCCTTCGGGCCCCTTACCCAGGCAGCCGTGAAGGCGGTGCAGAGCGACGCGAAGCTCACCCAGACCGGGGTGGTGGGCACGCTGACCTGGAAGGCGGTCGAGGCTCGGATGCCGCGCTGACCGCAGAGCGCGTGGGGGCGCCACCCGCTCCGCGTCGGCCGCCCGGTGACAGCCGCCCGGTGCCAGTGCCCGGTGTCAGCCGCTCCGGGTGACGCCCTCGGCCTCGAGCCGTGCGGCGAGGATGTCGGGCGAGGGCTCGCCTCGGCTGAGCACGATCGACCCGTCCGCGGCCAGCACACTCAGGGCGAGCCGCAGGAAGGCCGCCGTGTCCGTGGTGGCCGTGTGCACCCGGTCAGCAGTGGCGTCCCGGGCGACGAGCTCCCCGTATGCCGTGTCCTCGCCGTGCGCTCGCAGGGCCGGGTCGTCGCCGGTCGGCGTGTCCCAGGGCTCGAACTCGTCGCCGTGGGTGGCGAGCTCGCGCGCCTCGTCGACACCGCCCATCGGGACCGGCCCGGATGCCGCGCGGGCCAGGGCCGCGAGGGTCACGAGCACGACGGGGGCCTCGGCGTGCGGCGCTCCCGGGTCGTCCGTGACGACCACGTCGGGACCGCCGGGTGCGGGCTCGGGCGGGCTCCCGGCATACCCCGTGCGGTTGGGGGGCACCTCGACGCACCCGCCGACCGACCACACGGCGAGTGCCCAGTAGAGGGTGCGCCAGTGCGGTGGCAGGTCGAGGCGCACGACCGTGCCGACGCCGGCGTCGAGGTCGTCCTGGAGGAGGTTGGCAGCCTTGGCGACCCAGTTCGCGAGCACGCGGGCCGACAGCTCGATGCGCTCGCCGCGCGTCGGGGAGTCGGTGTCGTCGTAGACGGTGATCCGCGGGCGCCCCGGGTCCGAGGAGACGAGGCCGCGCAGGAGGTCGGCCGGGCCGGTCCCAAGGGTGCTCACCGTCGCGACCCTAGCAACGGGTCCGACGGGCCGACGAGGCAGCGGGTCGGCCGGCCCCCGGCCACTAGGCTCCTCGCATGAGCGGACGCACCGTCATCACCTTCGGCACCTTCGACGTCTTCCACGTCGGCCACATCCGGGTGCTCCAGCGTGCCGCCGCTCTCGGGGACCGGCTCGTCGTCGGGGTCTCCGCGGACGCCCTCAACGTCGCCAAGAAGGGGCGGGCGCCGATCTACTCGCAGGACGAGCGGATGGAGATCGTCGCGAGCCTGCGGGTGGTCGACGACGTCTTCGTCGAGGAGTCCCTCGAGAAGAAGCGTCACTACATCGTCGAGTACGGCGCCGACATCCTCGTCATGGGCGACGACTGGGAGGGCAAGTTCGACTGGGTGTCCGACGTCTGTGAGGTCGTCTACCTGCCGCGGACCCCGTCGGTGTCGACGACCGGCCTCATCGAGCACATCGCCAGCCTGAGGTCGTGAGGTCCCGCCTCCTCCCCGCGCTCGCGACCGGGGCGGGCCTGTGGGTGGTCCTCGTGAGCGCGAAGGCGGCTGCCCTCTCGGCGCTGGGCTGGTGGTCGCCGTGGGTGGCCTGGCCGGGTGCGGTCGTGCTCGCGGTCGTCAGCGGGTGGTGCGTGGCCCGCGTCCCCGGCGTGCGGATGCCGGTGGCTGCGTCCGTCGGGCTCGTCGCGGTCGTCGTCGGGTTCGCCGTCTGGGCGGGCGTGACGCACTCGGAGCAGGTGCTGCCCAGGCGGGATGCCGCGAGCAACCTCCAGGCGGCGATCAGCCTGGCGACGACGCACCGGCGGGTGGTGCCCGTCGACCCCGCGTCGGTCGGTGGGTCCGGGGTTCTGGGCCTCGACGGGGTGACGCTCGCGAGCCCCGCGTTCTTCGAGGTCGGGTCCGACGCGGACCCGGCCGTGCAGCCGCAGTTCGTCATGGGGCCGGCCGTCGTCTACGGGTTCGGCTGGTGGGCGGGTGGCTCGGCCGTCGCCCTGCTGCTGCCCGCCGTGGCGATGGGGCTGGCCCTGCTGTCGCTGGGGCTGCTCGTCGCGCGGGTGGTGGGCCCGTGGTGGGGGGTCGCAGGGGCGGCGCTCACCGGCATCCTGTTCCCGGTGCTGCACACCGCTCGGGCGACGTACTCGGAGCCCCTGGCGATGCTCACGCTCTGCGCTGGCTTGCTCGCCGCGACCCTCGCGGTGGCGGCCGGTCGGGAGGGGGCGGGCCTGGCATCCGGAGTCGCGGTGGAGCCCGGGGTCGCCGGGGCGCACGTGGATGGCGCGGCGGCGTCTGGTGTGGCGGTGAACCCGCGTGGGTCGACGGACCCCGTTGGGGCCGGGTTCGTCGGGGACGCCTCGTCACAGGGGCGGGTCGTGGGGCGTGCGCCGCTGTGGTCCCTCGTGCTTCGTGATGCCTCGGCGCGGGCCGGTCTCGTCGCGGGGCTGCTCGTCGGTGGGACGGGTCTCGTGCGGGTGGACGCCCTGCGCGAGGTGGTCCTCCTGCTGCCGATGGTCGCCCTCGGGGCGGCGTTCGGGGCCCGGTGGGCGCGCCCGTTGCTCGTCGGACTCGGGATCTCGCTCGCCGTGGCGGCGGTGGCGGCTGTGGGCTTGTCGAGGGAGTACCTCGCGTCGATCGCGGGGAGCCTCGTGCCGCTCGTGGCGCTCGGGGTCGTGGTGGGGGGCGGCTCGTGGCTGGCCCTGGTGCTGTGGCGTCGGGGGTGGCGCCTCCCTCCGGGCATGATGCGTCGGTTGCCGGACGTCGCGGCCGGGGCGGTCGTGCTCGTGGGGCTGTACCTCGCGAGCCGCCCGTTGTGGCAGGTGGTGCGACAGGACCCGAACGACCCGGGCTCTCGGTACGTCGCGGGGATGCAGGCGCGTGAGGGACTGCCGGTGGACGGCGGTCGCACGTATGCCGAGCAGACGGTCGCGTGGCTCTCGTGGTACGTCGGGCCGGTGGCGCTGGTCATCGCCCTGGTGGTGCTCGCGGTGCTCGTGCGCAGGGCGGTGGCCTCGGCGGGGCGTGGTCGGGTCGAGGCGTGGTTGCCGGCACTGGTCGTGGCCGCGGGGTCGACGCTGCTCACGCTGATGCGCCCCGGGATCACGCCCGACCATCCGTGGGCCGACCGCAGGCTGCTCGTGGCCCTGCCTCTTGTCGTCACCCTGTTCGTCGTGGCCCTCGACTGGGTGGCTCGTCGGGCCCTCGCGTCGGGTCGTGCGTGGGTCGGCGCCGTGGTGGTCGCGGTTGCCATGGCGCTCGTCGTCGCTCCTGCGCTGGTGGCGACGTGGCCGCACAAGGCCGGTGGCGTGGAGCGAGGGTCCCTGGCCGCGGTGGACGAGGTCTGTGCGGCGCTGCGTCCCGGCGACGTCGTGCTGGCGGTGGACTCCCGCGCCGCGAACGAGTGGCCGCAGGTCGTGCGGGGGATGTGCGGCGTGCCGGCGCTGTCCACGACGGCGAGGGTCCGCAACGACGACCAGCTCCTGAGGGCGACTTTCGACGCGGCCGCCGCCGGCGTGGCGGTGCAGGGTGGTCGGCTCGTGCTGCTGGCGGCGGAGTCTCCGGAGGTGCTGGAGTCCCTGGGTTCCTCGGCGCGCCTCGTCGTCGACGCCCCGGTGCGGGAGGACGAGCACGTGCTCGAGCGTCGGCCCTCGGGCACGGACCCGCTTCCGGTCAGGGTGTGGCTGGGGTCTGCGACCCGCCGGTAGTCCGCCCCTCGGGGGTAGGACCCGGGCTACCGCCTGGTATCCGGTGTGGTCACATCAGGTACTGAGCGGTAGCCCGCGCCGAACCCGCCCCTGCCCGGGCTTCGGCGAGGTCCCCGACGCAAGAGGCGCGGGATCCCCAGAGGGTCCGCGGCGATTCGTCGAGGCGGGCACTCGCCAAAGGACCCCACGACCACACCGAGGTTCCGCCTGTCCACCGAGACGGTGCAGTTCTTCGGGAGTGGGGCGGCAGCTTCCGGGTCCCGTCGGAGCGACCGCCTCGTCACTGGTACGACGCGAAACCCGAGCCCGCGGGCCTCAGGAACGCTCGAAGGCGGCGTGCGCGCGTCGCTGCACCGCGGCATACGTCGGTCTGTCCGCGGCGACCACGAGACCCGGCCGCAGCGACCGTGGTCCGTAGGGCGTGCCGTTGAGGTGACCCACGGTGCCGCCGGCCTCGGTGACGATGAGGGTGCCGGGAGCGTGGTCCCAGGGGTTGGAGCGGCCGTAGAGGATGTAGTCGGTCGCGCCCTCGACGAGCCGCGGGTAGTCCACGCCGCAGCACACCCATGACAGCTGCATCCGTGGCAGCCCCTCGAAGCTGTGGTCCCGCATCGACCACATCGACGTGACGCCCTGGGGAGCCCGGTCCGCGCCGACGGGGGTCGTGTGCATCCGCTGCCCGTCGCGCCAGGTGCCGCCACCGCGCTCGGCGACCCACGCGACCCCGTGCTCGGGCTGCCAGACCCACGCGCGCACCGTCTCGCCGCCCACCGTCTCGGCAACCATGACCGCGTGGTCGGGGGAGCCGTGCACGAAGTTCTTCGTCCCGTCGACGGGGTCGACCGTGAACGCATGCTCCGCGGCGAGGTAGCCGTCCATCAGCCCGTGGTCGGCGGCGTGCGCCTCCTCGCCGAGGACGACGGCATCCGGGTATGCCGCGCGGAGCCGGGCCGTGATGACCTCCTCGGCCTCGCGGTCGGCGATCGTGACGAGGTCCCCGGGGTTCTTCTCCATGACCTCGCCGCTCGAGAGAGAGCGGAACCGGGGCGTGATGACCTCGGCGGCGACCTCGCGCAGAAGGTCGAGAACGGCGTCTGTCGACAGGCCCGGCATGGGCTAACCGTTCCACACGCGCGAGATGCCGCCAAACCGTCGCGGGCGGCGGGCGCCGCATGGCGTCGCAGGCGTCCGGCGTTGGCGACCTGGCACGGCATCCGTGCAGGTCAGGGGTATGAGTCTGGCTTACAGTCCTCCCATGGCGAGGTTGCGGCGGGTGTCCCCCCAGATGAAGGGCTGGACGCGTCGCCGCGCGGGGAAGGGGTTCGCCTACCTCGACGCCGACGGCGGCCGCCTGCCCAAGGACGACGTCGAGCGGATCCGCTCCCTCGCGATCCCGCCGGCCTGGACCGACGTGTGGATCTGCCCCTGGCCCAACGGCCACATCCAGGCCGTCGGCACCGACGCGGCCGGCCGCCGCCAGTACCTCTACCACCCGGACTGGCGTACCAAGCGCGACGAGATGAAGTTCGACCGCGTCAAGGTGGCCGGCACGCGCCTCGCCAGGGCGCGCGAGCGGATCATCGACGACCTCCGGCACGAGGGGATGCCGCTCGCCCGCGCCGCCGCGACGGCCACCCGCCTGCTCGACCTCGGCTACTTCCGGATCGGCAGTGACGCGTATGCCGACGCCAACGGTTCGTTCGGACTGACCACCCTCGAGCGCCGTCACGTCCGGCGACAGGGGAGGGACCTCGTCTTCAGCTTCGTCGGCAAGTCGGGCATCGAGCACTCGATCACGATCAGCGACCCGCAGGTCATCGAGTCCCTCAACCTCATGCGCAAGCGCCGGGGTGGGTCGGCGCGCCTGCTGGCATACCGGGGCGAGGCCCGGTGGGCCGACCTCGACGCCGCGGCCGTGAACGCCTACATCTCGCAGATGGTCGCCGAGGACCTCACGGCCAAGGACTTCCGCACGTGGCACGCCACCGTCCTCGCCGCGGTCGCACTGGCGGAGAGCCCCGAGAAGGGGGACACCAAGGCGTCGCGGAAGCGCGCGGTCAAGGCGGCCACGGAGGAGGTCGCCGCGTACCTCGGCAACACCCCGACCATCGCGAAGAAGTCGTACATCGACCCGCGGGTCGTCGACCAGTACGAGGCCGGCGTCACGATCGCCCCGACCCTCGCGCGGAGGTACCGGGACGACACCAAGCGACAGGCCGCCATCGAGAAGGCGGTGGCGCGGCTCATCGACGGGAGCGACTGACCGAGGCGCCTCCGGCTGGACACCGGAAGGTTCACCATGGCAGGGCCACTGTTGGGGTGCTGAGCCGAACCTTCTCGCATCGGGCGGGAAAGTTGCGGCGGCGGGAGGGGCCAGCCGCCGCCGGTAGGCTCGCGGGCGATGAACGAGCACCCCCACGCCACGCCCTCGGGCCCCGGCGACCCCGACCACGACGACCTCCACGCCGCGCCGACCGAGCGGATCTCGCTGCCCCAGCCCGAGGAGCCGACCTTCGCACCGGCGGCCGAGCCGACCGAGATGCTCCCCGCACAGGCGCCCACCGAGGTGACCCCGGCCGCCGCGCCGACCGAGACACTGCCCGCGCAGGCACCCCGCGAGACCACGCCACCCGCGGCTCCGACGGAGACACTGCCCGCACAGGCGCCCCCCGGGACGGCCCCCGCCGCCGCGCCCACGGCCACCGAGCGGATCTCCGTGCGGCCGGGCGAGATGGCCGGCCGCAGCGACGACCCGGCGGCTCGAGGCGTCCCCTCCGGAGCCGCCCCGGCCGGCGTCGCCGTCGCCACGACGGCAGGTGCGCCGGGCGCGCGACCCGGGCACCCGGCATACCCGATCGAGGACGGCGCGCCCGGTCCCGGACCGACCCCCTACGTCACGATCGTGCTGCCCTGCTACAACGAGGGCGCCCACGTCCTCCAGGAGATCGAGCGCATCACCGCCGTGATGACCGCGAGCGAGCTCACCTACGAGGTGCTCTGCATCGACGACGCGAGCACCGACGACACGCTCGACGTCCTCCGGCACGCGCAGCAGCGCTACCCCAACCTGCGGATCCTGCCGTTCCGCCGCAACGGTGGGTCCGGCACGGCCAGGCGCATCGGCACCCAGCAGGCCCGCGGCGAGATCGTCGTCTGGACCGACGCCGACATGACCTACGAGAACGAGCGCATCCCCGAGCTCGTCCGGGTGCTGCGCGACGACTCCACCTACGACCAGGTCGTCGGCGCCCGCACGACGGAGGAGGGCACGCACAAGTGGGCCCGCGTCCCCGCGAAGTGGCTCATCCGCAAGATCGCCGAGTGGCTCACGAAGTCGCGCATCCCCGACCTCAACTCGGGCCTGCGCGCCTTCCGCCGCGACGTGAGCCTCCCCTACCTGCGCCTGCTCCCGGCCGGCTTCTCGTGCGTCACGACCATCACGATCGCCTTCCTCAGCAACCAGCACGACATCAAGTACGTCGAGACCGCCTACGCCAAGCGCGCCGGCGTGAGCAAGTTCCACTTCGTCCACGACGCGTACCGCTACATCCTCCAGGTGCTGCGCATGGTCATGTACTTCGACCCGCTCAAGGTCCTCATGCCCCCGGCCCTCTGGATGGTCGTCATCGGGCTCGTCAAGGCGGTCGTCGACATGGTGCGGCACCCGTTCTACTTCCCCGCGAGCACCGTGCTCCTCATCGTCAGCGGCATCATGATCGCCTCGCTCGCCCTCCTCTCCGACCTCGTCGTGAGGTCGAGAGACGGTGTCTGACAACCGTTCCGGCGACACCTCCGCGGGTGTGCCGGACCACCCCTCCGGTATGCCGGGGGGCGGGTCGAGCGCCGCCCTCAAGGTCGCGCTCGTGGGGCCCACGCACCCGTACAAGGGCGGGGTCGCCGCGCACACGACGACCCTCGCGCACGAGCTCTCGGACGCCGGGCACGACGTCACCCTCGTCTCATGGAGCCACCTCTATCCGTCGGCGCTCTATCCCGGCGAGCAGTCCGTCCCCGGCGGCAGCCCCGACGTCGAGCCCTTCCCGCGCACCCTGCGGGTGCTGTCCTGGGCCCGCCCCGACACCTGGGTGCGCACCGGCCGGCGCCTCCGTGACGTCGACGTCATCGTCGTCGTGCAGGTCGTCCCGGCGGTCGTGCCGGCGCACCTCGCGCTGCTGCGGGCCGCCGGCGTCGGGCGGGCCTCGACCGCCGGCGACGGGGGAGCCCCGGCCGCGGGGACGGCATCCGGCCCCCGCACCATCGTCATCGCGCACAACGTCCTGCCCCACGAGGGGCACCCCGGCGACCGCCGGCTCATGGAGGCCCTCGTCCGGCGGGTCGACGCCGTCGTCGTCCACTCCGACGAGCAGGCCGGCCTCGCCGCCTCCCTCGGAGCACACCACGTCAAGGAGCTCGACCTCCCCCCGCACCTCCCCGGTGGCCCTCCCGAGCCGCGGCCGGACACCCCTGCCGACGCACCGGTCCGGCTCCTGTCGCTCGGCATCGTCCGCGACTACAAGGGGGTCGACCTGCTCGTCGACGCGCTGCGCGACGTCCCCGGCCTGCACCTCACCGTCGCGGGGGAGCTCTGGGGGGATGCCGGGCGCCGGGTCCGCGAGCTGGCCGAGGACCCTCGGCTCGGCGGACGCGTCGAGGTGCACAGCGGCTACGTCCCCGCCGACCGCATCGCCGGCCTCATGGCGCACCACGACGTCGTCGTGCTGCCGTACCGCTCCGCCACGGCATCCCAGAACGCCCTCCTCGCCCAGCGGTACGGCCTCCCCGTCCTCGCGAGCGCCGTCGGCACCTTCACGGACCAGGTGCGCGACGGCGTCGACGGACTGCTCGTGCCGCCCTCCGACCGCGAGGCGCTCGTGGCCGCGCTGCGCCGTCTCGCCGAACCGGGGTATGCCGCGCAGCTGCGGTCCGAGGTGCGCGCGCCGGACCTGTCCGGGCCGTGGGCCAACTACGTCGGGGGCATCGAGGCCCTCGCCGCGACGCCCGTCGAGGTGGAGGAGCCGCGCGGCATACCGCTCGGGCCGGTGGCCAGGGCACGAGCCGTGGTCGCGGGGCTCCGAGCGAGGCGCGGCCCCGTCGTCGAGCTCGGGCCCGCCGACATCCCGGAGTGGGTGCGCGCCACCGACCTCCTCGCGGTCGACGCCGATGCGGACGACGCCGTCAGCGTCGCGCGCGCGCTCGGCCTGCCCCGTCCCGGGGAGCCGGTCGCCGCCTGGTCGGCCCTCGGTGCCCTCGCGGCCATCCTGCGGATCCGCGACGACGGCCAGCGCTCCACGGTCATCGTCGACGAGTCCGGCAGCGGCAGCCCGCTCGGTCGCTGGGCCCGCGCGGTCGGGTTCGCCCCGGTCGAGCTCGAGCTGACCGGGCGCCGGGCCGCGGTCGAGGTGCTCGACGTCGACACGGCGAGCCTCGACGTCATCACCCGGCTCCATCCCGGCGGGTGCACCGCGAGCGACGTCGACCACGCCGTGGGCCAGGCGTCGTGGGCCCTCCGCTCGGGCGGCCTGCTCGTCCTCACGGTGCCGATCGGGGACGAGGACCCCGATTTCGCGGTCCGCCCGGCCGAGGTACGCGGCATCCTCGCCCGGGCCGACGACCTCGGGCTCAAGCTCATCGGGGACGTCGACGGCGACGTGCTCGACCGGATGCACGACGCCCGCACCGAGGCGGCGGGTGACGACTCACCGGCATACGCCGTGCTCCGCCTGACCTTCCGGAGGCGCTGATGCCTGCGGACCGCGACGAGGTGAGGGGCGACGAGCCGGTGGGCGAGGACCTGCTCGGCCGGGACGCGGTTCCTCAGCCGACGGATGCCGGTGCCGTGGCCGCGGACGGACAGCTGGATCGCCCGGAGACCGATCTCGTCGAGGCGGACGTGGAGTCGCAGGACGAGGTGCCGGTCGCGCGGGGTCCCGGGGCGGCGCGGTCGCGGGTCCTGAACGTCGTGCGGTTCGGGCTCCTGGCCGTGATCCTCGCGGGCGTCGGGTTCGCCCTGTGGCGCAACTGGGATGCCGTGTCGACGGAGCTCGGGGAGATGAGCGCGCCGGTGCTCGTCGGGGCGTTCGTGCTGACCACGGCCGCGCCGGTGCTCACGTTGATGGGCTGGCGGGTGCTCCTCGCCGACCTCGGCACCCGCCTCCCGGCGGCCCCCGCCGCGAGCGTCTTCTTCGTCGGCCAGCTGGGGAAGTACGTGCCCGGGTCGGTCTGGACGGTTCTCGCGCAGGCCGAGATGGGAGCCCGGCTCAGGATCCCTCGTCGCCGGATGGGAGTCGTCGGGCTGCTCTCGATCGGTCTGGCCGTGCTCACCGGCTGCGTCATCGGCATCCCCGCCGTGCCCCGCCTCCTCGACCGGGAGGACCAGGCGTTCTCGTGGTGGTGGGTCGTCATCGCCGTCTGCCTGGGGGCGGTGCTCCTGTGGCCACGCCTGCTCAACGCGGCGATCGCCCGGGGGCTGCGGCTGCTCCGGCGCGAGCTGCTGGAGCACGAGCTGTCGGGTCGGGCGGTCGTGCTGACGTCGGCGTGGTTCGTCGGCGCGTGGGTGTCGACCGGCCTGGGGACGTTCGTCCTGGCCCGCAGCGTCGCGCCGGAGGCGCCCACGGGGGAGCTGCTCGTGGCGTCGGTCAGCGGGTTCGCCCTCGCGTCGGCGGCCGGGATGTTCAGCGTGCTCGTCCCTGCCGGCGTGGGGGTCCGCGACGGTGTCCTCGCCCTCGTCCTGCTGACCCTCATGTCCCCTGCTGCGGCGACCGCGGTCGTCGTCGTCGCCCGGTTCCTCGCCATCCTCGCGGACCTCCTCGTGGCCGGGTCCGGCTGGGCGTGGGGGCGTCGGCACCACCTCCTAGGATCGACGTCGTGAGCGACGCCGCGGACCGCGAGGAGCAGCTCGCCTACTCCGAGATCATGGCCAAGATGCTCGACGAGGAGGCGCGCCGGAAGAAGGCGGCCAAGATCGTCGCGGTGGTCCGGCACGCGCTGGGCGTCGACTCGCTCGAGGGCCTGCGGGCCGTCGACGTCGGGTGCTCGGCGGGCTTCATCGCCGACGAGCTGGCCCTGGCCGGGGCCACGACGAGCGGGGTCGACATCGACGAGCCAGGGCTGGAGAAGGCGCGTGAGCGCTTCGGGGAGCGGGTCGACTTCCAGCTGGCTCGCGGGGAGGACCTGCCGTTCGACGACGACTCGGTCGACGTCGCCGTGCTCAACCACATCTACGAGCACGTCGTCGACCCTGCGGCGGTCGTGGCCGACATCCACCG
>DASSYJ010000030.1:0-11785 GCA_035703305.1 Ornithinibacter sp. | reverse complement strand
CCGTTCTTCGCGGTCATGACGATGCTCATCGCCGTGCCGACGGGGGTGAAGTTCTTCAACTGGATCGGCACCATGTGGGGCGGGAAGCTCGAGTTCGCCACGCCGATGATCTGGGCGATCGGCTTCCTCGTCACCTTCCTCTTCGGCGGCCTGACGGGTGTCATCCTCGCGAGCCCGGCCCTGGACTTCCAGCTCTCCGACAGCTACTTCGTCGTGGCGCACTTCCACTACGTCGTCTTCGGCACCGTGGTCTTCGCGATGTTCGCGGGCTTCTACTTCTGGTGGCCGAAGCTCACCGGGCGGATGCTCGACGAGCGGCTCGGCAAGGTCCACTTCTGGATGCTCTTCATCGGGTTCCACACGACCTTCCTCGTCCAGCACCTGCTCGGCATCCAGGGCATGCCGCGGCGCTACGCCGACTACATGCCCGAGGACGGCTTCACCCTCGGCAACCAGATCTCGACCGCCGGCGCGTTCCTGCTCGGCCTGTCGATGCTGCCGTTCATGTACAACGTGTGGAAGACGTGGCGCACCGCACCCCTCGTCGAGACCGACGACCCGTGGGGGTACGGCGCGTCCCTCGAGTGGGCGACGTCCTGCCCGCCGCCGCGCCACAACTTCAACGTGATGCCGCGGATCCGCTCCGAGCGCCCCGCGTTCGACCTGCACCACCCGCACACGGCTCCGGCCGGCACGCACGACGCCCGGGTCGCCGACGGCAGCGGCCTCGTCGAGGCCATGGGGCCCGCAGACCTCGGTGGCAACGCGTTCGTCGACGAGAAGGAGAGCTGACCCATGCGGGCCATGGAACGCCTCGGCATGATCATCGGGGTCTTCGCCTTCCTCATGGCGACGATCTACGGATTCTGGACCTCCTCGACCGCCCTCGGCATCGAGTGGGTAGGCGTCATCGGGCTCATCCTCGGTGGGCTGCTCGGGTGGATGATCGCGTGGTACCTCTGGATGACGCGCCGCCGGCTCGAGGTGGACCCGTCCGACGACCCGCTCGGTGACATCGACGAGATCCAGGGTGAGTTCGGCTTCTTCAGCCCCCACAGCTGGTGGCCGCTCTTCCTCGGGGCCTCGGCTGCGCTGTGCTTCCTCGGCCTGGCCGTCGGCTGGTGGATGTTCTTCATCGGGGCGTTCTTCGCGGTCCCCGCCCTCGTCGGGTGGACCTTCGAGTACTTCAAGGGCGAGCACGCGCTCTGAGGCCGATCAGCCCCAGCCGAGCTCGTGGAGAGTCTCCTCCTCGATGCCGAAGTGGTGGGCGACCTCGTGCACCACGGTCACGGCGATCTCCTCCCGCAGCTCCACCTCGTCCTCGCACATCCTGCTGAGCGGACCCCGGAAGAGCGTGATGCGGTCGGGTAGCGACCCCTGGCCCCACCACTCACCGCGCTCGGTGAGCGGCGTCCCCTCGTAGATCCCGAGCAGCTCCGGGTCGTCCGCGGGTGGCTCCTCCTCGACGAGGAACACGACGTTGTCGAGCATCGCCATGAGCTCACCGGGCACCTCGTCGAGGGCCTCCTCGACGATCCCGTCGAAGTCGTCGTCACTGAGCGGCTGCACGGGGCCAGCCTGCCATCATGGGCCCCGTGCGCATCACCGTGCGGGTCCGGCCGGGAGCCTCGAGGACCCACGTCGGGGGCCGCTGGGGCGACCGGGAGGTGCTGACGGTCTCGGTCACCGCCCGTGCCGTCGACGGTGCCGCGACCGCGGCCGTGCGCACTGCCGTGGCGGACGCGTTCGCCGTGCGGCCACGGGCGGTGACGCTCGTCTCGGGGGAGCGCTCCCGCTCCAAGGTGCTCGACGTGGACGTCGACGACGAGGTCGGCCGCGAGACGCTCGCCCACCTCCTCGGCGGCGGGTGAGCGAACCACCCTCTCGACCACCCCTGCCTCCGACGCCGTGTGCCGCGCACCCCTCGGGGTGCGCGGCACACGAGCGCATGCAGCCGGAGCCGTCAGTGGCGACCTGCGGTCTCCGTGCTCTCGGCGGCCTCGATGGCAGCCTCGCCGCCGGAGGCGGACGGCTCGATCGCCTCGTGCTCCAGGCCGTGGTGGTGAGCGGCAGCGAGCTCTGCCGGGGTCACGGGGTTCACGGCATCCGCGAAGTAGAACCGTGACAGCCTCGCCCGGCGGCGTTCCTTGCGGGCGCCGGGTCGGGCGACACCGTTGGCGTCGACGACCGGCCCCGGCGGCTGGAGCGGGGTGAACGCCTCGTGCTGCACGAGGATCCAGTGCTCCGGTGTCAGCTCGGTGTCGTGGCGCTCGAAGAACCGGCCGTCAGGCGTGCGGATGACCGTGCCGGTCTCGCGACCGTGGAGGATCGTGTCGCGGTCGCGGCGCTGGAGCGACAGGCAGATCCGCTTCGTGACCCAGAAGACGATGGGCGGCAGCACGAAGAACCCGATGCGGAAGAACCACGTGAGGTCGTTGATCGACATGCCGAGCTTGATGGCCATGATGTCGTTGCCGGACGCGAAGAGAAGGATGCTGTATGCCGTGATGGCCGCCATCCCGATCGCCGTCCGGACCGGCATGTTGCGGGGGCGGTCGAGCAGGTGGTGCTCCCGCGTGTCACCGGTGACCCAGTGCTCCACGAACGGGTAGATGCCGAGCAGGATGTAGACCAGCGGGAGCAGCAGCAGGGCCCCGGGGAAGATGTTCATCGACACGGTGAAGCCGAAGACGGTGAACTCCAGGAAGCCGGGCAGCAGCCGGAGCGCCCCGTCGGCGAACCCCATGTACCAGTCGGGCTGGGAGCCCGCCGTGACCGGGGAGGGGTCGTAGGGGCCGTACGCCCAGATCGGGTTGATCTGCACGAGGGCGGCGATGAGGGCCAGCACGCCGAACACGATGAAGAAGAACCCACCGGCCTTGGCCGCGTACACCGGCATGACGGGGAAGCCGACGACGTTCTCGTTGGTGCGACCCGGCCCGGGGAACTGGGTGTGCTTCTGGAGGAAGACCAGGCCGATGTGGGCCGTGAAGATGGCGATGAGGATCGCCGGGATGAGCAGTACGTGGGCGCTGTACAGCCGGGGGATGATCATCTCGCCCGGGAACGGTCCGCCGAAGATGGCGGACACGAGGTAGGACCCGATGACGGGGGACGTCTGGACGAAGCCGGCCATCGCGCGGATGCCGGTGCCCGAGAGCAGGTCGTCGGGAAGCGAGTAGCCCGCGAACCCCTCGATGATGGCGAGGAGCGCCATGACCG
Organism: Ornithinibacter sp.; assembly: GCA_035703305.1. Lineage (GTDB taxonomy): Bacteria > Actinomycetota > Actinomycetes > Actinomycetales > Dermatophilaceae > Fodinibacter. The sequence continues at coordinate 8,563 of DASSYJ010000030.1, read as the reverse complement.
TGCCGAGGACCCAGTTGACCTCACGGGGCTTTCGGAACGCACCGGTGAAGAACACCCGGAACATGTGGCAGACGATGGCGACGATGAACATCAGCGCGGCCCAGTGGTGGATCTGGCGGATGATGAGGCCGCCCTTGATGTCGAACGAGATGTTCAGCGTCGAGGCGTAGGCCTCCGACATGCTCACGCCGCGCAGCGGGACGTAGGAGCCGTCGTAGATCGTGTGGCCGGCGCTCGGGACGAACCAGAAGGTCAGGAAGGTGCCGGTCAGCAGGCAGACGATGAGCGAGTACATCGCGATCTCGCCGAGCATGAACGACCAGTGCTCGGGGAACACCTTCTTGAGCAGGTAGCCGAACGGCTTGGCCACCCCGGTGCGGTCGTCGACCCAGCCGGCGACGCCCCCGACGGTGCGGGCGGCTGCGCCGGGCTTGTCCTCGGCGGGCTTGTCGCCGTCGCGCAGGGCGTCGGCGGGGCGTGCGGGTGCTGTCGTCATCAGCCACGCTCCCAGAAGCTCGGGCCGACCGCCTCGCGGAACGGCTGGGCGGAGATGAGGTATCCCTCGTCGTCGACGGTGATCTTCAATTGTGGCAGCGGACGCTTCGCCGGGCCGAAGATGACCTTGCAGTCCCGTGTGACGTCGAAGGTTGACTGGTGGCACGGGCAGAGGAGGTGGTGCGTCTGCTGCTCGTAGAGCCCCACCGGGCACCCGACGTGCGTGCAGATCTTCGAGTACGCGACGATCCCCTGGTAGCCCCAGTCGAGCTGCTTCTGGGACTCGATGTCGGCCTCGTCGAGGCGCATGAGGAGGACCGCGGCCTTGGCCTTCTCCTCGAGGACCCCCTCGTCGAGCTCGAGGAGCCCCTCGGGCAGGACGTGGAACACCGACCCGATGGTCACCTCCTCGGCCTTGATCGGCGTGTTCTCGGGGTCGCGCATGAGGCGCAGGGGCTTGAACTCCGGCTCCTGGCCGGGCCCGCTGGGGCCGCCGTTCCAGAACGTCAGGGACAGGCTCTTCTGCGGCATCGGGCCGAGGCTGCCGGCGACCTGGAGCACCAGCGGCACCGCGAAGAGGCCGAGGGCCCCACCGAGGGTGTACTTGATCATCGGGCGGCGGGTGATCTGCGAGGTGCCACCGCCGGCGGTGAAGTTCTCGACCGCGCGGTCCCGCGACTCGTCGCTGGCCCGCAGGGGGTGGCGCTCCTCGACCTGCTCGTCGTCGGGCATGAGCGTCTTGGCCCAGTGGACGGCACCGAGGCCGATGCCCAGCAGCGCCATCGCCAGGGTGATGCCGAGGGCGATGTTCGAGGCGCTCGTGACGCCGACGCCGGGGACGAACACCGTCTGGTCGAGGTCGATCGCGAAGTAGAGCACGATGAAGAGGAGGGTTCCGAGGATGGAGATCCCGAACAGCGTGGCGACCTGCTTCTCGGCGCGGCGCGCGGCCTCCTCATCGAGGTCGGCCGCCCGCGGGACATGGGTCGGCAGCCCGGGGTTGGCGAACCGCTCGGGGATGCCGCCGTCCCCCACGAGGTGGCCCTCGTCGAGGCGCACGGGCGAGCCGTCGCCTGCCGCCGGTGCCACCTCGCTGCCGGGGGTGGGGGTGTCCTGCTCGTTCATCGGGATACCGATCTGTCGTCGATGGGCGGGTGGGGACGGACGGGCTAGGCCGACTTCGAGCCGAGCCAGACGGCGCAGCCGATGAGGAGGCCGAGGGCGAAGACCCAGGCGAACAGGCCCTCGCTGACCGGGCCGAGCGACCCGAGCGCCATGCCGCCGGGGTTCTCCTGCTTGTCGATGGTCGTGAGGAAGGCGATGATGTCCCGCTTGGACTCCGGCGAGATGTTGCTGTCGCTGAAGACCGGCATGCTCTGCGGGCCGGTAACCATGGCCTGGTAGATGTGGCGAGGGATGGCGTTCTCCAGGGCCGGGGCGTACTTGCCACGGGTCAGGGCGCCACCGGCGCCGGCGAAGTTGTGGCACATGGCGCAGTTGACGCGGAACAGCTCCCCGCCCTTGGCCGGGTCACCCTTCGTCGGGTCGACTGCCTCCTCGCTGGGGACGGCCGGGCCGGGCGCGAGCGACGCGACGTAGGCCGCCATCGCGTCGATCTCCTCCTGGCTGAACTTCACCTCGTTGCGCGGGCCCTGGACGGCAGGACCGGCCAAGGGCATCCGACCCGTGCCCACCTGGAAGTCGACCGCGGCCGCGCCGACCCCCGCGAGCGACGGCCCGGCCACCTTGTCCCCGTTGCCGGTCTGGCGGCCCTCGGCGTTGAGGCCGTGGCAGGACGAGCAGTTCGCCTGGAAGAGCGCCTTGCCCTCCTCGACGGACTGCGCCGGGAGAGCACTCGTCGTGGCGTCGGCCTGCTTCGGTGCCACCGCGGCATACGCGGCCCCGGTCAGGAAGAGGCCGAGCATGAGGAGGATGGCGATCGCCGCCGGGTGCCGGCGGCGGGCTGCCAGTGCGTTCACGGGTGCGTTCCTGTCGTCGTCTTCGGGTCGGTGGTCGGTCAGGCGTCGGGTGAGGTCACTGCAGCACGTAGATCATGATGAACAGGGCGATCCAGACCACGTCGACGAAGTGCCAGTAGTAGGACGTCACGACCGCGCCCGTGGCCTGCGCGTGCGTGTAGCGCCGCGTGGTGAAGGTGCGCCCGATGATCAGCAGGAAGGCGATGAGGCCCCCGCTCACGTGAAGCCCGTGGAAGCCGGTGGCGAGGTAGAAGACCGAGCCGTAGGGGTCGGAGGAGAGCGTCACGCCCTCCTGGATGAGGTGGGCGTACTCGTAGAGCTGGCCGGCGATGAAGACCGCGCCGAAGAAGTAGGTCAGGACGTACCACTCGCGCATGCCCCATGCCGGGACCCTGGCGAGGGAGGTGCCTGGGGGCCGGGAGACGATGCCCTTCTCCGCCTGGAGGACGCCCAGCTGGCACCACACCGAGGAGACGACGAGGACGATGGTGTTGCCGAGGGCGAAGGGGACGTTGAGCATCGCCGTGCGCTCGTCCCAGAGCTCGGGCTCGTGGCCGCGGATCGTGAAGTAGAACGCGAAGAGGGCTGCGAAGAACATCAGCTCGCTGGACAACCACACCATGGTGCCCACGGCCACCAGGTTCGGCCTGGTCGCAGGCCCCTGACCCGGGATGGACGGGACGGGGCCGGTGGGCCGGGTCTGGGGTGCAATGTGAGTCGCCACGACCGACATTATGGCCGTAAGTGGGGCCGCCCGCTGCGGAGACCCCCCGAAAGGCTCGACAACGTTATGAAGGGCCCACCGCTACGATGCCCGCATGACCTCTTCGCACGTTTCCGGGGCTCCTGCACAGGCCTCCGGGACCGACGGTGTCCACCGGATCACGGTCCTGCTCTACAGCGACGACATCACGACGCGTGACGCCGTGCGGGCGGCCGCGGGGCGGCGCCCCGCGCGCGACGTCGAGGTCGTCGGCTGGCGTGAGTGCGCGACGGCCGAGGCGGTCATCGAGGCCATGGATGCCGGGGGTCACGACGTCGTCGTGCTCGACGGTGAGGCCACGCCCGTGGGTGGGCTCGGGCTCTGCCGGCAGCTCAAGAACGAGATCTACCAGTGCCCGCCGGTCCTCGTGCTCATCGGCCGCCCACAGGACGGCTGGCTGGCCGGCTGGTCGCTCGCCGACGAGGTCGTGTCACACCCCCTCGACCCCATCGCCGTCGCCGAGGCCGTCGCGGCCCTGGCGCGGCAGCGGGTCGCGGTCGGCTGACCGGCGTGTCGACGCCGACGCCGGACGGGACGACCTGGCCGGACCTCCTCGCCGCGCTCCTGCGCCGTGAGGACCTCACCTCCGAGCAGGCCCGCTGGGCGATGGCCGAGGTCATGAACGGCGAGGCGAGCCCGGTCCAGCTCGCCGGGTTCCTCGTGGGGCTGCGGGCCAAGGGCGAGTCCGTCGACGAGCTCCGCGGCATCGCCGACGTCATGCTCGAGCACGCACACCGCATCGAGGTGCCGGGGGAGACCATCGACATCGTCGGCACCGGCGGCGACCGCCTGCACTCGGTGAACATCTCGACGATGGCCGCCGTGGTCGTCGCCGCGACGGGGCTGCGGGTGGTCAAGCACGGCAACCGCTCAGCGTCCTCGAGCTCGGGCTCCGCGGACGTGCTCGAGGTCCTGGGCGTGGCGCTCACGCTCACGCCCCAACAGGTCGCCGAGGTGGCCGGTCGGGCCGGCATCACCTTCTGCTTCGCCAACGCCTTCCACCCCTCGATGCGCCACGCTGCGGTCACCCGGCGCGACCTCGGCGTCGGGACCGCGTTCAACGCGCTCGGGCCGCTGACCAACCCGGCGCAGCCGACGTATGCCGCGGTCGGGGTGGCCGACGCACGGATCGCCCCGCTCATCGCCGGCGTGTTCGCCGGGCGCGGTCGGGCGGCCTCGGTCTTCCGCGGCGATGACGGGCTCGACGAGCTCACCCTCGCGACGACCTCGACGGTGTGGTGGGTGCGCGACGGTCGGGTCACCGACGTCGTGCTGGACCCGCGCGACGTGGGGCTCGGCCACAGCCCCGTCGAGAGCCTGCGGGGTGGCGACGCGGCGCACAACGCCCAGGTCGCACGGGACCTCCTGGCGGGCGAGCGCGGCCCGGTGCGCGACGCCGTGGTGCTCAACGCCGGCATGGCGCTCGCCACGGCATCCGGCCTCACCGAGCCGACCGTGTCGCGGGCGGCACTCGCGGCCGCGGTGCGTGCGGGCATGGACCGGGCGGAGGCGGCCATCGACTCCGGCGCCGCCGAGGGCCTCCTGGCCCGCTGGGTGGAGGCGACGGGCGCGTACGCCGGCTGAGCCTCGCCGTCGTCCCCTCGGCCTGTCCATCGAGCCGGTGGCCGGCCGGCCGCCCGCGTCGGTCAGCCCTCGAGCCCGAGGCTGAACGCGGCCTCCAGGTCGTGTGAGGAGTACGTGCGGAACGCGATGTGCGTGTTGGTGCCCGTGACGCCCGTGACCTTGTTGACCCGGTCGGCGATGACGTCGGCGAGCTCCTCGTGCTCGCGCACCCGCACCATCGCGATGAGGTCGGCGTCGCCGGCGACGGAGTAGACCTCGGTGACCCCGTCGAGGTCGGCGATCTCCTGCGCCACCTCGGGGATGCGGTCGACGTCGGCGGTGATGAGGACGATGGCGGTGATCACGGGGCCAGACTAGCCGCGCGTGTCACCCCGTCCGGTGCGGCCGGGTGCACCGGCGACGACCAGACGGCCGGATGCCGTGGCCGTCACCTCACGCCGGCGAAGCCGGCCACCTCGCGGCGGGCGGTCTCGAGCGGCTCGAGCTCTGCGCGGACGGCGGCGGCCCCGCCGACGGGGCAGGTCCAGGAGCCCTCGACCTCGACGATCCGGACGCCGGGTGACTCCAGCCACCGGAGGATCTTCTCGCTCTCCTCGGGGGTGGCCGCGGTCGACGGTGCCACCGGCGGGGCGACGACCTCGGCGCTCGCGCGCAGCGCGTCGATGTAGGGCATCGGGTCGGCGCCACGCGGGGCCGTCGTGCTGCCCGCGAGCCGGCCGTGCCGGACGCAGATGACCTCCCACCCCCCGAGGAGGGACCTCCGCGCCGCCACGAGCTCGGCGATCCGCGCCACGGGGTCGAGGCGCTGGGACCTGGACGTGCCGCGGACCAGCGCCACGAGACGCTCGCGGACCACCTGGGCGTCCTCGAAGCGCTCGGCCACCGCGAGGTCGGCCATCCGGGCGCGCAGGGCGGTGAGAAGGTCGCGGGTGTCACCGGCGAGGAGCTCGCCCGCACGGTCGACGACACGGGCATAGGCCTCGACGGACTGCGCTCCCGTGCACGGCGCACCGCACCGTCCCATCTCGGCGAGGACGCACGCCGACCGGGGACGAACCGGTGAGAGCCGCTCGAGGCACTGGCGCAGCGGGAGCACCTCGTGCACGGCGGCGACGGCCGCCTCGGCGGACGAGCGCGAGCCGAACGGCCCGGCATACCGTGCTCCGTCGTCGCTGACCGCGCGGACGATGGAGAGGCGGGGGAACGGCTCGACGGTCAGCTTGACCCAGAGCGCCCGCTCGGGGTGGCGCGAGCGGCGGTTGTAGCGCGGCCTGTGCTCGGCGATGAGGCGCAGCTCGCGGACCTCGGCCTCGAGCGTCGTCGCGCAGACGATGGGGCTCACCGACTCCGCGATGCCGACCATCTCGCCCATCCGACGGCGGTGCTCGGAGGCGGTGAAGTACGACCTCACGCGGGTGCGGATGGAGACCGAGGTGCCGACGTAGAGGACCCGGCCCTGACCGTCCTTGAAGAGGTAGACACCCGGCGCGTCGGGCAGCCCGTCGGCGAGGTGGCGCTTGCGGCGCCGGGCCGGGGAGACCCGGGCGGTGTAGTCGAGCAGCTCCTCGAGGGAGTGGACGCCGAGCGACCCCACCCGCTCGATGAGCCCGTGGAGGACGTCGACGGTGGCTCGCGCGTCGTGGAGGGCGCGGTGGTCGGGGACCGTCGAGGCGTGGAAGAGCCGGGCCAGCGAGGCCAGGCGGTGGTTGGGCGCCTCGTCCCGGCGCACGAGCTGACGGGCGAGGTGCACGGTGTCGAGCACCGGGAACCCGGGCCACTCGTGGTCGGTGCGACGCGCCGCCGCCTTGAGGAACGACACGTCGAAGCCGGCGTTGTGCGCGACGAGCACCGAGCCCGTCGCGAACTCGAGGAACGCGGGCAGCGCCGCCTCGATGCGGGGCGCGGCGGCCACCATCGCGTCGGTGATGCCGGTGAGCACGGAGATGAACGCGGGGATCGCGGTGCCGGGGTTGACGAGGGTCTGGAACTCCCCGACGACATCCCCACCGCGCACCTTGACCGCGCCGATCTCGGTGATGCCGCACTCGACCGGGCTCCCTCCGGTGGTCTCGAGGTCGACGACGACGAAGGTCACGGACGACAGGGGCGTGCCCAGGTCGTCGAACGTGCCCTGCACCATCGTCATGCCGCTGACCGTAGGCGCCCGCGCCGACACCCCCTGTGAGGCGCGCTGGGCGGGAGACGCTGCCTCGGGATGGCCCCCGGGTGGGCGGGGAGGTGCCCGGCAGGTGGCTCGGGCCGGGGTGTCGGTGGTCGCGCCTAGCGTGGGTGCCAGACCACCTGGAGAGGGGTGAGGACCGATGACCGCCCACGACTCGACGATGACCGTCGAGTGCCGCACGTGCCCCGTGCGCGAGCTGCACTGCGGCGACTGCATGGTGCCCGTCCTGCTCGACCTCACCGCACCTGCGGTGCGCGTCGACCACGCACTCGACCCGGAGGAGCGCGCCGTCGTGACGACGCTCGTCCGGGCGGGGCTCGTCGACCCCGAGACCGCTGCCCGGGCCAGGGCCGTGCTCGAGCCCGGGGGTGCCGGAGCCGCGTCCGGCGAGAGGGGAGGCCGGGCCGTCGGGTGAGTCTTCCTACGATGGGCCGGTGCCCGTCCCCCTGACCGTGCGTGGCCCCACCCGGGTCGCCCGTCGCGTGGCGTCCGCCGTGGTCGCGGTCATGGCCCTGGTCGCGGCCCTGTCGGCCATGGGGTCCTGTTCGGCCCGAGGCCCGACCGTGAGTGCGTCCGCGGGTGGGGCCGGTTCGAGCACCGCGGGGCAGGCGGCGAGCGCGCCGACGCTGGCACCCGCCGACCGGGCCGAGGTGCTCGACCTCCTCCGACGCCGGGCAGCCGCGGTCGTGGCGGGGGACGAGCAGGGGTATGCCGCGACCGTCGCCGACTCCTCCGGAGCAGCGGCGCGGCGCCAGCTCGCCGCGTTCGCCGCGGCTCGGGCCCTGCGGGTCTCACGCCTCGAGGCGACGTTGCCCGTCGACCAGCAGCCGACCCCCAGCGCCGGGTCGACGGCGCTGACGTCGCCCACGACGACGACGAGCCCCACCCGGGGCGCGACGACCACGGTGCAGGCGGACCTCCGCTACCGGGTCGACGACCACGACACGGTCGACCGCACGGCACGCGTCAGCGTCGACCTCCTCGTCACCGACGCGGGGCGCTGGGCGGTGGCAGCCGAGGAGCCCACGGGGCCGGGAGCGGCCCCGCCGTGGCTGGCGATGCCGGACCTCCGGGTCCGCCGGGGGAGCCACGCCGTGGTCGCCGGGAGCGTGCCGGCACCCCGTCTCGACGAGCTCGCACGGGTCGTCGACGGCACCCTGCCGACGCTCCGGACGCAGTGGGCCCGCACTCCCGGGCGAGTGCTCGTGCTCGCTCCGGCCACCGCCGAGGAGGCCGACCGCCTGCTCGGTCGGTCGGCGTCGGATGGGTCCGCGGTCGCCGCCACGACCGAGGGCCCGACCGGGTCCGACGACAGGGCCACGGGCGACCGCATCGTGCTCGACCCGACGGCCTACGCGCGGCTCACCCGGTCCGGTCGCGCGGTCGTGCTCACCCACGAGCTCGCGCACGTCGCGGTGCGGTCCACGGTGCCCGGACGGCCGGCGGCCTGGCTCGCCGAGGGGTATGCCGACCACGTCGGGTACGCCCGGGCCGACGTGCCCGACGCACGGCTCCTCGCGCCACTGCTCACCCGGGTCCGGGCCGGCCAGCTCCCCACCC
>DASSYJ010000033.1:0-51733 GCA_035703305.1 Ornithinibacter sp. | reverse complement strand
TATCTAATCCTGTTCGCTCCCCACGCTTTCGCTCCTCAGCGTCAGTATCGGCCCAGAGACCCGCCTTCGCCACCGGTGTTCCTCCTGATATCTGCGCATTTCACCGCTACACCAGGAATTCCAGTCTCCCCTGCCGAACTCCAGTGATGCCCGTATCGACCGCACGCCCAGAGTTAAGCCCCAGGTTTTCACGGCCGACGCAACAAACCGCCTACGAGCTCTTTACGCCCAATAAATCCGGACAACGCTCGCACCCTACGTATTACCGCGGCTGCTGGCACGTAGTTAGCCGGTCCTTATTCCCCACCTACCGTCAACCCGAAGAGAACTTCGAGCCTGCGTTGGTGGTAAAAGAGGTTTACAACCCGAAGGCCGTCATCCCCCACGCGGCGTTGCTGCATCAGGCTTGCGCCCATTGTGCAATATTCCCCACTGCTGCCTCCCGTAGGAGTCTGGGCCGTGTCTCAGTCCCAGTGTGGCCGGTCGCCCTCTCAGGCCGGCTACCCGTCATCGCCTTGGTGAGCCATTACCTCACCAACAAGCTGATAGGCCGCGAGTCCATCCCAGACCGAAAAACTTTCCAGACACTCACCATGCGGCGGTGTCTCATATCCGGTATTAGACGCCGTTTCCAGCGCTTATTCCAGAGTCAGGGGCAGGTTACTCACGTGTTACTCACCCGTTCGCCACTGCTTCCCCAAGAGCAAGCTCTCAAGGTCACCGTTCGACTTGCATGTGTTAAGCACGCCGCCAGCGTTCGTCCTGAGCCAGGATCAAACTCTCCGTTGATGTGTGACTTCCGGCGAACCGGAAAATCGTTACCCGTGGAGGGTTGTTTCACTGGCTGAGCACGAACAACCAGCTCTCGCTGTTGTTCGTTGTCAACCAAAGGAAATTTCGTACGTCGGTCTGCTCGCCGGCCGGTGGCCGGTCCGCGTCACGACGTGACGAGGTTAATTGGCATCGATTTTTGACACGCTGTTGAGTTCTCAAGGTTCGGACGCGCACCAACGCCTCGCTCTGCGAGCTCGTCGTCGGGGCTTCCTTGTGTGCCGACCCGCTGGGCGGGGAGGCAACTTCTCCAACTTACCCGCGTCCATGCTTGGGCGTCAAATCCATGGGCCGCTCTGGAGCGGCAGGACCTGGTCGCGCTTGGATCTCTGCGGGTCACCCACTCTAGCACCCTCTCGGGGGCCTTCTCCAACCCGGTCCGTCGGCCACCTGGGTGGTCCTCGGGCCTTCGTCGGGAGCGGGTCCAGCTCGCGGGACCGGCCTGCTTGGGGCTGGGCTCTCACCCTGCCGCTTGGCGTCCGTTCCTCCCTCTCGGGCTGACGTCGAGAACAGTAGATGACGCCCGCGCCGGAACACAAGTCGACGCCGTCCGGGCTCCGGCGCGGCACCCCCACCACGCCGAAACCGCTGTCGGGCACCGCATCCAGCGCGCGCGAGGGTCGAGTGGTGTCAGGCCGTGGTCGCCACCCGCCCTGCCGCCAGGGCCTTCCTCCCGCGCCGGAGCACGACGACGCGCCCGTGGAGCACGTCGTCGCCGACGACCAGCCGCTCGGCATCCGTCACCTTCTCGCCGTTCACCGAGGCCCCGCCCTCGGCGATGGTGCGGCGCGCGGCGTTGCGCGACTCCGCGAGCCCGACCGCCACCAGGGCGTCGACGACCGGCATCCCGACGTGCACCTCCCCCCCGGGCAGCTCCGCCGTCGCGTCCTGGAGGGTGCGGGCGTCGAGCGCACGGACGTCGCCCTTCCCGAAGAGCGCCTCGCTCGCCGCCTGGACCGCCGCCGTCGCGGCCGCGCCGTGCACGAGGGTCGTCACGTCCGCGGCGAGGGCCCGCTGGGCCGCGCGCCGGAACGGCTCCTCCGCCACCTGGCGCTCCAGCTCCTCGAGCTCCTCCCGGCCACGGTCGGTGAACACCCGCAGGAGCGTCACGACCGACGCGTCCTCGACGTTGAGGAAGTACTGGTAGAAGGCGTACGGGCTCGTCATGTCGGCCGACAGCCAGATCGCGTTGCCCTCCGACTTCCCGAACTTGAGCCCGGCGGCGTCGGTGAGCAGCGGGGTCGTGAGCGCGTGCACGGCCGCCCCGTCCGCCTTGTGCACGAGGTCGACCCCGGCGACGAGGTTGCCCCACTGGTCGGACCCGCCGGTCTGGAGCGTGCAGCCGTACGTGCGGAAGAGGTGGAGGTAGTCCAGGGCCTGCAGCAGCTGGTAGCTGAACTCCGTGTACGAGATGCCCTCCTGGCTCTCGAGCCGGGCGGCGACGGCCTCCTTGCGGATCATCTGGTTGACCCGGAAGTGCTTGCCGACGTCGCGCAGGAAGTCCAGGGCGGACATCGGCGCGGTCCAGTCGAGGTTGTCGACGAGCAGCGCCGGGTTCGCACCGTCGAAGTCGAGGAAGGGCCGCACGAGGTCCTTGATCCGGGCGACGTTGGCCGCCGCCTCGTCCTTGGACTTCAGCACCCGCTCGGCCGTCGGCTTCGGGTCACCGATGAGTCCGGTCGACCCGCCCACGAGGCAGATCACCCGGTGGCCCGCCCGTTGGAGCCGGCGCAGGACGACGAGCTGGACGAAGTTGCCGAAGTGCAGGCTCGGTGCCGTCGGGTCGAACCCGCAGTATGCCGTGACCGGTCCGCTCGCGAGGGCGTCGCGCAGCGCGGCCTCGTCGGTGGACTGCGCCACCGACCCGCGCCACTGCAGCTCGTCGAGGATGTCCGTCACGGTTGCTCGCTCCCTTCGCTCATGGGCGCACCGAGCTCGGATGCCGGGCGCCCGCCAAGCCTGCCACGCGCCCACCCGCGTCGTGCGCCCCGCCTGCGGTGCGGACACCCCCGGATGGCCGGCGCCCCCGCACGCCGGCGGAGTGCCGTTGGCACGCCGGCGGGAGGCGTCAGCGCCGCTCGTCGGCGGAGGGGTCAGCGCCGCTCGTCGGCGAGCACGGCATACGTGAAGCCGTCGACCCAGCCGTGCTCGCCGTGCCACGAGTCCCGGACGCCGTGCTGCTCGCGCCGCATCTCCGCCTTCTCCATGACCCGCCAGGACCCGATGTTGTCCGCGAAGCACCCGGCGGTGACCCGCCGCAGGCCGAGGTCGCCGAAGGCGAGGTCGAGGGCGGCCCGCACGAGCTCGGTCGCGTAGCCGCGGCCGTGGTGCGCCGGGTCGACGAGGTAGCCGAGCAGGCCCTCGCTCCCCCGGGCCGGCGAGTCGGGTCCCTGGCCCATCCCGTCGACGACCTCGAGGGAGAGGGTGCCGACGACCGCGCCGCCGGCGAGCGCCACGACACCGTGGTCGAGCGGGTCGTCGGCGCCCGCGCGCCACGCCTCCTTGAACGCCGTGGGGTCGACCTGCGTGCGCAGCAGCCACCGGGTGACGTCGGGATGGTTGCGCCAGGCGAGGACGGCGTCGAGGTCGGCCTCGGTGGGCGGGCGCAGCTCGAGGCGGTCGGTGTGGCGCGGCCACAGCTCGGGTCGGGTCATGGGCGCCTGCCTACCGGCTGGCGGCATCCGCGCGCCACCGGGTTGTTCGTGCCGGCTCGCGCCGGGTGCGGCGCGTGCCGGGTGCGGGCGCGGGCCGGGTGCCGACAGGCGGCGGGTGGGAGAGCGCGGGGGTGGTGTGGGCACGCGGCGACCCGACGTCGCGCGTGGGCGGCATCCGGCACACTGACCGCCGTGACCACCGACGCCGGCGCCCCCGCCCGACCCGACCTCTCCGCCTTCGTCGCGGGACTGCCCAAGGCCGAGCTGCACGTGCACCACGTGGGGTCGGCGTCGCCGCGGATCGTCGCCGAGCTCGCGCGCCGCCACCCGTCGAGCCCGGTGCCGCACGACCCTGTCGAGCTCGAGCGGTTCTTCACGTTCACGGACTTCGCGCACTTCGTCGACGTCTACCTCACGACGGTCGACCTCCTGCGCACCGCCGAGGACGTGCGCATGCTGACGTACGAGGTCTCCCGGGAGCTCGCCGGCCAGCGCGTGCGCTACGCCGAGCTGACGATGACGCCCTACACGTCGGTCGTGCGCGGCATCCCCATCGAGGCGTACACCGAGGCGATCGAGGACGCCCGGGTCGCGGGCGAGCGCGACCACGGGGTCGTCCTGCGGTGGATCTACGACATCCCCGGGGAGTCCGGGCTCGAGTCCGCGGACGCGACCCTGTCCTACGCCCTCGAGCACCGGCCCGAGGCGCTCGTCGGGTTCGGCCTCGGCGGGCCGGAGATCGGCGTGCCGCGGCCCCAGTTCGAGCCCCACTTCACGGCCGCCCGCGCCGCCGGGCTGCACTCGGTGCCCCACGCGGGCGAGTCGACCGGGCCGCAGTCGGTGTGGGACGCGCTCACCCTGCTCGGCGCCGAGCGCATCGGCCACGGCACGTCGTCGGTGCAGGACCAGCGGCTCCTCGATCACCTCGCCGAGCAGAGCGTCCCCCTCGAGGTGTGCCCGACGAGCAACATCGCCACCCGGGTCGTCGAGCGACTCGAGGACCACCCGGTCCGCGCCATGCGGGATGCCGGTGTCGTCGTGACCGTCAACAGCGACGACCCGCCGATGTTCGGGACCACGCTGAACCGCGAGTACGAGATCGCCGCCGGCCTGCTCGACCTCGACGAGGCCGGTGTCGTCGACCTGGCCCTGGCCGCCGTCGACGCGTCGTTCGCGCCGGACGAGGTCAGGGTGCGCCTGCGCGACGAGATCAGGGCGTATGCCGTCGCCGCCGGGTCGGGCGTGCCGTGGCCCGGGCCCGGCCGCCAGGGCTGACCGGACGTCAGCGCAGCGCGGACGTCACGAGCACGGCGCCGGCGCCGAACGTCGCGGTCGCCCAGTCCTGGAGCGACCCGTCGTCGTGCACCACGTCGACGTGCACCGGGCCGGTCTCGACCTCGCGGACGACGGTGAGCACCCCGGGCAGCCGGCCGACCGCCGACTCCACCGCGACCCATCCGTCCTCGCTGAGGTCGGGAGGGGCCACCGGCCTCGGGGATGGCTGTGCGGCCGGGTCGTAGAGAGCCAGGGGCACCGACCCCGTGACGGCGAGGACGTGGCCGTCGAAGGTGCCGGTCACGGCATACGTGCCCCACCTGGTGCGGCCGCCGCCGAGGTCCGCCTCGTCCTGGGTGCCCGCGACCGCCCAGTCCCACCCGGTGAGCGGGATGCCGTCGCACTGCGGCGGGTAGGACTCCCGCACCGGACCGAGGCACAGCTCCGGTGAGCCGTCGGGAACCTCGATGACCGTGCCCTGGCCCGTCACGGGTCCGTCCGCCGGCGGGACCCCGGTCGGTAGCGCGATGGTCGGCGGCGTGGTGGTCGGCGCGGCTCCACCTGGGCCCGGGGTCGCGCTCCCGCAGGCGGCGAGGACCAGGGCGAGGCACACGGCGGGCAGGCACGACAGTCGCATGGCCGTGGGACGCGCTACCGCAGGGCGGCGTTCCGGGGTCGACCGGGTCGGTACGCGCTGACGGTCGGCTCGCCATCGAGCCAGAAGCGCCAGGGGTATGCCGTGGCGTCACCGCCCGCGCCGCTCACTCCCACCCTGGGGCCGGTGCGCACGCGCCGCGGGTCGACCCCGGACCCGGGCGGCTCGACGCGTCCGCCGGACCGGGGACCGACGAGGGAGAGGCCGTTGTGGGCCCGCCCCAGCGCGAGGGTCGTGGCGAGCCGTGCAGGGCCACGGGCCCAGTCGCGCTCGCGCACACCCGGTCGCCGACCCGCGGCCACCTCGTGGCCCTCGACGACCTCGCCCGCCCGCAGCAGGACGGCGGACGCCTCGCCCTCGACACCGGTCACGACATTGGCGCAGAAGTGCATGCCGTAGGTGAAGTAGACGTAGAGCCGGCCGGCGGGCCCGAACATGACCTCCGTCCTCGGCGACCGCCCCCGGAAGGCGTGGGAGCCCGGGTCGACCGCCCCGGCATACGCCTCGACCTCGGTGAGCCGCACGCTCACCCCGGCGTGGGTCAGGCGGCAGCCGAGCAGGTCGCGTGCGACGTCGAGGACGTCACGGGCGAAGAACTGCTGCGGGAACGCGGTCGCGGTGGGCACGTCCCCAGTGTGCTCGCTGCTGCCCGGCGCTCCGTCGCTGGTCCGCAGTAGGCTCGATCTCGACGACTTGGAGGTGCGTCCGTGACGACCGGTCCCACCGACACCAGACCGCTGGGGCGGAGCTCCCTGCAGGTGCCCCGGCTCGGGGTGGGGACTATGACGTGGGGTGATCCCTCGGGGCTCGCGCGGTTGACGCCGGCCAAGCTCGCCTATGGGGGCGCGGACGGGGCGGAGGAGGAGTCCCGTGCCTTCGCCGTGAGCATGAGCGAGGGTGCGACTCTTTTCGACACCGCGGCGATGTACAGCAACGGCGCCTCGGAGCGACGCCTGGGCGAGCTGTCCGCGGGGACCGCCGCCGTGGTCGCCACCAAGTTCCCGCCCGGCCCACGCGGCACGACGGACGACCTGCCGGATGCTCTCGAGGCAAGCCTCGGGCGTCTCGGCCGCGACCGGGTCGACCTCTACCAGCACCACTTCCCCTCCCGCCGGGTCGACATCCGACGGTTGATGGAGCTCTTGGCGGACGCCGTGGACTCCGGGAAGGTGTCCGCCGTGGGAGTGAGCAACTACTCCGCGGAGCAGATGCGGCTGGCCCACACGGCACTGGCCGGCAGAGGTGTCCCCCTGGCCTCCAACCAGGTGCAGTACTCGCTGTTGCACCGGCACCCCGAGACCGACGGGGTGCTCGACGCCTGTCGGGAGCTGGGCGTCACGCTCATCGCGTACCAGCCCCTCGCCAGCGGCGCGCTGACGGGCAAGTACCTCAGCGGTCCACGACCCCGAGGGCTGCGCCGCTTCGCGCCGTACTTCCGCAGGAGCCAGAGCGAGAGGGTGGGCACCGTCGTGGCCCTGCTCCGCGAGATCGGCGAGCGACACGGCGTGGGGCCCAGCCAGGTGGCCCTGGGCTGGTTGATGGCGAAGGACCCGGTGCTGCCGATCCCCGGAGCCAAGAACGCCGCGCAGGCGGCGTCGAACGCGCTGGCCCTCACCCTGGACCTGTCGGTGGAGGAGGTCGAGGCGCTGGACTCGGTGACCACCGCCTGGCGGCCCGGAAGCTAGACCAACCTCGGGGGGACGCCGGATGCCCTCAGCCGGACGCCGTCAGCGCACCGCCGGCTGGACGCTCGACCAGGCGCGGTGGTCGGCGGCCGTCTCCACGAGGCGGT
This sequence comes from Ornithinibacter sp., assembly GCA_035703305.1. Taxonomy (GTDB): domain Bacteria; phylum Actinomycetota; class Actinomycetes; order Actinomycetales; family Dermatophilaceae; genus Fodinibacter. The sequence continues at coordinate 44,526 of DASSYJ010000033.1, read as the reverse complement.
CGAGCTGCTCGGCCACCCGGGCCGGCGCGGTGCCGCCCCTGGCCGACCTCGACGCCAGCGACCCCTCGACCGACAGGACCTCGCGGACCGCGGGCGTGAGGTGCGGGCTGACGGCCGCGAGGTCGTCGTCCGTGAGCTCCCAGAGCTCGATGCCGCGCTCCTCGCAGGCGCGCACGCAGGCTCCGGCGACCTCGTGGGCCACCCGGAAGGCCACGCCCTCGCGGACGAGCCACTCGGCGACGTCGGTGGCGAGCGAGAAGCCCTGCGGCGCGAGCGACTCGAGGCGCTCGGTGTCGAACACCATCGTCGCGACCATGCCCGCGAAGGCCGGCAGCAGCACCTCGAGGGTGTCGACGGCGTCGAAGACCGGCTCCTTGTCCTCCTGGAGGTCGCGGTTGTAGGCCAGCGGGAGGGCCTTGAGCGTCGTGAGCAGCCCGGCGAGGTCGCCGACGAGGCGGCCGGCCTTTCCGCGCGCCAGCTCGGCGACGTCGGGGTTCTTCTTCTGCGGCATGATGCTCGACCCCGTGGAGTAGGCGTCGTCGAGCGTGACGAACGAGAACTCCTTGGTCGCCCAGAGCACGACCTCCTCCGCGAGCCGCGAGACGTCGACCGCGGTCATCGCCGCGACGAACGAGAGCTCGGCGACGACGTCCCGGCTCGCCGTGCCGTCGATGGAGTTCTCGACCGAGCTGTCGAAGCCGAGGTCGGCGGCGACGGACTCCGGGTCGAGCCCCAGCGAGGAGCCGGCGAGGGCTCCGGAGCCGTAGGGCGAGACGGCCGCGCGGGCGTCCCAGTCGCGCAGCCGCTCCACATCACGCAGCAGGGCCCACCCATGGGCGAGGAGGTGGTGCGACAGGAGCACGGGCTGGGCGTGCTGGAGGTGGGTCCGGCCCGGCATCGCGACCCCGAAGTGGCGCGTCGACTGCGCGACGAGGGCGTCGACCACGTCGAGGACCAGCCCGGCGACGACCCGGGCGTGCTCACGGAGGTACATCCGGAAGAGCGTCGCGATCTGGTCGTTGCGCGACCGCCCGGCCCGCAGCCGCCCGCCGACGTCGGCGCCGGCCCGCTCGATGAGGCCGCGCTCGAGCGCCGTGTGGACGTCCTCGTCGTCCTCGGCCGGGAGGAACGCGCCGGACTCGACGTCGGCCCGGAGCCGGTCGAGGGCGTGGAGCATCGCGGCGAGGGTGTCGTCGTCGAGCAGGCCGGCCCCGTGGAGCACCCGGGCGTGGGCGCGCGACCCGGCGATGTCGTGCAGGGCCAGCCGCCAGTCGAAGTGGGTCGACCTCGACAGGGCCGCGAGCGCGTCGGCCGGGCCGCCGGCGAACCGGCCGCCCCACAGCGCGGCCGAGGTCGGGCTGTCGGTCGGCTCCGTCGGCTCGGTCACGGGAGGTCCCTCCGGGTGTAGGACATGAGGCGGTCGACGACCTCACGGCTCCGGGCTGCGCCCGCCGTCACCACCATGATCGTGTCGTCCCCGGCGATCGTCCCGAGGACCCCCTCGAGCACGGCGTGGTCGAGGGCCGAGGCGAGGAAGCTCGCCGCCCCGGGAGGGGTCCGCAGGATGACGAGGTTGGCCGAGTGGTCGGCCGACACGAGCAGCTCGTGGCAGCGCCCTTGGAGGCGGGTCACGCGCTCCTCGCCGTCGGTGGCGGCGCGCACGGTGCGGTCGCCGCCCTCGCCCGGCACGGCATACACGAGGTTCTTCCCGACGCGGACGCGCTCGGCGCCCACGTCGACGAGGTCGCGCGAGAGGGTGGCCTGGGTGACCTCGATGCCGTCCTCGGCGAGGTGGTCGAGCAGCTCTGTCTGGGAGCGCACGGGGGTGGACGCGAGGATCTCGACGATCCGCTGCTGGCGCGCGGCGCGCGACGTGGAGACGGTCACCGGGGCACCGTCGCCCCGTGCTGCTCGACGAGCCACGAGAGGAGCGCCTTCTGGGCGTGGAGGCGGTTCTCCGCCTCCTGCCACACGAGGGATGCCGGGCCGTCGATGACCTCCGCGTCGACCTCGTAGCCCCGGTAGGCGGGCAGGCAGTGGAGGAAGACGGCATCCGCGGCCGCCCCGTCCATGAGCGCCTCGGTGACGCGGAACGGCTCGAACGGGCTGCCCGCGCCCTTGCGCGCCTCGCTCTCCGCCTCGAGGCCCATCGAGACCCACGTGTCGGTCGCGACGACGTCGGCACCGGCGACCGCGGTCGCCGCGTCGTCCGTGACGAGCACCGAGCCGCCCTGCTCCGCAGCGAGGGCCTGCGCCCGCGCCACGACGTCGGCCCGGGGCGGGTGCGACGCCGGGGTGGCGACCCGCACGTGCATGCCGGCGAGGGCGCCCCCGAGGAGGTAGGAGTGCGCCATGTTGTTGGCTCCGTCGCCGAGGTAGGCGAAGGTGAGCCCGGCCGTGGTGCCCTTGGCCTCGAGCACGGTGAGGAGGTCGGCGAGCACCTGGCAGGGGTGGTAGTCGTCGGTGAGGGCGTTGACCACCGGCACCCCGGCATGCGCCGCCATCTCCTCGATGGAGCCCTGCGCGAAGGTGCGCCAGACGACCGCGGCGGACTGGGGGCCCAGGATGCGGGCGACGTCGGCGACCGACTCGCGAACCCCCACGCCGGCGAGGCGACCGTCGACGACCATCGGGAAGCCGCCGAGGCCGGTCACCGCGCCGACGAACGACACCTGGGTGCGCAGGGTGGGCTTGTCGAAGAGGATCGACACGGTGCGGGGTCCCTCGAGGCTGCGGTCGCTGAAGGGAGCCGCCTTGAGTGCCAGGGCCCGCTCGAGGACGGTTCGCTGCTCGGCGGCCGTCAGGTCGTCGTCGGCGAGGAAGTGGCGCAGCGTCATCGGGCGTCCTCCGGGGTCGTGGCGGCGTCGAGCAGGCCCGGCAGGGCGTCGACGAAGAGGTCGAGCTGGTCGGTCGTGACGACGAGCGGAGGGGCGAGGCGGATCGCGTCGGGCGCGACCGGGTTGACGATGAAGCCGGCGTCCCGGGCCAGGGCCACGACGGCCGCCGCGTGGTCGCCAGCCAGGGTGATCGCCCGCAGCAGGCCGACCCCGCGCACCCCGGTCACGAGTGGGTGGTGGAGCGCGAGGACGCGCCGCTCGAGGTGCTCGCCGGCGTCCCGCGCGTGCTCGAGCAGGCCCTCCGAGGCGATGGTGCCGAGCACCGCGAGGCCGGCGGCGCAGGCCAGGGGGTTGCCGCCGAACGTCGACCCGTGCTGCCCGGGCCCGAGCAGGCCGGTCACCGCCGGCCCGAAGGTCACCAGGGCGCCGATCGGCACGCCACCGCCGAGGCCCTTGGCGAGGGTCATCGCGTCGGGCACGACCCCGGCCTGCTGGAAGGCGAACCACGAGCCGGTGCGACCCACCCCGGTCTGCACCTCGTCGAGGACGAGCAGGGCGCCGGCGTCGCGGGTCAGGTCACGGGCCGCCCGGAGGTATGCCGGCTCCCCGGGCCGCACCCCCGCCTCACCCTGGACGGGTTCGAGCACGACGGCCGAGGTCTCGTCGGTCACGGCGGCGCGGAGGGCGTCGGTGTCGCCCCAGGGGACGTGGGTGACTCCCGGGATGAGCGGTTCGAACGGCTCACGGTAGGCGGGCTTGTGGGTGAGGGCCAGGGCACCGGTCGTGCGGCCGTGGAAGGCACCCTCCGCGGCCACGATCCGGGTGCGGCCGGTGCGTCGGGCCAGCTTGATGGCGGCCTCGACGGCCTCGGCCCCGGAGTTGCAGAAGAAGACCGCGGAGCCCGCGGGGGCGCCGGCCAGGGCCAACAGGCGCTCGGCGAGCTCGACCTGCGCGACGGAGGTGAAGAAGTTGGACACGTGGACGAGCTGCCCGGCCTGCTTCGACACGGCGCTGACGAGGGCGGGGTGGTTGTGACCCAGGGCGTTGACCGCGATCCCGCCGACGAGGTCGAGATAGCGGCGACCGTCGAGGTCCCAGACCCAGGCGCCGTCGCCGTGCTCGAGCACGAGCTGGGGGCGCCCGAACACCCCGAGGAGCGCGTGCTCGTAGCGGTCGAGCCAGTCCGCGCTGGCCGGGCCGGGGTCAGCCATCGTCGACCTCCTCGTCGGGGACCACCATCGTGCCGATGCCCTCGGAGGTGAACACCTCGAGGAGGAGGCTGTGCGGCTGGCGGCCGTCGACGACGTGCGCCTGCGGGACGCCGGCCTCGACGGCCCGGATGCACGCCTCCAGCTTCGGGATCATCCCGGCGTCGACGGTCGTGAGGAGGCGGCGGGCCGCTCCGACCGACAGCTCCGACAGGAGGGACTCGGGGTCGGGCCACGCGGCGTAGACCCCTTCGACGTCGGTGAGGACGACGAGCTTGCGGGCGTCGAGGGACGCGGCGAGGGCGGCTGCGGCGGTGTCGGCGTTGACGTTGAGCACCTGGCCGTCGCGGTCGAGGTCGGGTGCGATGGTCGAGACGACCGGGATCCGGCCCGCGTCGAGAAGGTCGAGGACCGCAGCCGGGTCGACCTCGACGACGTCGCCGACGAGGCCGATGTCGTGCTCCTCGCCGTCGACGACCACCCCCCGGCGGCGGGCGCCGAACAGCCCGGCATCCTCTCCGGAGAGGCCGACCGCGACCGGTCCGTGCTGGTTGAGCAGCCCGACGAGCTCGCGTCCCACCTGGCCGGTGAGCACCATCCGCACGACGTCCATGACCTCCGGGGTGGTGACCCGCAGCCCGCCGCGGAACTCGCTCTCGAGGCCGAGGCGGTCGAGCATGGCCTTGATCTGCGGACCGCCGCCGTGCACGACGACGGGGCGCAGCCCGGCATACCGGAGGAAGACGACGTCCTGGGCGAACGCGGCCTTGAGCTCGTCGTCGACCATCGCGTTCCCCCCGTACTTCACGACGACCAGCGCTCCGCGGAAGCGCTCGAGCCAGGGCAGGGCCTCGACGAGCGTCGTCGCCTTGGACTGCGCGACGCGCAGCGCGGCCGCGTCGATCGCGCCTCGCAGGGCCTGCTCGGGGGGTGTCATCTCGGGCCTCGGGTCACGTGGAGTATGCGGAGTTCTCGTGGACGTAGTCGTGCGTGAGGTCGTTGGTCCAGACCGTCGCGGTGGCGTCGCCGGCGTGGAGGTCGACGACGACGCGGACCTCTCGCCCGGACAGGTCGACGAGGGCGCGGTCCTCCCCCACGCCACCCGACCGGCAGACCTGGATGCCGTTCATCGCGACGTCGAGGGTCGCGGGGTCGAACGCGGCGCCCGTCGTGCCGACGGCGGCGAGGACCCGGCCCCAGTTGGGGTCGTTGCCGAACACGGCGCACTTGAAGAGGTTGTTGCGGGCCACTGACCTGGCCACCTCGAGGGCGTCCTCGACCGAGGCGGCCGAGCGGACCTCGACGGCGATGTCGTGGTGCGCGCCCTCGGCGTCCGCGACGAGCTGGCGGGCGAGCGAGGCGCAGACCTCGGTCACGGCCCCCGTGAGGGCCAGGGCTTCCGGGGCCACGCCCGACGCACCGGAGGCGAGCAGGACGACGGTGTCGTTCGTCGACATGCACCCGTCGGAGTCGACCCGGTCGAAGGTCTCGGCAGTCGCAGCGCGCAGGGCCGCGTCGAGGTCGACGGGGTCGGCGACGGCATCCGTCGTCACGACCACGAGCATCGTGGCGAGGGCCGGGGCGAGCATGCCCGCACCCTTGGCCATGCCGCCGACCGACCAGCCGTGGCGCTCGGCGACGGCGGTCTTCGCCACGGTGTCGGTCGTGAGGATCGCCTCGGCCGCCAGGGGGCCGCCCTCGTCGGTGAGGGAGGATGCTGCGGCATCCACGCCGCTGAGGAGCAGGTCCATGGGGAGGCGCTCGCCGATGAGGCCGGTCGAGCACACGACGACGTCGCCCGGCGCGATGCCGAGGGTCGCGCCCACGTGCTCGGCGGTGCGGTGGGCGTCCTGGAAGCCGGGGGCACCGGTGCAGGCGTTCGCGCCCCCGCTGTTGAGCACGACGGCATCCGCTCGGCCGTCGGCGACGGCGGTGCGCGACCACGTGACGGGGGCGGCCTCGACGCGGTTGCTCGTGAAGACGGCGGCTGCGTCGTGGCGAGGGCCGTCGTTGACGACGAGCGCGAGGTCGGGCCGGCCCGAGGCCTTGAGGCCGGCGGTCACGCCGGCGGCCCGGAACCCGCGAGGGGTGGTGACGGACATCAGCCGGCTCCTCCCGACAGCGACGACGGGGTGAGGACGAGGCCCGCCCGCCGCCAGGCGTCCGCCGCGGCCACCGCCGACTCGACCGGGACGAGGATCCAGTCGGTGTCGAACGTCGAGAAGCCGAGGACCGAGATCCCCGCGGCGACGAGGGGCTCGAGGATCTCGGCGAACACCCCGACGGCCCCGAACGACAGCGGCCCGGCGACCTCGACCACCTTGAACGGCCCCTCCGATCGCGCCCTCGCCGGGACGGACGCGGTGAGGCAGACGACCGACGTCTCGTCGGGGGTGCGGGTCAGCGACGCGAACGGCCCGCCGGTCCAGTCGAACGCGGGTTCCTCCCCGCCCGGCAGGCGGACGATCGACACGGCCTCGGGGTGCTCCATGAGGTGACGGGGCATGCGGCTCACGGCGCCACCCCCGCGACGGGGAGGCCCGTGGTCTCGGGGAGGCCGAGGGCGATGTTGAGACACTGCACGGCGGCGCCGGCGGTGCCCTTGGTGAGGTTGTCGACGGCTGACACGACGACCACCCGGCCCACCCGCTCGTCGAGCACGACCTGCACGTGCACGCTGTTGCTCCCCAGCACGCTGCCCGTGCTCGGCCACCGGCCCTCGGGCAGGAGGTGGACGAACGGCTCGTCGGCGTATGCCGTGGCCCACGCCTCGCGCACGGCGGCTGCCGTGGTGCCCGGCCGCACCCGGGCGGTGCACGTGGCGAGGATGCCACGCGGCATCGGTGCCAGCGTCGGCGTGAACGAGACCGTCACGGGGCCCGCGGCACCGGCCGCGGCGGTGAGGTTCTGCTCGATCTCGGGGGTGTGGCGGTGCACCCCGCCGACGCCGTAGGGCGACATCGCGCCCATGACCTCGGCGCCGAGGAGGTGCGGCTTGAGCGACCTCCCGGCGCCCGACGTGCCCGAGGCCGCGACGACCGTGATGTCGTCGGGTTCGACGACCCCCGCAGCGAGGCCCGGGGCCAGCGCCAGCGAGACCGCCGTCGGGTAGCACCCGGGCACGGCGATGTGGCGCTCCCCCGCCAGGCGCGTCCGATGGGGACCTGACCGGGTCGGGAGCTCGGGGAGGCCATAGGGCCAGCTCCCGGCATACGGCGTGTCGTAGAAGGCGGTCCAGGCGGCGGCGTCGGAGAGGCGGAAGTCGGCCCCGCAGTCGACGACGACCACGTCGCCGAGCTGCGCCGCGATGGCGGCGGAGTGGCCGTGCGGCAGGGCGAGGACGACGGCGTCGTGCCCGGCGAGCACCTCCGGGGTGGTGTCGTCGAGGAGGCGGTCGGCGAGCGGCGTGAGGTGCGCGTGCACGGAGCCGAGGGGCTGTCCGGCGTTGGCGGAGGCGGTGAGGGCGCCGACCTCGAGCTCGGGGTGCTGGAGGAGAAGGCGCACGACCTCGCCCCCGGCATACCCGCTCGCCCCGGCGACCGCCACTCGCATCATGTGCATGACTATACAGAGCCCCGAGACTCTATGCATCTCAGGGCGCCCCGCCCGCCCCCGCCTCCCCGACCTCGTCTGTCAGATCGCCGCCGACACGCCGCTGGTCGGCGCGTCGGCGACACGCTGACAGACAAGGTCGGGGAGGAGGGTCAGGTGAGGGGGTCGGCGTCGCCGAGGGCGAGGGTGAGGGTGCGCTCGTCGGGCGCCAGTCCGGCCCGGGCCCGCGCCTGCAGGGACTCCACCGTGTCGACCCCCGCGCGGACGAAACGGCCCGACCACGCGTCGAGGTCGCCGGACACCAGGCCGAGCACGAGGTCGGTCACCTCGGCCGGGTCGGTCCACTCGGTGCGCCCGCTGTGCGCGTCCATGCCCTCGGTCATGTCGGTGCGCACCACCCCGGGCATGAGGTCGAAGGCGCGGATGCCGCGCGCCCACCCGGCGAGGTGGGTCGACCCCGTGACCCGCGCCAGGGCCGTCTTGCTCACGTTGTAGGCGCTGGCGTCCGCACCCGCGCGACGTGCGGCGCCGCTGTTGACGTTGACGACCCGGCCACCGCCGGCGGCGAGCATGTGCGGGGCGACGAGCCACGTCATGAGGTAGGCACCGAGGACGTTGACCTCCTGGACGTGCCACCACTCGTCAGGGTCAGACGCGAAGAGGTCGACCTCGGCGTCGATGACCCCTGCGTTGTTCACGAGGACGTCGACCCTGCCCTGGCGCTCGACGACGTCGTCGACCCATGCCGCGAGCGCGTCCCGGTCGGTGACCGGTGCGACAGCGGTCGAGCCGCGCTCCACGGCATACCCCGCGTTCTCCAGCGCGTCGGCCACGTGGCGCCCGATGCCCCGCGACGCACCCGTGACGAGCGCGACGAGGTGGCCCCCGCGCCCCTCGTCGGCGACCGGCTCCGGGGCCACCTCGCCCTCGTCGTCGACGGGCACCTGCGTCGGGACGCTCATGCCCGCTGCACCGCCCCCACGGCATCGGCTGCCGCCCGGAGCGCCGTGTCGCGCAGCGTGCTCACCTCGTCGGTCGTCAGCGTGCGGTCGGGGGCCCGGAAGCTGAGCCGGTAGGCGAGGGACTTGCGGCCGTCGCCGACCTGCTCGCCGCGGTAGACGTCGAACAGGCTGAGGCCCTCGAGCCGATCACCCGCGCCGCCCCGCAGCGCCTCGGCGACGTCGGCAGCCGGCACGGCCTCGTCCACGACGAGGGCGAGGTCGGTGTGGGCCACCGGGTAGGTCGACAGCGGGACCGCCTGGACGGCCACGTCGGTGGCCGACACGAGCACGTCGAGGTCGAGCTCCCCCGCCACGGTGCGCGCCGGGAGGTCGAGGGCGGCGACGACCTTCGGGTGCAGCTCGCCCACGTGCCCCACCGTCGTGCCGTCGGCCAGCGACAGCTCGGCGCAGCGGCCGGGGTGGAAGGGTGCCCGGGCGGCGGCCCGCACCCGCAGGTCGAGGCCGAGCGCACGACCGAGCTCGACGGCCCAGGCGACGGCGTCGGAGGCGTCGACCCTGCGGGCGTCACCCCACGGACCGGACGGAACCGCGTCGCCCGCGGCCGCCACCGCCACGTGGCGTGGCTGGTCGGGGACACCGCCGAGGATGGCGGCGAGCTCGTCGTCGGACGGCCGGCCGTCGACGCCCGCGATCGGCACGAGCGGCTGGTCGGCGCGACCGACCGTGACCAGCCCGAGCTCGTAGACCGCGACGTCGCGCGCCCCCCGGGCGACGTTGCGGCGCAGCGTCTCGAGCAGCGTGTCGAGCACCGACGTCCGCATCAGCGGCACGTCGTCCTGGAGGGGGTTCGCGAGCCGCACCGTGCGCCGCCGCGGGTCGTCGGCGGCGTACCCGAGCCGGTCGAAGAGTTCCTCCGCCACGAACGGGTTGGACAGCACCTCGACGAGGCCCTGGTGCGCGAGGGTCTGGGCGACGAGGCGACGCACCCGCTGCCCGTGCGTCAGGCCGCGGCCACCCACGGCGCGAGGCACCACAGACGGGATGTCGTCGTAGCCCCGCACGCGCGCGACCTCCTCGACGAGGTCGGGGCCGTCGACGAGGTCCGGGCGCCATGTGGGAGGGCGGACGTCCACGACGTCCCCGGACCGACGGCTCTCCCCGGCCGCACCGTCCCGCTCGGTCACCTCGCACCCGACGGCCCGCAGGGTCGCCAGCACCTCCTCGCGCGGGTACCGGAGCCCGACGTATGCCGTGGGCAGCGTGACGTCGAAGGCGTACGGCTCGCGCGGGGAGACCTCACCGACGACCGTGACGCCGTCGTCGACCGTGCCACCGCCGAACTCGACGAGGAGGTCGCACGCGAGCTGCGCGGCCCGGTCGGCGACGGCAGGGTCCACTCCGCGCTCGAACCGCTTCGACGCCTCGCTGATGAGGCGGTGGCGTCGTGACGTGCGGGCCACGGTGACCGCGTCGAAGTGCGCCGCCTCGACGAGGACGTCCGTCGTCGAGGACGACACCTCGGACGACGCCCCGCCCATGACTCCCGCGAGGCCCAGCACGGTCTCGCCGCCGTCGGTGATGAGGAGGTCCTCGGGGTGGAGGCGGCGCTCGACGCCGTCGAGGGTCGTGAGCGTCTCGCCGGCCCGGGCGCGGCGCACGACGATCTCGCCCGAGAGGGTGTCGAGGTCGTAGGCGTGCAGCGGCTGGCCGAGCAGCATCATGACGTAGTTCGTCACGTCGACCGCGAGGCTGATGGGCCGCATCCCGACGTCGGTGAGCCGGCGTCGCATCCACGCCGGCGAGGTGGCCGAGGCGTCCACGCCCCGCACGACCCGCGCCACGAAGCGGTCGCACCCCACGCGGCCGTGGATCGGGGCCTCGTCGGCCAGGCGCACGGCATACCCGCCGTCGTTCGGTGCCGCGACGGGGAGCTCGGCGGGGTCGTCGAACGGCGCACCGGTCGACAGGGCGTACTCCCGCGCGATGCCGCGCATCGAGAAGCAGTAGCCGCGGTCAGGGGTGACCGTCACCTCGACGACCTCGTGGTCGAGGCCGAGCAGCGCGATGGCGTCCTGGCCGGGGACGAGTCCGGCGAGCACCTCGGGCTGGTCGGCGAGGAGCCGGTCGAGGACGATGATGCCGGCGTGGTCGTCCCCGAGGCCCAGCTCGCGCTCCGAGCAGATCATCCCCGCGGACACGTGGCCGTAGGTCTTGCGGGCCGTGATCTCGAACGGGCCCTCCGGCGTCGGCAGGGTGCCGCCCGGGAGCACGACGACGACGAGGTCCCCGGCGTCGAAGTTGTGCGCGCCGCAGACGATCCCCTGGGGTTCGCCGGTGCCGTTGGCACTGCCGACGTCGACGGTGCACCAGCTGATCGTCCTGCCGTTCTTCTGGGGCTCCTTGACCAGCGTGAGGACGCGACCGACGACGAGCGGCCCCCCGAGGTCGCCGCCGTGGAGTCCCTCCTCCTCGAGGCCGACCCGGACGAGGCTCGCGGCGACGTCCCTGCCGCGCACGCCGCCCTCCACGTGGGCGAGCTCGCGCAGCCACTCGACGGGGATGCGCATCTCAGACCTCCATCGCGAACTGGGTGCTGAACCGGACGTCGCCCTCGACGATGTCGCGCATGTCGGCGACGTTGTGCCGCAGCATGAGCGACCGCTCGATGCCGAGCCCGAACGCGAAGCCGGTGTAGCGGTCGGGGTCGATGCCGGATGCCGTGAGCACGCGCCGGTTGACCATGCCGGAGCCGCCGACCTCGATCCACCCGGTGCCACCACAGGTGCGGCACGACGTGTCGGTGCCGTGGCAGATCCAGCACTGGCAGTCGATCTCGGCGCTGGGCTCGGTGAAGGGGAAGTACGACGGGCGCAGCCGGGTCACGGTGCCCTCGCCGAAGAGGCTCGAGACGAAGGCGTCGAGGCTGCCCTTGAGGTGGGCCATCGTGATGCCCTCGTCGACGACCAGCCCCTCGAACTGGTGGAAGACGGGGGTGTGGGTCGCGTCGAGCTCGTCGGTGCGGAACACCTTGCCCGGGCACAGCACGTAGATCGGCGGCTCGCGGTCGAGCATCGTGCGGACCTGCACGGGTGAGGTGTGCGTGCGCAGGACGAGCCCGGACGTCTCGGCCGGCTCGACGAAGAAGGTGTCCTGCATCTGGCGGGCTGGGTGGTCGGGGCCGAGGTTGAGGGCGTCGAAGTTGAGCCACTCGCTCTCGACTTCGGGGCCCTCGGCGATCTCCCACCCGAGGCCGACGAAGATGTCCTCGACCCGTTCGGTGACGAGGCTGATCGGGTGCCGGGCGCCGATCCGGCGGCGCGGCGGCACCACCGTGAGGTCGACCGCCTCCTCGGTGAGGATGCGCTCGTCACGCTCGGACTCGAGCTCGGCCTGCCGGGCGCCGAACGCCTGGGACACCCGCCCCCGAGCCTGACCGACCCTCTTGCCGGCCTCTGCCTTCGCACTCGGGGGCAGCGCGCCGATCTCGCGGTTGGCGAGGGCGAGGGCGCTGCGGTCACCCTGGTGGGTGGTGCGGGCTGCCTTGAGCTCCTCGAGCGAGGTGGCCGACGCCGCAGCCGCGAGGGCCGCCGTGACGGCATCCTCGATGGCCGCGGGGTCGAGGGCCGCGACCTCGACGGGGTCGTAGCTGGTGTTGGGACCGGACATGGCTTCCACTTCGACGGGGGCGGGGCGCGCCCGAGTCTAGGTGGGTGGCGCGCCGGGGGCGGGCGAGGCGTGGCCCCCGGGCAGCGGGGAGGACGGCGTGGATGCCGTGCCGTGACCGGCGCTCAGCGCGCGCAGCGGTCCGCGCCCGGGGGCCCGGTAAATCGACGCGCTGCGGCTGTCACCCCGTCAGCGTAGCGTCGGGTCCATGATCGATCACCTCGGTATCACCTGCGCCGACCTCGACGCGAGCGCCCGGTTCTACGACGCCACCCTCGCCGTCCTCGGCCACCGCCGCCTCCGCGACGTCGGTGGCTCCATCGGCTACGGCAGCCACGCGCCGGACTTCTGGATCTCCCGGGCCATCGACGACGGCCCCAACCGGGAGTCGCACCTCGCGTTCACCGCCCCCAGTGCGGATGCCGTGCGCCAGTGGTTCGAGGCGGCCACCTCCCTCGGTGCCGAGGTGCTCCACGCCCCGCGGTTCTGGCCGGAGTACCACGACGGGTACTTCGGCGCGTTCGTGCGCGACCCGGACGGCAACAACGTCGAGGCTGTCTGCCACCACGGCGACGTCTGAGGCGACGCCCCCGTCGGCCGGGGGCTGGGCGCCGGCACCTGGGGTGTCACCCGGGCGATCCAGCCAACCGGTCGATGCCACGTCGTCGCGTGAGCCGTCACCCGGGGGACACGTGGGCCCGCCCCGCGGCCGCGTGCCGCGCCTCGTGGCGGGCCCGGCGGCGGGCCCGGGTGCCGAGGATGCCCGCGACGGCCACGGCGAGCCCGACCAGCGCGACGACGACGAACCCGGCGGCGGCACCGCCCCGGTCGATCGCGAGCCCGGCGATGGGGGCGCCGATGGCACCGCCGCTCGTGAGGAACGACCCGTGCCAGCCCATGGCCTCGCCCCGAGCGACCGCGGGGACGAGCCTGCTGGCCTGGTCGATCGTCGCCGTGATGGTCGGGGCGCAGAACAGCCCCGCCACGAAGCTCAGCAGGGCGAGGCCCCACGGTGAGCCCGCCAGCGCCATCGGCAGGGTCGCGAGACCGAGCACGGTGAGCAGCCAGAATGCCGAGATCGACCGGTGCAGTGCCCCGTACACGAGGCCGCCCACGAGGGAGCCCAACCCCCACAGGGCCAGGACGACGCCGATCTGCGGGGTGGCCCCGAACTCCCGCATGCCGGCGACGATGGCGATGTCGGAGCCGGCGAGGACCAGCGTGGTGGCCGCCGCCGTGAGGCAGACGGCGAGGAACGGCAGCCGGAACCACGTCCGCCGGCCGGCTGCGGCCGACCCCACCTGCGCCTCCCCCTCACCTCGCAGCGGCGGGTCGACGATCCACATCGCGATCCCCCCGACGACGCCGAGCATCTGGGTCACGAACAGCACCCACGACGTCGACCACTGGGCAGCGGCCCACACCGCGATCGCCGGCGCGATCATGAACGACAGCTCGACCGCGGCCGCGTCGAGCGAGATCGCGGTGCGGCGCTCGGTCTCCGGCACCGCGGCGATGACGGCCTGGCGGGTGATCGAGAACGTCGGGATGACGAACAGGCCGGCGATGACCGCGAGGGTGAGCAGCAGCCAGTAGTCGACGAACGGCGCCATCGTCCAGCACACCATCGCGACGGCGATCGACGGCAGCACGACCCGGCGCAGGCCCAGCTGGTCGAGCAGGCGGCCTCGCCAGGGCCCGCTCACGGCGATCGCGATGGTGCCGAGCGCGGTGAGGAGGCCGGCCGCGGCATACGACCGCCCGAGCGTGCTGACGACGTGCACCGTGAGGAGGACACCGCTCGCGAACACCGGTCCGCGCACGAGGGTCCCGAGCACCAGCGCCGTCCGGAGCGGCCGGCTCGCGAGAGCGCGCCGGTATGGCGCCAGGGACACGGATGACACGGGGTTCACTCTGGCAAACGCGCACCCGCCTCGCCATTCGACGCGGCAGCGTTTTCGCCACTGACCTGCGCGGTCACTCCCCGTCGGGGAAGGTCGCACGCATCAGGGCGCCGCCCCCCGGCGCCACCTCGGCCCGCACCGTCCCGCCGTGGGCCTCCACCAGCCCGCGGACGAGGTAGAGCCCCAGGCCGGTGCCGTGCTTCGCCCCGCCCTGCCAGAAGCGGGAGAAGACGAGCTCGCGGTGCTCGCTGGCGATGCCCTCGCCGTCGTCGGACACGAGGAGGTCCACCGCCGGCCGCCCGTCGAGCACCGACCGTCGCCCTGCGAGCCGCACGGTGCCCGCACCGTGGCGGACCGCGTTCTCGACGAGGTTGGCGACCACCTGCTCGAGCCGGTCCGGGTCGGCCCAGATCTGCGTGACGTCCTCGGGCACGTCGACGACGAAGTGCTCGCGCTGTGCCCCGGAGGCGACCCTGCGCTCCACCTGCGCCTCGAGCCGCGGCCGCAGGTCGACGGGGAGGGCGTGCACGGTCAGCCGCCCGACGTTGATCCGCGAGACGTCCAGCAGCTCGGTGATGAGGCGGGTGACGCGGTCGGCATCGGCCTCGATCGTCTCGAGCATGAGCCGCTTCTGGTCGTCGGTGAACCGCTCCCAGTTGCGCAGCAGGGTGGACGAGAAGCCCTTGACGCCGGTGAGGGGCGAGCGCAGCTCGTGGGCGACCGTCGTCAGCAGGGCGGCGCTCTGGTCGTCCGCGCGGCGACGGGTCTCGGCATCCCGCAGACCGAGCACGACGGCTCCCACCGGCTCCCCCGGGGCGTCGCGCACGTACTTCGCCGTGACGAGCACCTCGCGTCCCGAGGGCAGGACGAGGAGGCGCTCACGGTGCCCCGTGCGGGTGGCGAGCCCCTCCCACGGGTTGCTGACGTCCCACCACGAGCGGCCCTCGAGGTCCTGGAGCGGCAGGGCCTCCCGCACGTCCCGGCCCAGGAGGTCGGCGGCGGCCAGGCCGGTGATCCGCTCGGCGCGCGAGTTGACGAACCGCACCTCGGCACCCGCACCGACAGCAGCGACGAGCCCGTCAGGGATGAACTCCAGGCCGTGCGTCACCAGGTCGTCGGGGACCCTGAACGGCGGGGGCGGCATGGCGGGCACGCTACCCGTCGCCCTGCCGGGGGTCCCCCCGGCGCGCAGACTCGTAGAGGCAGAGGGTGGCCGCCATCGCGAGGTTGAGGGACTCCGCTCGCCCGTGGATGGGCACCCGCACGACGTCGTCGCACGCGTCCCGCACGTCCGCGTCGAGGCCCCAGGCCTCGTTGCCCATGACCCAGCAGTGCGGCACCGAGAGGTCGGCGTCGGGGAGGAGGGTGGTGCCGGCGGCGTCCGCGGCATACGTGCGGATGCCGTTCGCCGAGAGCCGACGCAGGGTCGCCTCGACCTCGAGCCCGGTGACCACGGGGAGGTGGAACAGCGACCCGGCCGTCGAGCGGACGACCTTGGGAGCACGGACGTCGACCGAGGCCCCGCTCACGAGCACGCCATCGGCCCCGGCGGCGTCGGCGCCCCGGATGACGGTGCCGGCATTGCCCGGGTCGCGGACGTGGGTGAGCAGGACCAGGAGCCGCGGCGAGGCGTCGAGCACCTCGTCGAGGGTCACCGTCGGGGTGTCGACGACGGCGAGGACGCCCTGGGGGGCGTCGGTCTCCGCCATGGCGGCCAGCACCTCGGGGGTCACCTCGTGCACCCAGAGCCCCGCTGCACGGGCCGGCTCGACGATGTCGGCGGCGTAGCGCTGCGCCGCGTCGGGGGTGAGGTAGACGTCGCGGACCGTCGGCCCGGCACACCGGACCGCCTCACGCACGCCTTGCGGGCCCTCGACGGCGAAGCGGCCGGTGCGCTCCCGCACCGGCCGCTTCGACAGCGCTCGGACCGACCGGACCCGGTCGGACCGGGGGTTGGTCAGCACGCTCAGGCTCAGGCGGAGGCCTTGACCGGCTGCGCCGGCTGGTTCGCCCTGGCGATCTCGACGAGCGCGGCGAACGCGGCCTCGTCGTTGACGGCCAGCTCGGCGAGCATGCGGCGGTCGACCTCGATCTCCGCGGCCTTGAGGCCCTGGATGAACCGGTTGTAGGTCATCCCGTTGGCGCGGGCCGCGGCGTTGATCCGCTGGATCCAGAGGCGACGGAAGTCACCCTTGCGGGCCCGGCGGTCGCGGTAGGCGTAGCCGAGGCTGTGCTGGACCTGCTCCTTGGCCTTGCGGTACAGGCGCGAGCGCTGCCCGCGGTAGCCGCTGGCGCGCTCGAGGACGACCCGGCGCTTCTTCTGGGCGTTGACCGCCCGCTTCACGCGTGCCACGTGAGTACTCCTTGCTGTCTGGCGAGAACTGGTGGGGGGTCGGCGTCAGCGGCCGAGGAGCTTCTTGACCTTCTTGAGGTCACCGGCCGAGACGAGGATGTCCTTGCTCAGGGCGCGAGCCTTCTGAGGGGTCTTCTCGTGGAACTTGTGGACGTGGCCGGCCTGCTGGCGGATGACCTTGCCCGACCCGGTGACCCGGAATCGCTTCTTGGCGCCGCTGTGCGTCTTGTTCTTCGGCATGGTGCCGATCTCCTTGTGGTTCGGTGGTGCTGGCGTGCGGGGGACGTCGTGGGGTCAGGCGCTCGTGTCGAGCTCGCCGGTGCGGGCCCGGGGGGCCCTCGGCGCCGGGGTCGGGCCAGGGGTCGGGGTCGGCACGGCCGCCTCCGTGACCACGGGCGCCTCGGTGGCCACGGCGGGCTCGGTGGCCACGGCGGGTTCGGTCGGGGCGGCCGGCTCGGTGGTCGCGGAGGGCTCGGGGGCACCGGTGGGCGCGTCCTCGTGGGCCGGGTGCGAGCTCGCCTCGCCGCGCCGGCGACGCTGCTCGGCCATCGCCTGGGCCTTCTTCTTCGTCGGCGCGAGCACCATGACCATGTTGCGGCCGTCCTGCTTGGGCGCCGACTCCACGGTGCCCAGCTCGAGGACGTCCTCGGCGAGGCGCTGGAGCAGGCGGAACCCCAGCTCGGGACGGGACTGCTCCCGGCCGCGGAACATGATCGTCACCTTGACCTTGTCGCCGCCCTTGAGGAACCGCTCGACGTGGCCCTTCTTCGTGCCGTAGTCGTGCGGGTCGATCTTGGGGCGGAGCTTGATCTCCTTGATGACCGTGTTGACCTGGTTCTTGCGTGCTTCGCGTGCCTTCATGGCGGCTTCGTACTTGTACTTGCCGAAGTCCATGAGCTTGGCGACCGGCGGCTTCGCCATCGGCGCCACCTCGACGAGGTCGAGGTCGGCCTCGGCCGCGAGGCGCAGGGCGTCCTCGACGCGGACGATGCCGACCTGCTCGCCGTTCGGGCCGACCAACCGCACCTCGGGAACCCGGATGCGGTCGTTGATGCGTGGCTCGCTGATGTGCTTCTCCTTCGTCACGTCGCTGTCGGTGACCAGCGGAGACGAGAAAGGCTCCTCGTGCCGCGTGCACGAGGAGCCCGGATCCGTCCGCCCGGCCCGCATCGGATGCCGTCGCCCCGCCCTCGTCGGGCGTGGCACGACGTCGCGTCGCGGACCAGGTGGGACCCGGCGACCTGGTGGTCGACGCGGGTGGAAGCGAGGCTTCTCTTGCACACCGCCGGTGAGGGCGGTCGGTCAACGCACAAGGTTAGCAGCGCGCCCGGCATACCCCGAAATCCGGTGCGCCGACGGCCGACCCTCGCCTCCGGTCTCGCTGGGGCCGGTCGTCAGCGGATCCGGAAGGCCAGGCCGTCGACCCGGGCACGCAGCTCGCCGTCGGTGGCGAGCCGCTCGCCGACCCGGGTCGCGACCTCCCGCACCTCGTGCGGCGCCAGCCCGGGGCGCAGGTCGAGCACGACGCCGAGCACGCCCTCGCCGGGCGGCCTCCCCTCCTCGAGCCCGTATGCCGTGACGTCACCCTCGTCCCGGACGGCGGCGGCGACGCTGCGGTCGACGAAGGGGTCGGTGTGCGCCGGTACCCAGGGTCGCTGCTGGGCGAGCGCCCAGACCATCGACGGCCGGAGGACCCTCGTCGCCGGGCCCGCCACGTCGATCACCATGACGTCGCAGCCCTCGGAGACTGCGGCCTGTGCAGCGCGGGACGGCGTCACCGGCACGGGGCGGGCCGTCGGGTCCCAGGCGGCGAGGGACGTCGTGCCGGTGAAGACGGGGAGGGCCCGCTGCCCGTCGGGGGCGACGAGGGTCACCGCCGCCATGTCGACCTGCTTCTCCACGGTGTGCTCGCCGGAGTCGTCGACCTGCGTCGGCTCGGCCACGACGGGCACGACGAAGCGGCTCGCCTCGACGGCCCTCATCAGCGCCGCGTCGTCGGCGGAGGCCGACAGAGCGGCGAGGAGGGCGGGGTCGGCCTCGCCCGCGTCGGTCTCGAAGCCGCTCGGGCTCAGCTCGCGCCCCGACCACGGGACGCGTGCCGAGTCCTCCTCGGCCCCATGAGGGTGCCCGAGGGGCGACTCTGTCGGGGAAACCCCCTCCTCACCCGAGAAGCCTTCCCCGGGGAGGTGGGGGTGTATCGGGTCACCCGATAAACCCGTCGCGGGGGTCACGGGCGGCCCGCCGCGTCGAGCGCCTCGGGCAGGGTGAACGACCCGCGGTAGAGCGCCGAGCCGACGATCGCACCCTCGACGCCGTCGGGCACGAGGGCGCGGATCGCCACGAGGTCCTCGAGGGTGGAGACACCACCCGACGCGACGACCGGCCGGTCCGTGCGGGCGCAGACGTCCCGCAGCAGGGCCAGGTTCGGGCCCTGGAGCATGCCGTCCTTGGCCACGTCGGTGACGACGTAGCGCGCGCAGCCCTCCGCGTCGAGCCGGGCGAGGGTCTCCCACAGGTCACCGCCCTCGCGGGTCCATCCGCGGGCGGCGAGCGTCGTGCCCCGCACGTCGAGGCCGACGGCGACCTGGTCGCCGTGCTCGGCGATCGCGCGTGCCGTCCACTCGGGGTCCTCCAGGGCCGCCGTGCCGACGTTGACCCGCCGGCAGCCGGTCGAGAGCGCGCGCTCGAGGGTCTCGGCGTCACGGATGCCGCCGCTCATCTCGACCCTGATGTCGAGCCTCCCGACGATCTCGGCGAGGAGCTCGGCGTTCGACCCGCGGCCGAACGCTGCATCGAGGTCGACGAGGTGCAGCCACTCGGCCCCCTGCTCCTGCCAGGCGAGCGCCGCCTCCAGGGGGTCCCCGAACTCGCCGCCGGTCCCCGCGACACCCTGGACGAGCTGGACGGCCCGACCCTCGACGACATCGACGGCGGGCAGGAGCTCCAGGCGGGGCTGCTCGGTCACGGGGTGTCCTCCGGGAGGGGTCGTGTCGTCGTGCGCTGCTGACGGGCGGCACCAGTCTGCCCCGCCCCACGACGGCCCCGTCAGGGGGTCCATCCGGGGTATGTCAGAGGCTGCGGACCCAGTTCTCGAGCAGGGCCAGCCCGGCGTCACCCGACTTCTCGGGGTGGAACTGGGTCGCCGAGAGCGGGCCGTTCTCGACGGCCGCCACGAACCGCTCGCCGTGCGTGGCCCACGTGACCCGTGGCTCGACGAGCCCGAACGACCCGTCGGGAGGCGGCAGCTCCCAGGTGTGCACGGCATACGAGTGGACGAAGTAGAAGCGCTCGGAGGCGACGCCGGCGAACAGGGCGCTGGACCCGGGAGCCTCCACCGTCGACCAGCCCATGTGCGGCACGACGGGGGCGAGCAGCCTCGAGACCGTGCCGGGCCACTCCCCCACGCCGGGCACCGGGGCCTCGCTCGGCTCCGTCGACCCCTCGAACATCACCTGCATCCCGACGCAGACGCCCAGCACCGGACGACCCCCCGCCACGCGCTGGTCGATGATCCGCGGGCCGTCGGCGGCGAGCAGCCCGGCCATGCACGCGTGGAAGTTGCCGACCCCCGGCACGAAGAGCCCGTCGGCCGCCAGGGCCGCCCGCGCGTCGCCGGTCAGGACCACCTCGGCCCCGACGTGCTCGAGCGCGCGCACGGCGCTGCGCACGTTGCCGCTGCCGTAGTCGAGGACGACGACCGAGGCGCTCACCGGCCCCCACCCATCTCGTTCCGGTGGGCGGCCTCCTCGGCCATGAGCCGGTCGAACGCGAGGACCCCGCGCGCCGACGGCTCGACCTCGCTCGTCCCGTCGCAGCGGCCGCGTACGAGCAGCTCCCGGCCGGGCAGCCCGAGGAGCCCGAGGACCGTCACGAGCAGGTCGACCGGCGTGCCCTGGCCCGACCTCAGGACGTCGGCGAGGGCCTCCTCGCGGACCCGGCCACGCGCGCCGGCCGCGTCGAGGAGCATCGGCAACGGCAGCCGCCGCAGCCCGGGCGTCGCGACCATGCCGCCGCGGGGCTCCCAGAGGAGCCAGTGCACCCGCGCGCGGATGCCGGCGGGCTGGACCGTGAGGGCCGCGCGGCCGTGGATGTCGAAGAACCCGATCGCCGGGCGGGAGCGCCACGGCACCGGCCGGGCGGCGAGCACCTCGAGGCCGACGTCGTACGGCGCGGCGCTGTGGGCCCGCTCCTGGGTGAGCGTGACGCCGGTCCAGGGCCCCAGGGGGGCGACCGTCACGGGCACCAGTCCGCGGCGGAGCCACCGGACGACGCGTCCGGGCGACCGGCGCACGAGCACCAGGCCGTGCCCGGCCCCCGACCGCACGTCGGCAGCCACGGGCTAGAGCGCGCCCTTCGCGCTCGGGATCCCCTCGACCCGGGGGTCGCGGGCGACGGCCGCGCGGAGCGCCCGAGCGAGCGCCTTGAACTGCGCCTCGACGACGTGGTGCGGGTCGCGGCCGGAGAGCACCCTCACGTGGAGGGCGACCTGGGCGTTGACCGCGAACGACTCGAGCACGTGGCGGGTGAGCGAGCCGACGTAGTGCCCGCCGATGACGACGTACTCCTGGCCCGCGGGCTCGCCCTCGTGCACGACGTAGGGCCGCCCGGCGACGTCGACGACGGCCTGCACGAGCGCCTCGTCGAGGGGGACGGTCGCGTCGCCGAAGCGCGCGATGCCGCTCTTGTCGCCGAGGGCCTCGCGGACGGCCTGCCCCAGGACGATGGCGACGTCCTCGACGGTGTGGTGGGCGTCGACGTGCGTGTCGCCCTCGGCTCGGACGGTGAGGTCGATGAGCGAGTGCTTCGCGAGCGACAGGAGCATGTGGTCGTAGAACGGCACCCCCGTGCTGACGTCGCCCCGACCCGTGCCGTCGAGGTCGACGGTGACCTCCACGGTGCTCTCGGACGTGCCCCGGCGCACCGTGGCGGTGCGAGGGACTGGGCTGCTCACGGGAGTGCTCCTGCGCGGTGGGTCGGCACGAGGTCGGAGACCGCCTCGAGGAACCGGGTGGTCTCCTGGGGAGTCCCGGCCGTGACACGAAGATAGTGGGCGATGCCCACGTCGCGGACGAGGACACCCTTCTCGAGGAGGGCCGACCACGTCGCGTGCGCGTCGGCGAGTCCACCGAAGAGCACGAAGTTCGCGTCGCTCGGCACCGGGTCGAGCCCCAGCCCCGCGAGCCCCTCGACGATGCGGTCCCGCTGGTCCTTGATGATGCCGACGGTCTCGAGCATGAGGTCCGCGTGCGCGAGAGCGGCGAGGGCGACGGCCTGGGTCTGCGTCGAGAGGTGGTACGGCATCCGCACGAGCCGCAGCGCGTCGACGAGGGCCGGGTCCGCGGCGAGGTAGCCCAGCCGTCCGCCGGCGAGCGCGAACGCCTTGCTCATCGTGCGGGTCACGACGAGGCGGGGGCGGCCCCCCAGGAGGGTCAGCGCGCTCGGGGTCCCCGGGCGGGCGAACTCGGCATACGCCTCGTCGACGACGACGAGCGCGCCGTCGGCGGCGTCGTGCACGGCCTCGACGACCTCGAGGTCGAGGGCGGTGCCGGTGGGGTTGTTCGGCGAGCACAGGAAGACGACGTCGGGTGAGTGCCGTCGCACCTGGTCCACCGCGGATGCCGTGTCGAGGTCGAACGCTCCCCCGCCGTCGACGCCGCGCAGCCCGTCGACCCACGTCGTGCCCGTCGTCGTCGTGATGATCGGGTGCATGGAGTAGGCCGGGGTGAACCCGAGGGCGGTGCGTCCGGGACCTCCGAACGCCTGGAGCAGGTGCAGCAGCACCTCGTTGGATCCGTTCCCCGCCCACACCTGCTCGCGGCCCACCGTGGTGCCGCTGCGCGAGAGGTATGCCGCGAGCGCGTCACGGAGCGCGGTGAACTCGCGGTCGGGATAGCGGTTGAGCCCCGCCGCCACGGCCGCGACCGCCTCGGTGATGGCGGCGGCGACGACCGGTGGCACGGCATACGAGTTCTCGTTCGTGTTCAGCGCGACGGCCACGTCGAGCTGGGGGGCGCCGTAGGCGGTGCGGCCCCGGAGGTCGGGGCGCAGCATGGCCTCGACCGTGGTGCGCGGGTCCACCGGGTCAGCCCCGGGCGTCGAGGTCGGGGTGCCGGGCGAGGACCGCCTCGCCGTGCGCGGGGAGGTCCTCGGCGCGGGCGAGGGTCACGACGTGGCCGCCGACGTCGCGCAGCGCCTCCTCGGTGTACGTCACGACGTGGATGCCGCGAAGGAACGACTGCACGGACAGGCCGCTCGAGTGGCACGCGCACCCGCCCGTGGGCAGCACGTGGTTGGACCCGGCGCAGTAGTCGCCGAGGCTGACCGGCGAGAAGGGCCCGACGAAGACCGCGCCGGCGTTGCGGACCCGGGCGGCGACGGCCATCGCGTCGCGGGTCTGGACCTCGAGGTGCTCCGCGGCGTAGGCGTTGACGAGGTCGAGCCCGGCGTCGACGTCGTCGACGAGCACGATCGCCGACTGGGTTCCGGCGAGAGCGGTGCCCACGCGCTCGGTGTGCTTGGTGGCGGCGACCCGGGTGACGAGGGCGGCCTCGACGGCATCGGCGAGCCCGGGCGAGTCGGTGACGAGCACGGCGGCTGCCAACGGGTCGTGCTCCGCCTGGGACACGAGGTCGGACGCGACGTGGTCGGGGTCCGCGGAGTCGTCGGCAAGCACGGCGATCTCGGTCGGCCCCGCCTCGGCGTCGATGCCGACGACACCCCTGAGGAGCCGCTTGGCGGCCGCGACGTAGATGTTGCCGGGGCCGGTTACGAGGCTCACGGGGTCGCAGACGTCGTCACCGTCCTCGATGCCGTAGGCGAACCCCGCGACGGCCTGCGCACCGCCCATGGCCCACACCTCGTCGACGCCGAGGAGGGCGCACGCGGCGAGGATCGTGGGGTGCGGCCAGCCGCCGTGGTCGACCTGGGGCGGGCTCGCGACGGCCAGGCTGGGGACGCCCGCGAGCTGCGCCGGGACCACGTTCATGACGACGCTGCTGGGGTAGACCGCGAGCCCACCGGGGACGTACAGGCCGACCCGGTCGACCGGCACCCACCGCTCGGTGACGGTGCCGCCCTCGGTGACCCGCGTCGTCGTGTCGGTGCGCCTCTGGTCGGAGTGCACGAGGCGGGTCCGGCGGACGGACTCCTCGAGCGCGGCCCGCACGGGCGGGTCGAGGGCGTCCAGTGCGGCGGCGATGACCTCGGCCGGCACGCGGAGCCTCGGGGGTGCCACGCCGTCGAACCGCTGGGCCGCGGCATACAGGGCCACCGCGCCCCGCTCGTGGACGTCCTCGACGATGGGTCGCACCGACGCCAGGGCCGCCTCGACGTCGAACTCGGCGCGCGGCAGGGCGGCCCGGAGCTCGCGCAGCGTGAGGTGTCGTCCGCGCAGGTCGAGCCGCGGGATGACGCCGGACGCGGGGCCGGGCTGGAGGGTGCCGGAGGGGCCGGTGGGCATGGGCCAAGTCTAGGTTTCGCCCCGCCGGCGCCCGAATGCCGTCCATCCCGCCGGCTCTCCCGGCGGCCGCCCCGTGGGCCGCAAACCGGTCCGGCAACCGGTCGGGCTCGGTCTTCACCCCGGAACCCCTCACTGCCCCGGACAACCCTTCCCCGGTGGAGTGGGGGTTTATCGGGTCACCCGATAATCCCCGCCCCCGGGGTCAGGAGTCGTAGAACTCGGCCTCGTGCGCGGCTCGCGCACGCCGGGCGACCCGCCGATAGCGCTCGCCGAGCTCCTGGCCCGAGCCTCCGGGGAGCCCGAGGATGCGGGCGATCCCGTCGGCGTCGCGGCCGTCGGCCGGGAGGGCGTCGAGGGCCTTGGCCCGGAAGAGGACTCCCGCGTTGCGCATCGACGAGGCGAGGCGCCACGCCGCCGCGAGGTCGGCGGCGTGCTCCGCCGACACGAGACCCAGCTCCTCGGCCGCGCCGAGGGCCGCCATCGTCGAGGTCGTGCGCAGCTCGGGATGCGCGTGGGCGTGCCGCAGCTGGACGAGCTGCACGACCCACTCGACGTCGGAGAGCCCGCCGTGCCCCAGCTTGAAGTGGGTCTTTCGGTCCGCACCACGGGGCAGCCGCTCGGACTCCATCCGCGCCTTGAGGGTGCGGATCTCGCGGACCTGCCCCTGGTCCAGGCCCCCCTGCGGCCAGCGGATCGGCGCGACGAGCTCGAGGAAGCGCTCGGCGAGGCCCTCGTCCCCGGCCACCGGCATCGCCCGCAGGAGCGCCTGCGCCTCCCAGACGAGGGACCAGCGCGCGTAGTACTCCCGGTAGGAGGCGAGCGACCGCACGAGGGGCCCGCTCTTCCCCTCCGGGCGCAGCGTGGCGTCGACGTCCAGGTTCGGGTCGGGGCCCCGAAGGCCCAGCAGCCGGATGAGCTCCTTGACGACCTCGAGCGCCTGCGCCTGGGCCTGCGCCTCGTCGGCCCCCTCGACGGGGTCGTGCACGAAGACGACGTCGGCGTCGGAGCCGTACCCCTGCTCCCCGCCGCCGAGCCGGCCCATCCCCACGACGAGCACCCGCGTGAGTGCGGGGGCGCCGGTGCGCTCCTCGAGGTCGCGCAGGCAGACCTCGAGGGTCACCTCGAGCAGCGCGGCGGTGAGGTCGGTCATCGCCAGCCCGAGGTCGTCGAGCGTCAGCAGGCCGGAGAGGTCGGCCACGGCGACCCGGAACAGCTCCGACCGCCGGATCGTGCGGGCCGCCAGGACCGCCGACGCCGGGTCGTCCTTGCGGCCTGCGGCAGACCTCATCCGGCGCAGGACGTCCTCGCGCGAGCGCGGCCTCAGCCCCGAGGAGTCACCGAGGAACTGCACGCACTCCGGTGCCTGCTCGAGGAGGTCGGCGGCGAACCGGCTGCGCGCGAGCGTGTGGGCGAGGCGCTCGGCGGCGGACCCCTCGTCGCGCAGCAGCCGGAGGTACCAGTGCGTCGAGCCGAGCTCGTCGCTGATCTTCCGGAAGGCGAGCAGCCCGGCATCCGGGTCGGCCTCGTCGGCGAACCACCCGAGCATGACCGGCAGGAGCTGCCGCTGGATGGACGCCCTCCGGCTGATGCCGTCGGTGAGCGCCTGGAGGTGCCGCAGGGCCCCTCGGGGGTCGTGGAAACCCAACGCCGACAACCGCTCTCGCGCCGCCTCCGGCGTCAGGCGCACCTCGGAGTCCGACAGGCGGGCGACGGCCGACAGCAGGGGCCGGTAGAAGATGCGCTCGTGCAGCCGGCGCACCTCGCGCTGCTGGGTGCGCCACTGCGCCACGACGGCCTCGGCGGGCGACGAGCGGTGGCCGAGCGCCCGGCCGAGCCGTCGCAGGTCGCCCTCCGCCGTCGGCATGAGGTGGGTACGGCGCAGCCGGAAGAGCTGGATGCGGTGCTCGAGGGTGCGCAGCAGCCGGTATGCCGTGGCCAGGGTCGCCGCGTCGTCGCGCCCCACGTACCCCCCCGCCGACAGCGCGGCGAGCCCGTCGAGCGTCGTCCCGGTGCGCAGGGACTCGTCGGCGCGGCCGTGCACGAGCTGGAGCAGCTGCACGGAGAACTCGACGTCGCGCAGGCCGCCGGCGCCGAGCTTGAGCTGGCGGTCCGCCTCGGCCGCGGGGATGTGCTGCTCCACCCGGCGCCGCATGGCCTGCACGTCGTCGACGAAGTTCTCGCGGCTCGAGGCCTGCCACACGAGGGGCTGCACCGCCTCGCAGTACGCGCGGCCCACCTCGGGGTCGCCTGCGACCGGCCGCGCCTTGAGCAGCGCCTGGAACTCCCAGGTCTTGGCCCAGCGCTCGTAGTACGACCGGTGGCTCGCCACCGTCCGGACGAGGGGGCCGTTCTTCCCCTCGGGCCGCAGGGCGGGGTCCACCTGCCACAGCGAGCCCTCCGCCGTGGACGCCGAGCAGATGCGCATGAGGCGGGTCGCGAGGTCGGTCGCCACCTTCGTCGACTCGTCCTCGGCGACGCCCTCCGCCGGCTCGGCCACGAAGATGACGTCGACGTCGGAGATGTAGTTGAGCTCGCACCCTCCGGTCTTGCCCATCGCGATGACGGCGAGCCGGGTGCGCCCGGCATCCGGCCCCACCTCGTCCCGGGCGATGGCGAGTGCGGCCTCGAGGGCCGCCTGGGCCAGGTCGGCGAGCGCTCCCGCCGTCTCGGGCAGGGTGACGAGCGGGTCGGGAGACGTGAGGTCGAGCGCCGCGATGCCGAGCAGCTGCTCCCGGTATGCCGTGCGCAGCGCGTCCGCGGCCGGCGCCCGTCCCGGGTCGGTCACCGCGGCGACGAGGCTCCGGACCCGGTCCTCGACCGGGCGGGTCCGGGCCTGAGTGACGGCGGTCCAGTGCTCGGGGTGGGCGCAGAGGTGGTCACCGAGGGCGGCGGAGCTTCCCAGCACGGCGAGGACGCGGTCCCGCGCCGTTCCCGGCGTGGCGAGGGCCTCGGTGACGGGGCCGTGGAGGGCCGTGTCCCGGGACACCGACTCCATGAACCGCACGAGCCCGAGCAGGGCGCCGTCGGGGTCGGGCACGTCGGCCAGCGCGGCCGCGAGCCCGTCCGGCTCGATGTGGTCACGCGAGCGGATGAGGCCGGCAAGGGCCGGGTCGTCGAGCAGCGCCAGGGCCCGTCGCGCGTCGGCGAACCCGAGCCGGGCGATCGCGACCGGGATCGAGCCCGGACCTCGTGAGCTCATGGCGCCGCCGTCAGAGTCGCGGCAGGTAGCGCTCGAGCTCGAAGGCGGTCACCTGGTTGCGGTAGTCGTCCCACTCGGCCCGCTTGTTGCGGAGGAAGAACTCGAAGGTGTGCTCCCCGAGCGTCTCGGCGACGAGCTCGCTGCTCTCCATGACGGCG
The DNA here is from genome assembly GCA_035703305.1 of Ornithinibacter sp. Taxonomy (GTDB): domain Bacteria; phylum Actinomycetota; class Actinomycetes; order Actinomycetales; family Dermatophilaceae; genus Fodinibacter. The sequence goes on along the minus strand of DASSYJ010000033.1, from coordinate 17,231 downwards.
ATGGCCTCGCTGAGGCTGGCCGGCAGGGGCTCGATGCCCATGGCCTTCCGCTCGCCGTCGGTGAGGCTCCACACGTCGTCCTCGGTCTCCGGGGGGAGGTCGTACCCCTCCTCGACGCCCTTGAGGCCGGCGGCGAGGAGGACGGCGAAGGAGAGGTAGGGGTTGCACGCGGTGTCGATGCTGCGCACCTCGACCCGGCTGCTGTTGCCCTTCGTCGGCTTGTACATCGGGACCCGCACCATGGCGGAGCGGTTGTTGTGGCCCCACGTGAGGTGCGCGGGCGCCTCCCCGCCGCCCCAGAGCCGCTTGTAGGAGTTGACGTACTGGTTGGTCACCGCGGTGATCTCGGCGCCGTGGCGCAGCAGTCCGGCGATGAACTGCCGACCGATCTTCGAGAGCTGGTACGGCGCACCTGGCTCGTGGAAGGCGTTCGTGTCGCCCTCGAAGAGCGAGAGGTGGGTGTGCATGCCCGACCCCGGGTGCTCGGCGAAGGGCTTGGGCATGAAGGACGCGAAGATCCCCTGCTCCAGGGCGACCTCCTTGATGACCGCGCGGAACGTCATGATGTTGTCCGCCGTGGAGAGCGCGTCGGCGTAGCGGAGGTCGATCTCGTTCTGGCCCGGTGCGCCCTCGTGGTGGCTGAACTCGACGGAGATGCCCATGGTCTCCAGCATCGAGATCGCCGCGCGCCGGAAGTCGTGGCTGTTGCCGTGCGGCACGTGGTCGAAGTACCCGGACTGGTCGATCGGCTCGGGACGCTGGCCCGGGGCCCAGCCCTGCTTGAGGAGGAAGAACTCGATCTCGGGGTGGGTGTAGAAGGTGAACCCCAGGTCCGAGGCCTTCGTGAGCGCGCGCTGGAGGACGTGGCGGGGGTCCGCCATGCTCGGCGTGCCGTCGGGGAGCGTGAGGTCGCAGAACATCCGTGCGGTGCCGGGGCTCTCGCCGCGCCACGGCAGGACCTGGAAGGTGCTCGGGTCCGGCTTGGCGAGCATGTCGGCCTCGAACACGCGGGCGAACCCCTCGATGACCGACCCGTCGAAGCCGATGCCCTCGGCGAAGGCCCCCTCGAGCTCCGCGGGCGCGATGGCCACCGACTTCAGGGTGCCGAGCACGTCGGTGAACCAGAGCCGGACGAACCGGATGTCGCGCTCTTCGATGGTGCGGAGGACGAACTCCTGCTGACGGTCCATGTGTCGATCCTGCCGCACCCGTGTTTCGTGCGGGTAACCGTGGCACGCCCCGGACGGGGAAGGGGCCCCGGGTGGTCCCGGGGCCCCTTCGGAGTCCGTCCAGCAGGTCGCGAGGACCTACGGGGCGGGGTTGGTGACGTTGACGGTGAGGACACCGCCCGTGTCGTCGGTGACCGTCGCCTTGACGCCGACACCGGCGACCTTGACCGAGTTCTGCGGCGCGGCGGCGTCGTAGTAGGCCAGCGGGTTGGTGTCGTCGAACCTCGGCACACCCGCGACCGACGGGGCGCACGCCGCGAGGGTCTCGATAGTCGTCGTGCCCTTGACCGTGACCGGCACCTGCTTGTGCAGGCACGTCGCGTCGGTGGCCTCGAGTCCGAACGTCGCGTCGAACGGCTCCCGACGGTTGCTCGGGCTCGTGCCGTCCGGGTACGTCAGCGAGTTGGGGCGGACGTCCACGGGAAGGGCGTACCCCACTCCGGGGTGCTGGCTCACGTTGTTGTCCGAGTACCCCTGGTCGACCATCCAGACGAGCATGCCGTTCTGGAACTTGAAGTGCTCGACCCAGTCGGGACGCGTGTACGCCTCGCTGAACTGGTACGGGCCCTCGGCGAGGGTCTGGTCGTACCCGACGTACTGCCGGTTCTCGAGGAGGTAGTAACGCTCGGCGTTCGTGACCTCTGTGCCGGTGGAGACCTTCCAGCCCTTGACGGTCCAGCCGTTGTCACCGGCTTCCGCACCGTCGGTGAGGACGCTCGTCTGGCCGACCTTGACCGAGATGTTGTCGAGGAAGGCACCCGCCTCGTTGACGCCGCCGTCGGTCGCGTAGCGGAACTGGAACAGCGTGGGCTTGGTCGAGTCCGCGGGCCGGTAGGACCACTTCTTCGAGGCCCACTTCGTGCCCGATCCGGTCAGCGGCTGACCGACCTGCGTCCAGGTGGCCCCACCGTCGGTGGAGTACTCGGCATACAGGTGGTCGTAGTTGGCCTCGATGGCGTACCAGAGGTCCGCGGAGACCGTGACCGACGAGCCCGCCGGCACGGTCCTGGTGAGCGTGTTCTTCAGGTCGTCACCACGGCCGGACCACCACGCGTGCGTCCCCTCGGGAGGGGTGACGTAGGTGTCGGTGCGAGAGGAGTTCGGCAGGTTGACCTTGATGGCCTGGTAGCCCTTCGCCGCCGCGTCCTGCGACGGGGAGAGCGTGTACGACCCTGACTGCCCGGCGTTGACCTGGGTGTAGTCGAGCCAGCCGAGGAACAGCTTCTCCTCCGGGCCCATGAGGCCCGGGGTCGTGCCGATGCTGTCCTTGCCGTGGCCGAGCCACGAGCCGGAGCTCATGAGCGTCCAGAAGGCCGTGCCGTTCTCGCCGCCAGCGGTGTCGTAGTAGTCCGGGAGGCCGAGGTCGTGGCCGAACTCGTGCGTGAAGACGCCGAGGCCGCCGTCCTCCGGCTCGACGGTGTAGTCGCCGACGAAGTACTTCGAGCCGCCGATCTGCGCGCCGCCGTAGAGGTTCTGGGTGCCGTCGACGGTCGGGCCGGTCGTCCCGTAGTCGGTGGGGTTGACGTACCAGCGGTGCGACCAGATCGCGTCCTCACCCGCTCCGGCCTCCTCGCCGCCCCCGGCGTGCACCGCCTGGAAGTGGTCGAGGTAGCCGTCGGCCTCGTTGAAGTTGCCGTCACCGTCGAAGTCGTAGCGGTCCCAGACGTCGAACTGCGAGAGGTAGGCGTCGATGTCCGCCGCGGACTTGCCGGAGGCGAGCTCCTTCGCGTACCAGGCGTCGATCGAGTCGTTGACGAAGGCCCACGAGCCGCCGGTGTCCTCGACCGCGTTGTCGCCGTAGGTCGAGGCGTTGCCGGGCACCTGCACCCAGTCGCTCACCGTGTTGATCGCGGTGTACTTGCCGGAGGACAGCTTGGAGTAGTAGTCGGCGAAGGACTCGCCCGACCCGTTGAACATCGCCTCGTAGTGCGCCTTGTTGAAGTCAGGGACCCAGTAGGTCGAGTTGTCCTTCGTCCGGTCGGGCTGCGGAAGCTGGTTGTGCAGGGGACCCGGGTCCGTGCCGAGCCTCCCCGAGCCCTGGGTGCCGAACTCCGAGAGGACCGTGAAGATCTTGTCGGACTTGTCGACCGGGAACTCGACGACGTCGCCCTTGCGCGACGAGAGCGCCACGGTCGCGCCGCCCCCCTCCTGCGGCTTGAGCTGGGCCTTGCCGTTCTTGAGCAGGGCGAGCGCCTTGGCCCGCTTCTTCGCCTGGTCGGCGGTCTTCGGCCCGGGACGGTCGTCCGAGCGCCTCGTGACCTCGCCGGCGTTGGGCGCGCCGCTCGAGGTCTGGGCGTGTGCGGGCGCCGTGACGGCGAGCGTGCACACGACCGCTGCGGCACCGGTCAGGGCCGCAATTCTGCGTGGGGTCACTGGTCCTCCTGACATCGGGGCCGTTCTGGTCCCGCTGTGACATGACACGGCCCGCCGGGTCGACGGGTCGCCCGCACAGGCAAACAGGAGAAATCACCGTTTCCGGTCAAAGAGACGTAAGACTTTGGTCAGGAAAGGGTAAAGACCGTCCGTTGCGTCCCTGCGTCGAGGGCGGGACTACGATCCGGACATGAGCTCGCAGCCCCCTGCACCCGAGAGCACCGCGCCCTACGGAACGGGGGCGCAGGCGGCACCGCAGCGGCGGGTTCGCGTCCCCCACCTGCACCAGATGAAGGAGCGGGGCGAGAAGTGGGCGATGCTCACCGCGTACGACATGTACACAGCCGAGATCTTCGACGAGGCCGGCATCCCCGTCCTCCTCGTCGGTGACAGCGCCGGCAACAACGTCTACGGCTTCGAGACGACCGTCCCCGTCACGGTCGACCACCTCGTCCCGCTGTGCCGCGCCGTGACGAGCGCCGCGAAGCACGCGATGGTCGTCGCGGACCTCCCCTTCGGCTCCTACCAGGCGAGCCCCCAGCAGGCCCTGGCGACGGCCACCCGCTTCATGAAGGAGGGCCTCGCCCACGCCGTCAAGCTCGAGGGCGGCAAGCCGATGGTTCCCGAGGTCGAGCTCCTCGTGCGCGCCGGCATCCCCGTGATGGGCCACATCGGGTTCACCCCCCAGAGCGAGCACGTCCTCGGTGGCTACAAGGTCCAGGGCCGGGGGGCCGGCGCCGACAAGCTCATGGAGGACGGCCTCGCCCTCGAGGAGGCCGGCTGCTTCGCGATCGTCATGGAGATGGTTCCGGCCCCGGTCGCGGCGAAGGTGACCGAAGCGCTGCGGATCCCGACGATCGGCATCGGTGCCGGGCCCCACTGCGACGCCCAGGTGCTCGTGTGGCAGGACATGGCGGGCCTGCGCGGCGGTCGCGCCCCCCGCTTCGTCAAGAAGTACGCCGACCTGCGCACCGAGCTCATGGACGCCGCCAGCACGTATGCCGCCGAGGTCGCCTCGGGCGTGTTCCCGGCGGCCGAGCACTCCTTCGAGGCCTGAAGGGCCGAGGCGCCATGTGGCCCCTGCGACGCCCCGCCATCCCGGAGGGTCCGCCGACGCGCTGGTCGGCCCTCCAGCACGGGCCGGCCGCCGCCCGGGCGTACCGGCAGCGCTTCCTCGACCTGGCCGACGCCGGGGAGGACATGCACGGCGAGGCGGAGTTCGTCACCCGGCTGGCCCCACCGCCCTCCCGCGTCCTGGACGCGGGCTGCGGGTTCGGACGCGTTGCGACGAAGCTGACCCGCCTGGGGCACACCGTGATCGGGGTCGACGCCGACCCCGACCTCATCGCCCTGGCCCGCGAGGACCCCACGACCCGCTTCTTCGTGGCCGACCTGTCGACGCTCAACCTCGGCACCGAGCAGGAGTTCCACGTCGTCCTCATGGCCGGCAACGTCGTCCCCTACCTCGCCGACGGGACCCTGCCTGCGGTGCTGGAGCGGTTGGCGGCGCACCTCGCCCCCGGAGGGCACCTCGTCGCGGGCTTCGGGCTCCCCGGCTCGCTCCCGGAGGCCGCCGCCGAGGTCCCCCTGCCCGTCTACGACCGTCTCGCGATGGCCGCCGGGCTGTCGTTCATCGCGCGCTTCTCCACGTGGGACCGCCAGCCGTTCGTGCCGACGAGCACGTATGCCGTGTCGGTGCACCGGCTCACGGGCGGGTGAGCGGCCGCATCGCGGACGGCTGAGCGCCTCGCCTCACTTCTCGGGGGTGCGGCCCTCGTTCCACTCGCGGTCCTCGGCGTCCCAACGCTCGGTGTTGGCCCGCGCCGTCTCGAGAGCCCTGGCCGCAGCCTCCTCGGAGTCGTACGGACCCATGACCGTGGCGTCCTGGCTGCGCGTGTCGTCGGTCTCGACCTTGCCGGTGTCGACGTTGAACCAGTAGGGCATCGGGGTTCCTCCTCGGGCCGTGCGGGGTGCCTAGACTCCACCGTATGCCGTTGACGTACGCGACCGTCGCCCCCGGTGCGATCTCTCCTCGACGACCAGTCCCCCCGTCGATCGCCCGTCCCGAGTACGTCGACCGTCCCACGCCCGCGCCGTACACCGGCCCGGAGGTCAAGGACCCCGAGACGATCGAGAGGATGCGGGTCGCGGGTCGCATCGCCGCCAACGCGATGGCAGCGGCGGCAGCCGTCATCGCCCCCGGTGTGACGACCGACGAGATCGACCGCGTGGGCCACGAGTTCCTCCTCGACCACGGCGCCTACCCGTCGACCCTCGGCTACAAGGGGTTCCCGAAGTCGCTGTGCACCTCGGTGAACGAGGTGGTGTGCCACGGCATCCCCGACGACCGGCCGCTCGAGGACGGCGACATCGTCAACATCGACATCACCGCGTTCGTCGACGGCGTCCACGGTGACACCGACGCCACCTACCTCGTCGGTGACGTCGACGAGGAGTCCCGGCTGCTCGTGGAGCGCACCCGTGAGGCGATGATGCGCGGCATCCGGGCCGCGGTGCCCGGGCGCGAGATCAACGTCATCGGCCGGGTCATCCAGTCGTACGCGCGCCGGTTCGGCTACGGCGTCGTGCGCGACTTCACCGGCCACGGGATCGGCACGGCCTTCCACAGCGGACTCGTCATCCCCCACTACGACGCGGCACCGGCATACCGCACCGTCATCGAGGCCGGGATGACCTTCACCGTCGAGCCGATGCTCAACCTCGGCACCCACGAGTGGGAGATGTGGGACGACAGGTGGACGGTCGTCACGAAGGACCGACGACGTTCGGCGCAGTTCGAGCACACGATCCTCGTGACCGACCACGGCCCCGAGATCCTCACCCAGGGAGACGCAGCATGACCACAGCCAGGCCCCTCGGCATCGACGTCGGCGGCAGCGGGATCAAGGGTGCACCGGTCGACCTCGACAAGGGCGAGTTCGCCCAGGAGCGGTTCAAGATCGACACCCCGGCGGTGTCGACCCCGGAGGCGGTGTGTGACGTCATCAGCCTCATCGTCGAACGCTTCGACGAGGTGCACGACGGGTCCCCCATCGGGGTCACCGTCCCCGGCGTCGTGCAGCACGGCGTCGTCAAGACCGCCGCGAACATCGACAAGTCGTGGATCGACTGCGAGATCGAGAAGCTCCTCGAGGACCGGCTCCAGCACGACGTCGTCGTCGTCAACGACGCGGATGCCGCGGGGGTGGCCGAGCTCCACTACGGTGCCGCGGCGGGTCAGGACGGGCTCGTCATCATGACGACGCTAGGTACCGGTATCGGCACGGCGGTCATCAACCGCGGTGTGCTGGTGCCGAACTCGGAGCTCGGGCACCTCGAGATCGGCGGCATCGACGCCGAGACCGTCACGGCGAGCTCGGCCAAGACGCGCGAGGACCTCAGCTTCGAGGAGTGGGCCGAGCGCCTCCAGCGCTACTACCGCCACCTCGAGGACCTCATGTGGCCCGACCTCTTCGTCGTCGGCGGCGGGGTGTCGCGCAAGTCGGAGAAGTTCCTCCCCCTGCTCGACCTCCGCACCCCGATCGTGCCGGCGGTGCTCGAGAACGCCGCCGGCATCATCGGTGCCGCGGTGCTCGCGACGCAGACCCAGGAGATCCGCGGCCGTCACCTCGGCTGAGGTGACCCTGCCTCACTCCCCCGGCCGGAACTCCGTCGGGCCGGCGCCGGCGAGGTCGTGGATGCGGGTGGTCGGGGAGCCCAGCCGCGCCGCCTGCCCGAGGTAGAGGTCGCGGCCCCGCTTCTGGAGCAGGCCGTCGTGCACCGGGAACGCGTGGGGGGCGGCGTGCCTGCGCAGGAAGGCCGCCATGTCCCGGCTGCGCTGCCACGGCGCCTGGAGCGGGAACGCGAGCACGTCGACCGCGCCCGGCTCGGCGTCGAGGGCGTCCCCGGGGTGGAAGAACGAGGGCTCGCCCTCGGCGTCGAGCCGCACGCCGACGTTCGTCACGCGGGGGATCTCGTCGTGGATGAGCGCGTGCCGCTCCCCGACCGGGGTCACGGTGACGGCGCCGACCCTGGTGCTGTCGCCTCCGTGCTCGCGCGCGTCGACGCCGATGCCGGCCATGATCGGGAGGCTCTCGGGGTCGCAGAGGACGACGGCGTCGGGGTTCGCCGCCACGAGGCCGGGCAACCGGCCCGGGTCGAGGTGGTCGGCGTGCTGGTGGGTCACGACGACGGCGTCGAGGTCGGTGATGCCGGTGAGGTCGTCGGCGAAGGTCCCGGGGTCGATGAGGAGCCGGCTGCCGGCCATCTCGACGAGGACGCACGCGTGTCCGAGGTGGGTGATCCGCATGCCCCCACGGTATGCCGGGTCAGCCGACCGCGGGCTCGCTGCGGTCGTCGGTGCGCAGGGATGCCTCGTTCCTCAGGAAGGTGCACCGCCGGGCGGACGGCGGTCGGCGGGGAGGCGGTGCGACACGCCGGACGCCGGACGCCGGATGCCGGGCGACGACCGGTCGTTCTGGAACAGTGGCGAGGTGAGGATCATGACCACGGTGCCGGCCCGCGCCGTCGGTCGGTGGCGGCGCAGGGTTCCGGTGGCCCTGGCTGCCGTCGTCCTCGTGGTCGTCGGGGTGGGTGCGCCATCGGCGACGGCCTTCCCCGTGCCGGCCCTGACCTACTCGGCGCACGTTGCCGGGGCCGGGTGGCAGCCATCCGTCACCTCCGGCCGGACCGCCGGCACCACCGGGCAGGCGAGGGCCATCGAGGCCCTGCGGATCTCCGGGGCCCCCCTGAGGTACCGCGCCCACGTGCAGGGCATCGGCTGGCAGGCCTGGGTGCCCGCGGGGTCGAGCGCCGGGACCACCGGGCGGGGCCTGCGGATGGAGGCCCTCCAGGTCCGGCCCGCCACCGGCTCCCCCTTCCGGGTCGAGTACCGCGCGCACGTCGAGGGCATCGGGTGGCAGCCGTGGACGAGTGACGGCGGCACCGCGGGCACGACCGGCCGAGCGCTGCGCATCGAGGCGGTCCAGATCAGGCTCGTCCCCGCGGCATCCCTGAGCTACTCCGCCCACGTCGCGGGGCGGGGGTGGCTCCCTCCGGTGACGGACGGCGGGACGGCCGGCACGACCGGGCAGGCGCGGCAGATGGAGGCCCTGCGCATCACGGGCACCCCGCTCACCTACCGCGCGCACGTCGAGGGTGTGGGCTGGCAGGCCTGGGTGCCTGCCGGGTCTACGGCCGGGACCACGGGCCGGGGCCTGCGGCTGGAGGCCCTCCAGGTCAGGACACCCGCCTCCTCACCCTTCCGGGTCGAGTACCGCGCCCACGTGGGCGGCATCGGGTGGCAGCCGTGGACCAGGGACGGTGGGACCGCCGGCACGACCGGCCGAGGGCTGCGGGTCGAGGCGGTCCAGATCCGGTTGGTGCCGAAGGGCCTGCGCTTCACCGCGACGGCGGACAACGGGCTGGGGTCCACCGCGAAGACCCTCTTCGCCGGGGCCGGGAGGAGCAGCGCCGACCTCGGTCTCGTCATCGGTGACCTCAGCTATGCGGGCGTCGGCTCCGAGCCCACCTACTGCTCGATGGTCAATACGCGAGTCCGTGTGCCGACCCTCATCGTCGCCGGCAACCACGAGGACACGACCGCAGGCCACCCGACGATCGGGAGCTTCGCGAAGTGCCTCCCGGCCAGGATGGGCTACAAGGGCAGCTACGCGAAGGACTACTACGTCGACCGGGGACCGGTGCGGTTCATCCTCATCAGCCCCGGGATCGCCCTCTCCACGGGGACGAGGACCTACCGGAACGGCACCGCGGACGCGGCCTGGCTCACCACGGCGATCCGGGACGCTCGGGCTGCCGGCCGGTGGGTCGTCGTGGGGATGCACAAGCCGTGCCTGACGCTCGGCTCGCACGGGTGCGCCTCCCACCCGGACGTGTCCAACCTGCTCATCCGGGAGCACGTGGACCTCGTGCTGTCCGGCCACGACCACGTCTATGCGCGCACCCACCAGCTCAGGGGCACGACGTCGGCACCCGTCGTCGTCGACCGGGACGGGTCGTTCGCCAAGGGCGCCGGCACCGTCTTCACGATCGTCGGCAACGGCGGCCACGAACCGCGGACGGTCGCCCCCCGGACGACGGCCTGGGCGGCTGCCTCGGGCACGAACTCCCCCGGGGGCCTCACCTTCGGGTTCGGGGCGGTCGACGCGACCTACAGCAGCCTGGCCTTCCGCCTGAGCCGCACCTCGGGCGGCACGCTCGCCGACGCCTTCACGATCCGGCGATAGCACCGGCGGGGTAGCGGACGAGTCGGGCTGTAGGCCGGGTTCTGTCCCGCGCCGCCGTCTCCGGTGACGCGGTGACGGTCATCCATCTCGGGTGGCCGTTGCCGACCACCTCCAGCGCCCTACCCGCGTGCTCGGGCGGGCCGCCCTCGAACGCACGCTGTCTGGGCTTGCTCCGGATGGGGTTTACCGAGCCGACCTGGTCACCCAGGCCGCTGGTGGTCTCTTACACCACCGTTTCACCCTTGCTCCCCCACCGGTGACCCGGCGAGGGGGCGGTCTGTTCTCTGTGGCACTGTCCCGCGGGTCGCCCCGGGTGGCTGTTGGCCACCATCCTGCCCTTCGGAGCCCGGACCTTCCTCGGCGGTGGTTGCCCACCGACGCGACCGTCCGCCCGACTCGTCCGCCGCCAGTGTAGTGGTGCGCGTGGCGCACTCAGTCGTGGACGAAGGACACGACCCCGGCTCTGACGTCGGCCACCTCGAGCCGCACGGTCACCTCCGAGCCCAGCGCAGCCGTCGGCCCCGAGACCCGGGCCAGCACGGGCAGCTCGACGAGCTGCACGTCCATGGCCCGTTCGGCGTGGTCGACGACCACTGCCGGGAACCTCTCGCCCTCACGGCCCAGGAGCACGGCGGCCTCCGTCGCGTCTGCACACGCGCGCTCGGCGGCCCGGGCCGTCCGGTCCGAGTCCTGCATCAGCGTGGGCAGGTCGGGCAGCGCCGCGCGCACGGCATCCGGCACCTCGCCGCCGCGACAGCTCGCCTCGCAGACGACGAGACCGAAGCGGTCGACGAGACGGCGCAGCGGTGCGGTGACGTGGGCGTAGGGCGCCGCGACCGCGGCGTGCTCGCGCTCCTTGGGAGCCTCTCCGTCGAAGGCGGTGTATCCCGCTCCGCGGAACAGCGAGGTCGCCTCGTGGATGAGGGCCAGGTGCCGGGGGTCGGTGCGGTCGAGGCCGCGGACGAAGTCGCCGTAGGCCACGTCGTCCGGCCACTCGGCCCCCAGCCCCCGAGCGGCCCTCCGGAAGCGGGCGACCGCGTCCTGGGTCGGCTTCGGCATCGTGCGCAGCACCCCGAGGCCGGCATCGACCATCATCGTGGCCGCCGCCATCCCGGTGAGCAGCGAGATCTGGGCGTTCCACTCCTCGGCGGGCACCGGTGGACGGAACTCGAGCGTGAAGCCGTCGTCGGGGCGAGCCGTGACCTGCTGCTCCGGCATCGGGAGGCTCGCACCGCCACGTGCCCGCTCCTGCTCGATGCGCCGCTCGCCCACCTCACGGAGCATGAGGAATCGCTCGTCCCCGGTGCCGGCGTCGATCGCCGCCTGGACCCCCGCGTAGTCGAGGCGCTCGACGCTGCGGACCATGGCCCGGTGGACCTCCGCCGAGACGAGCTGACCGGCCCCGTCGAGCCGCAGGTCCCAGACGAACGCCGGGCGGACGGCATCCGGCAGCAGGCTTGCCGCCGCCTCGGAGAGCACCTGCGGGTGCAGGGGCACCCGAACGTCGGGGAAGTACACCGTCTGGCCGCGCTCCCGGGTGACCCGGTCGAGGTCCCCGCCGGACCGGACGAATGCCGGCACGTCGGCGATCGCGTAGCGGATGCGGTGCCCGTCGCCGTCGCGCTCGAGGTGCATGGCCTGGTCGAGGTCCATCGAGCCCGGCGGGTCGATGGTGAAGAACGGCAGGGCGGTCTCGTCACGGGGCGGCAGGTCCGGGGGCGAGGCCGCCACCCGCTCGGCCTCGTCGAGCGCGTCGGCCGGGTAGCCGAGCGACAGCCCCAGCTCGGACCGCACCGCCGAGAACCGGTCCCGCAGGGACCGCAGGACGCCGCCGGGGATGTCGGCGCCGGTCGGAGCGAGGGTCACGCGGGGGTGCGGCATGCCGCCCAACCTAACCTTCGTAGGCTGTCGCGGTGCTCATCCTGCTCCCGCCGTCGGAGTCCAAGTCGAACCGCCGGCGGGGTCGGCCGGCAGACCCGGCGACGTGGTCGTTCCCCGAGCTCTCACCCACGCGGTCCCGGGTCCGCGCCGCCCTCTCGGCCGTGAGCCGCTCGCCGGACGCCCCAGCGATGCTCGGCGTGTCCCCCACCCTCCTCGACGAGATCGCGCGCAACCTCGTGCTCGACTCCGCCCCGGCCACGCCCGCGGCAGAGGTCTACACCGGTGTCCTCTACGACGCGCTCGACCTGGCCTCGCTCGACGCGGCGGCCCGGCGCCGCGCGAACCGCTGGGTCGTCGTCGTCTCCGCGCTCCACGGCGCGGTGCGGCTCGGTGACCGGATCACGGCATACCGGCTCGCCATGGGCGTCGACCTGCCGGGGGTCGGTCCACTCGCGGCGGCGTGGCGGCCGGCCCTCGAGCAGGTGCTCCCGGCGGCTGCCGGGCGTGGTGTCGTCGTGGACTGCCGGTCGGCCGCGTATGCCGCCGCGTGGCGACCGGGCGCGGGCGTCGCCCCCCGCTGGGTGCACGTGCGCGTGCCGGGTGCGAGCCACCTGGCCAAGCACACCCGGGGACTCGTCGCCCGCCACCTCTGCCGGGCGAACGTGGTCGCGCGATCGGTGCCCGAGGTCGCCGACGCCCTCGCGGGCGCGTTCGACGTCGAGCTGCGGGCACCGATCCGGGCGGGGGCTGCGTGGGAGGTCGACGTCCGAGGGCGCGCCTGAGCGGTTGCACGTCCTCACCCCCGACGAGCCGGGGTCGTCATCTCGCGCCCGTGACGTGACGCACGTCACGGTTCGACAGCGCGCCCGTCGTGGCCATCGACGACGTTGGATCGGTGGTGAAGCCCAGTCGTCCCGACGGAAGACCCCGATGACCACACTGAACGCGCTGGCCCGGCGCTCCCAGCGACGCCTCGGCGCCGCCCTGCGAGCCCGCGTCGCCGGTGACGACGCCGCCGTCCGGGCCAAGGTCATCTGGGGGCGTCGGGGCCCACGGTGGTTCACGCCCGACGACCCCGTCTGGCGGGTCCACGCCGACGCCTCGATGTTCCCCGGAGGGGTGGCCGCCCTCCTGCTGCAGTCCCTCCACCCGCTCGCGATGGCCGGGGTCGCCGGGCACAGCGGCTACCGGGGCGACCCGTGGGGCCGCCTCCAGCGCACCTCCCACTTCCTCGCGACGACGACGTTCGGCACCGTCGAGGACGCCGAGGCGTCGATCGCGCGCGTCCGGTCCGTCCACGAGCGGGTCCGTGGCCGGGACGCCGGGGGACGCCCCTACCGGGCGGGCGACCCGCACCTGCTCCGCTGGGTCCACGTGGCGGAGGCCCGCAGCTTCCTCACCGCGTACCAGCGGTATGCGGTCCAGCCGCTCACGACGGAGGAGGCCGACACCTACGTCGAGCAGTCGGCCCTCGTCGCCGGCAGGCTCGGCGCGACGGAGGTGCCGACGACCGTGGCCGGGCTCGACGCGGCGCTCACGGCTTACCGGGTGGAGCTCGAGGCCACGCCCGAGGCGCGGGACGCAGCCCGGTTCCTCCTCCTCGATCCCCCGCTGCCGTGGCCGGCGCGACCGGGCTACGGCCTCATCGCCTCGGGTGGCGTCGCGGTCCTGCCGAGCTGGGCTCGTCGCGCCCTGAGGCTGCCCGTCGAGGGGCCGCTCGCGCGGCTCGCCGGGGGGGCCGGCCGGCTGGGGACGGGTGCCGTGCGGTGGGCGATGGCCGGTGTGGCGGAGGAGCGTCAGCTCGCGGCCGACGGCGCCTGAGCCTCGCCGCCACCCGACCCCGTCACGATGGCCTCGATCCGCGCGAGGGTGCGCTCCATGTTGGCGCGGGTCGAGTGGGTCATCGTGAGCTTGACGACGGGCCTGCTCGTCCACCGCTCCTGGGACAGGTCCCAGGACTCCGTGACGAGCGTGCCGCCCTCGACCGGCTCCAGGACGTAGCGCCAGACCCGGCCGCCGAGCACCGTGCCGACCGGCCCGCTCGCCGACGTCTGCCAGGCGATGCGACGGTTCTCCTCGAACTCGACCACCGTGTTGCGCGTCGAGTAGGCGACGGCGAGGTGCATGTCCATGCCGAACCGGTCGCCGAGCGCGAGCCGCCGGCCGCCGCTGCGCGCGCTCCTGACCGTGCCGCCCCCGTCGATCTCCGCGTGCCCCGCCGGGTCCGCGAGCAGGTCGAAGATCGGCTCGGGGGGTGTCGGGACCAGCCGCTGGACCGAGAGGACGTCACTCATGGACGCGACGCTAACAGCCGGGTCAGGCGCGGACGCGCTCGGCCGCCGCGAGGCCCGCGTCGAGGTCGGCGACGAGGTCGCGCACGTCCTCGAGGCCGACCGACACCCGGACCGTCCCGTCCGTGATGCCGACGGCGGCGCGGGCCTCGGGCTCGAGCCTGCGGTGGGTCGTCGTCGCTGGGTGGGTCGTCAGCGACTTCGCGTCGCCGAGGTTGTTCGAGATGTCGACGAGGGTCAGCGCGTCCATGAGCGCGAACGCCGCCTCCTTGCCGCCCTCGACCTCGAACGTCACGACCGTGCCGCCCCCGCCGTCCATCTGGCGCAGGGCGAGGTCGTGCTGGGGGTGGCTCTCGAGGAAGGGATGCACGACGCGTCGGATGCCGCGCCCCGCTCGCTGCCACTCCTCGAGGGTCCGGGCAACGACGAGGCACGACTCGCCCATCCGCCGGACGCGGAGGTCGAGGGTCTCCAGCCCCTTGGTCATGACCCAGGCGTTGAAGGGTGACATCGACGGTCCGGTGTGTCGCATGAGGTTCTTCACCGGGCCCTCGATGAACTCCGTGGTCCCGAGCACGGCGCCCCCGAGCGCCCGGCCCTGGCCGTCGATGTGCTTGGTCGCGGAGTAGACGACGACATCGCCGCCGAAGTCGAGCGGGTGCGAGAAGACGGGAGTGCCGAACACGTTGTCGACGACGACGGTGGCACCGGCGGCGTGCGCCAGCTCGGACACCGCGGCGATGTCGACGAGCTCCTGCATGGGGTTGCTCGGCGTCTCGAAGAAGACCGCGGCCGTGGGCACGGAGAGCGCCTCGCGCCACTGGTCGAGGTCGGCGCCGTCGACGAACACCGTCTCGACGCCCCACCGCGGCAGGATCTCGTCGAGGATGACGAAGCACGAGCCGAAGAGGGCACGGGAGGACACGACCCGGTCGCCCGCGCCGCACAGCGCCGCCAGTGCGGTGAAGACAGCCGCCATGCCGGATGCCGTCGCGAAGCACGCCTCGGCGCCCTCCAGGAGCCGCATCCGCTCCTCGAACGTCGACACGGTGGGGTTGCCGTAGCGGCTGTAGATGTAGTGCTCGACCTCGTCCTTGAACGCCGCCTCGGCCTGCTCGGCCGACTCGTAGACGAAGCCCGAGGTCAGGAAGAGCGCCTCGGCCGTCTCGTCGAACGCGGTGCGCGCCAGCCCTCCCCGCACTGCCCTGGTCTGCGGGTGCCAGTCCTCGGGACCCACGGTCAGCCCTGCCGCCACGGGAGGCCGGAGTTCTTCCAGCCCGACACGGTGCGGTGGCCTGCGGCGTCGGGCGGCCCCTCGAACCCCTCGAGGACGTTGTAGGCCGGGCCGAGCCCCGCGGCCGTCAGCGCGTCGGCGGCAGCCCGCGAGCGCACGCCCGAGCGGCAGATGAGGTAGACCGGCCGGCCGGGCTCGAGCCCGGCCTCGCGGACCTCGTCGACGAAGCGTCGGTTGATGCTGCCGTCCGGGAAGTTCGACCACTCGACGAACGCCACCCCGCGCCCCGATGCCGCGAGCTCGGGCACACCGACATAGGTCCACTCCGCTCGGGTGCGCACGTCGACGAGCAGGGCGTCGTCTGCACCCGTGACCGCGGCATACGCCTCGGCGGGCGTCACGTCACCTGCGTAGTCCATGCGTCGAGGGTAGGACGCGTCCGGGCGGCGGTGCCGGGCCGTCTCAGGTGCGGTTCGTGAAGGCGACCGAGACCTCGCCGTCCTCCCACACCTCCACCGCCGTGAGCGATCCCGGGGCGGCGGCGAGGCGCCACGCGCGGTCGTGGGGGAGCTCGAGGAGGTGGGCGAGCACGACGAGGATCGGCTTGCGGTGGCAGACGACGACCGTCGTCCCCCCGGCGGCCACCACCCGTTCCCACGCCGGGACGACCCGGGCGACGAGCTCCTCGTGCGTCTCGCCACCCGGGGGACGGTATGCCGGGTCGTCACGGAGCGCCCGGAAGGCCTCACCCTCATCACTCAGGAGGTCCGTGACCGCGCGCCCGTCCCACTGGCCGAAGGACTGCTCGTCCCAGTCGTCGTCGACCTCGGCCTCGACACCGAGGGCCTGCGCGACGGCCGCACCGGTCTCGACGGCCCGGGCGAGGGACGAGGTGACGACGCGGGCCGGGTGGCCCTGCACGAGGCTCGCCACGGCACGACCCGCCGCCACCGCCTGCGAGCGGCCGGTGGCGTTGAGCGCCGGGTCGGGGCCACCGCGACCGTCGAGGCGGCCCTCGGAGGTGAAGTCGGTGACGCCGTGGCGCACGAGGACGACCCGCGTCGGGGTGCCGCGTCGCCAGGGCTGCGGGGGTGCCGGGTCCTCCTCCTCGGCCGGCGCCCCGGGGACGTCGTCGATGCTCGACGGGCCGCCGAAGGTGCGGTCGACCGTGCGACCGTCCATCGCGGCGTTGGAGAGCGCGTCGGCGGCCTTGTTGTCCGCGCGCGGGACCCACTCGTAGCGCACGCTGCCGCCGGCCCGGCCGAAGACCCCCGCGAGCTCGCGGGCCTCCAGGGCGAGGCGGCGCATGTCGGCGTGCTTGATCTTCCAGCGGCCCGACATCTGCTCGACGACGAGCTTGGAGTCCATCTTCACGCGCACGTCGGCGCCGGGGTCGAGGTCGAGCACGGCTCGCAGGCCCGCGAGCAGGCCGGAGTACTCGGCGACGTTGTTGCTCGCCTGGCCGAGGGGTTCGGCGAGCTCGACGAGGACGGAACCCGTCGAGGGGTCACGGACGAGGGCGCCGTAGCCGGCGACACCCGGGTTGCCCCTGGAGCCGCCGTCGGCCTCGATGACCAGGCGGCGACCCGAGCCCCGGGACGCCGGTTTCACCAACGGCTCACAGGCCGGACTCGCCCGTGCGGATCATGATGCGGCGGCACTCCTCGCAGCGCACCACCTCGTCCTCGGGGGCGTTGCGGATCCGGGCGAGGTCGACGTTGCCGAGCTCGAGGCGGCAACCGCCGCATCGACGGTGGCGCAGCTCGGCGGCGGCCATGCCGCCGCTGCTGGCCCGGATCTTCTCGTAGAGCGCGATGAGGTCCTCACCGACGCCGGCGACGATGTCTGCTCGCCCGGAGCCGACCTTCTCGGCCTCCGCATCGAGCTTCGCGACGGCGGCGTCGCGCTCGGACTCGAGGGTCTCGAGGCGCGTGACGAGCTCGGCACGGCGGGCCTCGAGCTCGGTGACGCGGGC
>DASSYJ010000018.1:0-48731 GCA_035703305.1 Ornithinibacter sp. | reverse complement strand
GCGACCGCCGCGGTGAGCCGCTGCCGGGCTGCCTGCCGGTCCCGGATCGAGCGTGCGGCAGAGGTCGTCACCGCCGAGGCGGCCGCACCCACCTCCTCCGCCAGCCGCCATGCCGTCGTGACGACAGCGAGGTCGCCGCGTTGGACCTGGGTCAGGGCCTCGTGCGGTTCGAGGGCAGCCCCCACCCCGAGACCGCGGTGCACGACGTCGTCCAGTCGCTCGGCGAGCCATGGAGCCCGGGACGCGACGCCTGGAGACCGCGCCGACGTGACGGCAGCGGATGCCAGGTCGAGGCCGGCGTCGAGGCCGACGGACACCACCTCGGCGAAGTCGGCCACCCACTCCTCCGGGTCCGTGGCGCCGCGCCCTCGCAGGAGGTCGCGGAGTGGCGGCACTCGGTCGACCCACCGCCTCCGACCGGCTGACCGAGGTGGGTCGGCTCGCTCCCCGACCCGGGGCGGTCCTCCCGGCCAGAGGAGGCAGGCGAGCACGGCGAGCGCCACGGCTGTCAGCACGTGTCGACCGTGCCTCGTCCGGCCAACGCGGGGGCCAGAGCGAGGAGGTGGTCGAGCCCCGGGCCCGGACGCAGCCCGTCGGCCACCGCCGTCAGGGCGCGCACGACCGTCACGCCGTCCCTGTCGTGGGGGTCGGCCACGACGACCCCGACGGCCTCCACCCGGCGCACCCGGTCGGCCCGCCCGACGTGGACCACCGCTCCAAGTGCGCCGCGGAGCTGCGCGTGGACTGCGGCCCGCGGCATCCCGGCCAACGCCGCGAGGGCCTCGATCCGCCCCGGCACCTCCTCCGGACCGTTGGCGTGCACCGTGCTCATGCCCCCCTCGTGCCCGGTGTTGAGCGCGGCCAGCAGCTCTCGCACCTCGGCGCCGCGCACCTCGCCGACGACGAGCCGGTCCGGACGCATGCGCAGGGCCTGCCGCACCAGGTCGACGAGCGTCACCGCGCCCCGGCCCTCGACGTTCGCCGACCGACCCTGGAGCCGCACCACGTGCGGGTGCTCGGGGGCCAGCTCCCGCACGTCCTCGATCACGACGATCCGCTCCGCGGGGTCGCACTCGGCGAGGAGCGCCGCAAGGACGGTCGTCTTCCCGGCGCCCGTCCCTCCGCTGACCACCAGGGAGACGTGGGTCGTGACGAGGGCCCGCAGGACGGTCGCCATCCCCGGCGTGGCAGCACCGAGGCCGACGAGCGTCTCCACTCCCCCGGGTCGGTGTCGCGCGAACCGGAGGCTCACGTGCGGGCCTCCGTCAGCGACGGGCGGGAGGACGGCGTGCAGGCGGACCCCACCGCTGAGCACGCCGTCCACCCACGGCTGGGCGTCGTCGAGGCGGCGCCCGGCGAGCCCGGCCAGCCGCACGGCGAGCGGTCGCAGGTCCTCCGGTGCGACCCGGACGCCCGTGGCCGGCTCGACGCCGCGGCCTCGGTCGAGCCAGACGCTGCCGTCACCGTTGACGAGGACGTCGGTGACCTCCCCGTCGGCGGCCAGCCCGGCGAGCGGACCCAGTCCCACGAGCTGCTCCACCAGCCCGGATGCCGCGGCGAGGCGCCCGCCCTCACCGAGGGTCGTCGCGTGCTCCGCAGTGATGTCCGCGATGAGGCCGGGGGTCGGTGGGGTGCCCGAACGGATCGACTGCTCGACGGCCGCGCGGAACGGTTCCGTGGTGGCGTTCACGAGGCGGCGGCGAGGCCGTCGACGAGGTCGACCACGCTGTCGGCACACCGGCGCACGGCGTCACGGCCCGTGCCGGGGAACATGCCGCGCTCGGCGTCGCGGATCACCTGCGGATCGTCGGTCACGTGGTGGAGATGGGGAACGCCGAGGTGGTCCACGACGTCGTCGAGGACCGCACTGGTGGCCCGCCTGCCCCTCGTCACGAGGTGGAGGTCGGCCGCCCGATCCGGGGACGCGCTCCGGTCGGCCAGGCGCTCCATGACCGCGTCGGCATCGGCGAGCGCGCGCGTGCGCAGCCCCACGAGGACCAGGACGAGGGGTGCTGCGGCGAGGACCGCGCCGAGCAGCGGGCTCGTCCTGGGCACGTCCAGCACCACGAGCGCCGAGGCGGCGGCCAGGGAGTCGAGCACGTCGCGCACCGCCGACTCCGGCACCGGCTCCGATGATCCGCCGCGCGCCGACAGCACCCGGCAGTCGTCCTCGCCCGGGAGCGAGGAGAGCAGCGGTTCAGGAGGAACACGACCCCGCACGTCCCTCAGGTCGTCCCACCGGCGCCCGGGCAGGTGCTCGAGCCCGGCCGTGACCTCGAGGCCCCCGGACACCAGGTCGAGATCGACGACGACCGACGGCGGACCCGTGTCGGCGAGCCGGCGACCTACGGCCAGGGCGAGGGTGCTCGCCCCCAGCCCTCCGGACGCACCGACGACGGCAATGGGTGACAGGTGGCTCGACATGGCACCGAGCCTCGAGCCGGACTGCACCGCTTTCCACACCCGCACAGGATCTGTGGACGGCGGGCGTGCCACGCCTGGGGTTGTGGATCGCTGTCGTCAGCGCTTCACGGGGGGCCGCGACCGGGCACCTCACGAACCCACCGGGAGGCGGACATGGGACGGGCCCCGGCACCCGGCGGGGCCCCCCGACCGGGCCTGAGCAGCGGGTTTTGATCCGGACCTGGCACGGGCGCCGGCACCCGGCGGGGCCCCCCGACCGGGCCTGAGCAGCGAGTTTGGATCCGGACCTGGCACGGGCCCCGGCACCCGGCGGGGCCCCCCGACCAGGCCTGAGCAGCGGGTTTGGATCCGGACATGGGACGGCCCCGGCACCCGGCGGGCCCCCCCGACCGGGCCTGAGCAGCGGGTTTGGATCCGGACATGGGACGGCCCCGGTCGGGGGGACAACCGGGGCCGTCGGCGAGCCGAGCTCCGGGGGGGAGAAGCCGGTCCGCCGTTCGCTCAACCCCTAAGGGGAGCGAGTGAGCCAATCGTGTCTCATGACTGCCTGCATACGCAAGCCCCCGCACCGACGTGTCGAGATCATCCTCAGGACCTCTCAGAATCTACGGAATCCGAAGGTTTGGAGCAGGAAGTTCAATCTTTGACCACCGCGGGAATCCGGCTCCTGCGACGGCCTGCGCGACGGCGCCTCCACCCGGTTGACTGGATGGAGGCGTCGTCCTGCCGCGATCGTCCCGGGCGACCAGGCGTGCTCCATGCCGTCGTCGCAGTGGGTCAAGCCCATCACGATCGGTCCATCAGTGGACTGCCCGCGCGTGGGTACCCGTTCGTGCCGCGGTAGCTCTTCGTCGACGCTGGCCCGAGGGCTTCCCGTCGCCTCTTGTTCTACCCCCGATGCACCGGGCCGACAAGGGTCAGTCGCCGAGCGGCAGGTCTCACCCGTCGAGCCGGCCCGAGAGCACGGCATCCGCCACGCGCCCGCCCTCGGCGGCGGCGGCACGGACCGCGGTGCA
Organism: Ornithinibacter sp.; assembly: GCA_035703305.1. GTDB lineage: Bacteria > Actinomycetota > Actinomycetes > Actinomycetales > Dermatophilaceae > Fodinibacter. Next base: position 45,291 of record DASSYJ010000018.1, on the reverse strand, counting down.
GCAGTGCGTGACCCACAGTCCGACCCCGGCGACGTCACCGCGGCCGTATGCCGCGAGCGCACCGAGGTAGGCCGCGCCGCCCTGCGCGGCGTGCCCGGCCTCGGTCACCGCGACCCCCGTCGGGTCGAGACCACCGGCCTGGACGAGCGCCCGGTCGAGCGCCCGCGCGACCACCGCGTTGCCCCGCACGAAGGGTCGCACGGTGGCCAGCTCCGCGTGGACGACGGCCGCTGCGACGACGACCGGCAGCCGCGGCGTCGCGAGCAGCACCTCGACGACCCCGCGCAGCCGGGTGGACACCTCGGTCGCGTCGGGCGCCGGGCCCAGGTCGGTGAGCTCGCGGGAGTCCTCACCCGGCATCCGCGGTCGACCGAGCGCCGAGGCGTCGACGAGCCCGCTCGCGGCCGCCGTGTGGAGGCGGGCGAGTGCCTGGAGCGGCGCGGTGAGCACCACCGAGCGCACGTGCTCGGTCTCGGCCGTCGCCGCGACCACTCCCCGCATCGTCAGCTCGACCGGGTCGGGTGCGTCAGACCACCTCGAGGCGCCGCGCATGACGTCGCGCACGACGTCGACCGGGACGGACGCCCCCTCGAGCTCCCCGCTGGCGGCGGCACCCCGCACGCGCGACTCGGCCGCGGCCTCGGGGACGCGGCGTCGGAGCGCCTCGTGCCAGCGCAGCCTCGTGCACGCCTCGCGGGCCGCGTCGACCTGCTCGGGGATGCCGGGCAGCTCGGCCAACCGGGTGACGGCGGCGACAGCGGCGACGGCGGGGCTCTCCTGGGGCACCCGAGCAGACTAGACCGGCGGCAGGCGCACCCCCGCGAGCTGTCGGGACCGCGCGACGAGGCGGCCCGTCGAGTCCCAGACGGCGGCGTCCTCGACGAGGAGGTCGCCGACCACCGTGTCTGTGGTGAGCTCGGCGCGCAGCCACCCCGGGGCGGGTCGGCCGAGCACCTGCCCGGTGAGCTCGAGCGTCGGGGCCCACCCGGGGACGCCCAGGTCGAACGCCACGGGCATGAGCGCGTCGACGGCGAACGGGAGCATGGCCACGTCGGGCTCCCGGCCGTCGCGCATCCGCAGCCAGGCCCGGATGACACCGCGCCGGCTGGGGCGACCGACGGCGAAGCCGGCAGTCGCCGGGTCGACCCGCACGTCGAGCCGGTCGAGCAGCACGATCGCCGCGCCGACAGGGGAGGAGTCGCGGGTCGCCGGCAGGCACTCGTCCGGCGGCGGCATCTCCGGGGGTGCGGGCGACCGGTGGACCGGCTCGGTGCGAGTGACGTCGCCGAAGCTGCCCAGGAGGCGGACCCGCTCGCGCGGTCCGTCCTCTCCACCGGCGACGACCCGCACCTGGGCCGTCGAGACGGTGCGGCCCGCGCGGAGCACCTCCGCGTGCACCTCCATCGGACCGGGGGGCGCCGCCGCGAGGAAGTAGGCGCTCCACGTGATCGGGTCGGGGTGGCCCTCCGCGGCCAGGCCCTCACCGATCGCTGCGCACGCGAGGGCCATGAGGACGCCACCGTTGACGGCATGGCCGATGGACCAGCCCTCCCCGAGGTGCGCACGGCCGAGGGCGACGGTGCGGGATGCCGTCGCCGGCCCCCCGTCCCACGTCACCCTGAGTGCGTCGTCGAGCTCGGTCACCTGCTGCCTCCTCGTGCGCGCCACCGGCCGCCCGCTCGCGCGGTACGGAGCCGACCCTATGGTGACCCCATGGCGGCAAGCATCCACTGGCCCACGGCGGTCCTTGTCGTCGGCACGATGCTGCTGCTCTGGCTGGCGGTCTGGCTCCTGCGGCGGAGCCGCCGACGTGGCTTCCTCTCCGAGGTGGACCGGGCCACCTACGAGACGCTGCACACGGCATCCCTGGCCTCCCAGCACCTCGGCGAGGGCCTCACCCCGGAGGCCGCAGAGCGCGCCGGGCGGCACCTCCTCTCCATCCTCGGCGCCCACGCGGTGTCCATCGCCGACGTGGGGAGCGTCCTGTCGTGGACCGGCCCCGGAGAGCACCACCGCGCCCAGGCCCTCGGCTTCGGCGAGCAGACGCGCACGAGCGGTCGCACGGTGGTCCACGGCGGCGACGACGTCGTCTGTGCCGACCCGGACTGCCCCATCCGCACCGCGGTGACCGCCCCCCTCGTCATGGACGACCTGGTCGTCGGCACCCTCACCGCCTGGACCGAGCACCCCTCCCCGGGGCTCGCCCGCGCGACCGAGGAGGTCGCCGCCTGGGTGTCGAGCCAGCTGGCCCTCGCCGAGCTCGCCCGCACGCGCACCCGCGTCATGGAGGCCGAGCTCCGGGCGCTGCGAGCCCAGATCAGCCCGCACTTCATCTACAACAGCCTCGCCGCGATCGCGTCGTTCGTGCGGACGGACCCCGACCGCGCACGCGAGCTGCTCATCGACTTCGCGGACTTCACCCGCTATGCCCTCCGCACCGGCGGGCCGTTCACGACGCTGGCCGAGGAGCTGCGCAACGTGGAGCGCTACCTCGTCCTCGAGCAGGCCCGGTTCGGCGACCGCCTCCAGATCTCCCTGCTCATCGCTCCGGAGGTGCTCCCGGTGACACTGCCCTACCTCGCGGTCCAGCCGCTCGTCGAGAATGCCGTGCGCCACGGGCTCGCGACGAAGGAGGGCACCGGGCACCTCACGATCACCGCGAGGGACGGCGGCTCCGACGCCGAGATCTCGATCGAGGACGACGGGGTCGGCACCGACCCGGAGCGGGTGCGGCGCATCCTCGACGGAGCGCACGCCGCCGACTCGATCGGCCTCGGCAACGTCGACGCCCGGCTGCGCCAGGTCTACGGCGACGAGTTCGGGCTCGTCGTCGAGACGGCCGAGGGGGCGGGCACGAAGGTGACCTTCCGGGTGCCCAAGTTCGCGCCCGGCATCCACGCCGGTCAGTAGCCCGCCGTCGTAGGCTCGGCGCATGTCCACCAGCGACGTGGGACTGACCGCGCTCGTCGTCGACGACGAGCTGCCGGCGCTGTCCGACCTCGGCTACCTCCTGGGGCGCGACGAGCGCGTCGGGGAGGTCATCACGGCATCCTCGGGCACCGAGGCGCTCCAGGTGCTCGACGGTCGTGACGTCGACGTCGTCTTCAGCGACATCTCGATGCCCGGGCTCGACGGCATGGCCCTCGCCCGCGTCATCTCCCGCTTCGCCGTCCGGCCCCAGATCGTCTTCGTCACCGCCCACGAGAGGCACGCCGTCGACGCGTTCGCCCTCGCGGCCACCGACTACGTCATGAAGCCCGTTCGCGCCGAGCGCCTCTCCGAGGCCATCCGCCGGGTCGTCGTGGCCCAGGCGGAGAAGGGCGCCGACGGCGGCAGCGGCGACCCGGCATCCGCCGTCGTGGAGGACGAGACGATCCCCGTCGAGCTCGGTGGGGTGACCCGCTTCATCAACCGGAGCCAGATCCGCTACGCCCAGGCGCACGGCGACTACGCGCGCCTGCACACCGACACCGGCTCGCACCTCGTGCGGGTGCCGCTCAGCGTGCTCGAGGAGCGCTGGGGGGAGTACGGCTTCGTCCGCATCCACCGCAGCACTCTCGTCGCCCTCCCCCACGTCAACGAGGTGCGCATGGACCACGGACGGTGCTCGGTGGTCGTCGGGACGGTGGAGCTGCAGGTGAGCCGCCGGCACACCAAGGAGCTGCGCGACACGCTCCTGCGACGCCCCATCGGCGACCGCCGGCCCAACGGCGGCTGATCGCGTGAGCACGCCCGCGGGCGGTCCCCCGCAGCGCGTGCGCGTCACGAGCTCGCGCCGCGGGGCCGCCCCCATGCGGGCCCGACCCGTCGCCAGGGAGATCGACGAGCAGACCGGGCTGGGCGACGTCTACCTCGAGGGGCTCATGAGCGCGCAGCTGCGGCTGTCCGTCGCCGTCCTCGCCCTCACCGTCGTCGGGCTCGCCGCCCTGCCCGTCGTGCTGGCGCTCGTGCCGGCGACCCGGACCCTCACCGTGCTCGGCATCCCGTTCCCCTGGCTCGTCCTCGGCATCGCCGTCTACCCCGCGGCGTGGTTCCTGGCCCGCTGGTACGCCCGGCAGGCCGAGCGCCTCGAGCAGGACTTCACCGAGGTCGTCGAGTCCTGATGAGCAACCCCCTCTCCCTGGCCGCCGTGCTGCTCGTCTGCCTGACGACCCTCGCGGTGGGGGCGATCGGGCTACGGCTCTCGCGGCGGACGAGCGACTTCTACGTGGCGGGGCGCACCGTGTCCCCGAGGCTCAACGCCAGTGCGATCGGCGGGGAGTACCTCTCGGCGGCGAGCTTCCTCGGCGTCGCGGCGCTCGTCTACGACCGCGGCGTCGACATGCTGTGGCTACCGGTGGGCTACACCCTGGGCTACCTCGTGCTCCTCGTCATGGTGGCGGCACCGATGCGGCGGTCGGGGGCCTACACGCTCCCCGACTTCGCGGAGGCGCGGCTGGGGTCCCGGTCGATCCGCCTCGTGTCGTCGGCTCTCGTCATCGGCATCGGCTGGCTCTACCTCCTCCCGCAGTTCCAGGGGGCCAGCCTGACGCTCACCCTGGTGACCGGGGCGCCTCCCTGGGTCGGCGGGTTCCTCGTCATGGTCGTCATCGCCCTGGCCGTGGGGGCGGGCGGGATGCGCTCGATCACGTTCGTCCAGGCCGTGCAGTACTGGATCAAGCTGACGGCCCTGGCGGTGCCGGCATTCGTGCTCCTCGCCCTCTGGTTCCGCTCGGGAGCCCCTGCGCCGCAGGTCGATCCGGCGTGGCACATCCCGCTGTCGTCGACCGGACCCGGTGACCACCCCGTCTACCGCACGGCATCCACCGTGCTCGCGCTCTGCCTCGGGACGATGGGGCTGCCCCACGTCCTCGTGCGCTACTACACCAACCCCGACGGCAACGGAGCCCGGCGGACGACCGTCACCGTCCTCGCCCTGCTGGGCGTCTTCTACCTGCTGCCCCCGGTCTACGGAGCCCTCGGCCGGGTGCTCTACCCCACGCTGCCCGAGGGCGTCGGGTCCGACACGATCGTCCTGCGCCTGCCCGCGACCCTCGTCGACGGCCTGAACGGCCAGCTGCTCACCGCGATGCTCGCGGGCGGGGCGTTCGCGGCCTTCCTCTCCACCGCGTCCGGGCTCGCCATGTCGGTGACCGGGGTCATCGACCAGGAGCTCCTCCGCCCGAGGCTCGCGCGGTTCGCCGGTGGCGACGTGCCCGGCATCCGCGGGTTCCGCGTGTCGGCGGTCCTGGCCGTCGTCATCCCCTACGTCCTCAGCCGGGCGATGGAGCCCCTCGGGCTGGCGACGACGGTGGGGCTGGCGTTCGCGCTCGCGGCCGCGACCTTCGCCCCACTCATCATGCTCGGGGTCTGGTGGCGGCGGCTGTCGACCTGGGGCGCGATGGCCGGCCTCGTCGTCGGGGGCTCGGCCGCGCTCGGTGCCATCGTCACCACGATGGTGGCGGGCGAGCCCGACGGGTGGGCCGGCGCACTCCTGTCGAACCCCGCGATGTGGGCCACCCCGCTCGCGATCGCCACGGCGGTCATCGTCTCGCTGGCGTCCCCGGGGCGCGTGCCCGCCGGGACGACGCGCACCCTGGTGCGCCTGCACACGCCCGAGCGAGTCACCCTGTCGCGGTCCAGGGTGCTCGACTGAGCAGAGGCGGTCAGCCGACCGCCTCGCGGGCCGCGACGAACGCGTCGACGCACTGCCGCACGTCGTCCTCCGAGTGGGCGGCCGAGAGCTGCACGCGGATGCGGGCCCTGCCGCGCGGCACGACCGGGAAGCTGAAGGCGATGACATAGACGCCGTTCCCGAGCATGTGGTCCGCGATCTCGGCAGCCCGACGTGCGCCGTCCTCGCCGGCGAACATCACCGGCGTGATGGGGTGCGACCCGGGGAGCAGCTCGAACCCGGCATCCTCCATGAGCTGGCGGAACAGAGCAGCGTTGCCGCGCAACGTCTCTCGTGCCTCGCTCGAGCCGGACACGAGGTCGAGCGCCTTGAGCGACCCGGCGACGACGACCGGGGCGACGGAGTTGGAGAAGAGGTAGGGCCGCGAGCGCTGTCGCAGGAGGTCGACGACCTCGCGGTGGCTCGAGACGTAGCCACCCGACGCGCCACCGAGCGCCTTGCCGAGGGTCCCGGTGACGATGTCGACGCGGTCCATGACCCCGAAGCGCTCGGGGGTGCCCCGGCCGCCGTCGCCGACGAACCCGACGGCGTGGGAGTCGTCGACGAGCACCATCGCGCCGAACTCGTCGGCGAGGTCGCAGATCCGGTCCAGCGGGGCGAACGACCCGTCCATCGAGAACACGCCGTCGGTCACGACACACATGCGTCGCGCCCCGCCCGCGCGGGCGGCCTCGAGCTGGGCGCGCAGGTCGGCCATGTCGGCGTTGCGGTAGCGGAACCGGGCGGCCTTGCTGAGCCGGATGCCGTCGATGATCGACGCGTGGTTGAGCTCGTCCGACACGATGGCGTCCTCGGCGCCGAAGAGCACCTCGAAGACCCCGCCGTTGGCGTCGAAGCACGAACTGTAGAGGATCGTCGCCTCGGTGCCGAGGAAGTCCGACAGGCGCTCCTCGAGCCGGGTGTGCTGGGTCTGCGTGCCGCAGATGAAGCGCACCGACGCCATGCCGAAGCCCCACGTGTCGAGTGCCTCCCGGCTGGCCGCGACGACCTCGGGGTGGTCGGCGAACCCGAGGTAGTTGTTGGCGCAGAAGTTCAGCGCCTCCCCGCTCGTCGTCGCGACGTGCGACGACTGGGGGGTGGTGAGCTCACGCTCCCGCTTGTAGAGCCCGGCATCCTCGATCTCCCTCAGGGTGGCCGCGAGCTCGTCCTTCACTGCGCCGTACACGTCGCCTCCTCATGCTCTGCTCCCCCACCTTGTCTGTGGGTATGCCGTGACACGCCGCGTTGGGGGCGTGTCACCAGCACTCTGGCAGACAAAGTCGGGGAGGTCGTGGTGGGGCAGGGGTCAGCTCCAGTCGAGGACGACCTTGCCACCGTGGCCGGAGCGGGTCTCGGCGAACGCCGCCTGCCAGTCCTCGGCGGCATACCGGCCGGTGATGACCGACGACACCGCGTCGCGCAGCTCGGGGGACGAGTCGAGCATCGAGCCCATGAGGTACCAGGTCTCGAACATCTCGCGCCCGTAGATCCCGCGCAGCGTGATCATGTGGGTGATGACGCGTCCCCAGTCGATGGCGTAGCGGTCCTGCGGGAGACCGAGCATGGCGACCCGCCCGCCGTGGTTCATGTTGGCCAGCATGTCCTCCACCGCAGCGGGGGCACCGGACATCTCGAGCCCGATGTCGAACCCCTCCGCCATCCTGAGGGCCTCCTGGGCCTGGCGGAGCGTCCCGCCAGTGGAGACGTCGACGACGAGGTCGGCACCCGCGGCCTTCGCGAGCGCGAGCCGGTCGGCCGACATGTCGGTGACGCAGATCCGGCGGGCCCCCGCGTGCCGGACGATCGCCGTCGCCATGACGCCGATCGGCCCGGCCCCCGTCACGACGACGTCCTCACCGACGACCGGCCACTGGAGGGCCGTGTGGGTCGCGTTGCCGAGGGGGTCGAAGAGCGCCCCGAGGTCGGGGTCGAGGTCGGGTGGCTGGACCCACGCGTTGGTCGCCGGGATGACGACGTAGTCAGCGAACGCGCCGTCGCGGTTCACGCCCACACCCACCGTGTCGATGCACAGGTGGCGCCGGCCCGCGCGGCAGTTGCGGCAGTAGCCGCAGACGATGTGGCCCTCGCCGGAGACGCGGTCGCCAACGGACACGTAGTCGACGTCGGCGCCGACCTCGACGACCTCGCCGAAGAACTCGTGACCCAGTGTCATCGGCACGTGCACGGTCGCCGCGGCCCACTCGTCCCACTGCTCGAGGTGGAGGTCGGTGCCGCACAGCCCGGCCCGTAGCACCCTGATCTTGACGTCCTTGTCGCCGCACTCGGGCTCGGGGATGTCCACGAGCTCGAGACCGGGACCTGCCGTGAGCTTCCGCAACGCGCGCACGGACCCATCATGCCGGGGTCCGGTCCCCGGCGTCATGGCCGCCCCCCGCCCCGACCCAGCCACCCCCGCCCCCACGCAGCCGCCCCCGAACCCCGCCTCAACGCTGCCCGACCCCGCCGGGCGCCCACGCCACCGCTCGTCGCGCGACGCGCGCCGCTCACCGCACCGGTACCCACCGCACATCGCGCCGCGCACCCGCCCACCGGCACGGGGTGTCGGGCCAGTTCACAGGGCCCCCGGCATCCCCCACCCTTGACCCGATCCGGCCGAGCGGTCGGACACCGACCCTGGAGGTGACCTGTGAGCAACGAAGCTCGCACGCACGCTGAGGATCCCTACCTCGAGATGCAGTCCACTTCGGAGTTCCAGGAGCTGCGCCGCACGTTCCGCCGGTTCGTCTTCCCGGTGACCGCGTTCTTCCTCTCCTGGTACTTCCTGTACGTCCTGCTGTCGACCTTCGCCCCCGACTTCATGGGGCAGCGCGTCGGTGGCGAGGACAGCACGATCACGCTCGGCCTGCTCTTCGGGCTCGGCCAGTTCGTCACGACCTTCGCGATCACGTTCATCTACGCACGGTGGGCGAACCGCGAGTTCGACCCGCTGGCCGACAAGCTCGGGGCCCGCCTCGACGGCGGACAGGAGCACTGACCATGGCCCTCATCAACACCCTTGCGGCCGAGGAGGCCACCACCGTCGGCAGCCCCGCGCTCAACATCGCCATCTTCGCGTCGTTCGTCGTCGTCACCCTGGCCATCGTCATCAAGGTCGCCTCGGGCAAGAAGACCGCCGAGCAGTACTACACCGCCGCGGGAGCCTTCTCGGGTCGCCAGAACGGCATCGCCATCGCCGGTGACTACCTGTCGGCGGCCTCGTTCCTCGGCATCGCGGGGGCGATCGCCCTCCAGGGGTACGACGGCTTCCTCTACTCCATCGGCTTCCTCGTCGCCTGGCTCGTCGCGCTGCTCCTCGTCGCCGAGCTCATGCGCAACACCGGCCGGTTCACGATGGCCGACGTCCTCTCCTACCGCCTCAGGCAGCGGCCGGTCCGTATCGCCACGGCGATCTCCGTCATCTGCGTGTCGTTCTTCTACCTGCTCGCCCAGATGGCCGGCGCCGGTGGCCTCGTGTCGCTCCTGCTCGGTGTGAGCGGCGAGGCCGCCCAGGACCTCGTCATCGCGCTCGTCGGGGTCATCATGATCACCTACGTGCTCATCGGCGGGATGAAGGGGACGACGTGGGTCCAGATCATCAAGGCCCTCCTCCTCATCACGGGGACCGCGATCATCACCCTCTGGGTGCTCGGCATCTACAACTTCAACCTCTCCGAGCTCTTCCAGGCCGCGGCGAACAACTCGCCCGCGGGTGACAAGCTCCTGGAGCCGGGCCTGAAGTACGGCAAGACGACGACGACGAAGATCGACTTCATCTCCCTGTCGATGGCCCTCGTGCTCGGCACCGCGGGTCTCCCGCACGTGCTCCAGCGGTTCTACACCGTCCCGACGAGCAAGCAGGCCCGCAAGTCCGTCGAGTGGGCGATCTGGCTCATCGGCGGCTTCTACCTGCTCACGCTCGTCGTCGGCTACGGCGCCGGTGCGCTCGTCGGCCCGGAGGCCATCACCGCCGCCCCCGGCAAGGCCAACTCGGCCGCCCCGCTGCTCGCCTACGAGCTCGGCGGGTCGGTGCTGCTCGGTGTCATCTCGGGCATCGCGTTCGCGACGATCCTCGCGGTCGTCGCGGGGCTGACGATCACGACGTCGGCGACCTTCGCCCACGACCTCTACAAGGAGGTCTTCAAGCGGGGCGAGACGACCCAGGAGAACGAGGTGCGGGTCGCCCGCATCGCGTCCGTCGTCATCGGCGCGATCGCCATCGTCGGCGGCATCTTCGCCAAGAGCCAGAACATCGCGTTCCTCGTCGCCCTCGCGTTCGCGGTCGCCGCGAGCGCGAACCTCCCGACGATCCTCTACTCCCTGTTCTGGAAGGGCTTCAACACCAGGGGCGCGCTGTGGTCGATCTACGGCGGGCTCACGAGCTCGATCGTGCTGATCATCTTCTCGCCCGTCGTGTCGGGCAAGCCGCCGCTGGTGCCGGGCGGGCCCAGCCAGTCGATGATCACCGACACCGCGATCGACTTCCACTGGTTCCCGCTCGACAACCCGGGTCTGATCTCGATCCCGCTGGCCTTCTTCCTCGGCTGGCTCGGCTCGGTGACGAGCAAGGAGCACAACGCACAGCGGTATGCCGAGATGGAGGTGCGCAGCCTCACCGGTCACGGGGTGGCCGGGGCCATCGAGCACTGACCCACCCCGCACGAACGCAGCGGCCGCGGAGAGCTGACCTCTCCGCGGCCGTTGTCTGCCGTGCGGCGGCTGTCCGCGGTGCGGTGCATCCGGTCCGTATGCCGGGTGCCCACCTCACGCGGTTCGCCGGGTGGTCACCTCACGCGTACGCCCTGGCCTCCGCGCGCAGCCGGGCCGCGAGGTCGTCGTCGACGGTGGCGAAGAACCCGCCCACGACGTCCTCGAGGTGGTCGAGTCCGTCGGCGCGGAAGAGCACCGGCTGGTACGCCGTGATGTCGTAGTTGAGCGTGCCCATGACCCGCAGGTCGAGCGGGCGGATGTCCATGTGCCCGAACTCGTCCATCTCACCGAAGCTCGAGAGGATGCCGGCGCCGTAGGCCTTGGTGCGTCCGTCCTCCGCGATGACACCGAACTCGATCGAGAACCAGAACACGTCGGCGACGAACTGCATCGCCTCGTCGGTCTCGAGCCTCCGGCTGGCCGCACCGGCGGCCTCCGTGATGGCCGCGAAGCGAGGGCTCGCGAGCTGGTTCGCGTGGCCGATGACCTCGTGGATGATGTCCGGCTCGGGCGTGTAGAGCGGCTGGCTCGGGTGCCGGAGGTACTGCGTGGAGTTGAACGTGCGCCGGCCGAGGTCGGCGTAGAACTCGCGCAGCGGCACCAGCCCCGGGGCCGCCGTGTAGCTCCAGCCGGTCAGCGGCTGCAGGCGCTCGGTGACCTCGTGGAGCTGCGGCACGTGGTCGGTCGGCAGGTCGAGCGCCGCCTTGGCCGAGAGGAACTCGGAGTGCGCGTACCTCTCGTGCTTCGGCGCGAGCTCGGCGGACACCAACCGCCAGATCTCCTGCTCCTCGTCCGTGTAGTCGATCGTCGGCAGCGGTTCGCCGGGTCGGTGGGCCAAGGCCGCCGCCGCGATGTCCCCCCGTCGGGCACGGTATGCCGCATCCGTGAACCCCGGGTGGTTCTCACCGAGGTGCACCTCCACGACACCGTCCGCGCCGGTCGTCACCGTCGAGTAGAGCTGTCCCTCCTCGAACACCGCGCTCACCTCCTCGTGAGTGGTCAGGGCCTCGTGGGCCGATCTCCCCACGCTTCCACGGAACCGCGCACGATGGAACCGATGGCGTGTCCCATGGGCAAACAGCGCACAGTTTCGCCACCCCCTTCCGCGATGCACTGCACAGGATGACCAGGTACCCGACGTGCGCCCGCGGGGCCCGACACCGGCCGCCGCCCGGCCGACCGCCCGCCCGCTCGTCGCACGCCCGGCCCGCCCACCGGCATACCTCCCGACCGGCGGTTGCCGGGTGCCGCGCTTCCCGTGTTGGCTGGGATCCAGTCACTCAACGAGGAGGAACACGCCGTGACCGACGACAGCCTGTCCAGCCACGCGCACGAGATGGACTTCGCCCCCGACCCTGCGTTCCGCGCCCAGGCCAACGGCTCCGCCGACCTCTACGACCGGGCCGCCGAGGACCACGAGGGGTTCTGGGCCGACCAGGCGCGCAGCCGGGTCACGTGGGAGAAGGACTTCGGGCGCACGCTCGACTGGGACGACGCGCCGTTCGCGAAGTGGTTCGTCGGTGGCGAGCTCAACGTCGCCCACAACTGCGTCGACCGCCACGTCGAGGCCGGCCACGGCGACCGGGTCGCCATCCACTTCGAGGGCGAGGGCGGGGACACCCGCACCATCACGTACGCCGACCTCCAGCGCGAGGTCGCGAGGACGGCCAACGGGCTGGCCGCCCTCGGCGTGGGCAAGGGCGACACGGTCGCCATCTACATGCCGATGATCCCGGAGACGGTCTTCGCGATGCTCGCGTGCGCCCGCCTCGGCGCTCCCCACTCCGTGATCTTCGGCGGCTTCTCGGCCGAGGCCCTGCACACCCGGATCGACGACGCCCAGTGCAAGCTCGTCGTGACGACCGACGGGCAGTTCCGGCGCGGCAAGCCGTCGCCCCTCAAGCCCGCCGTCGACGAGGCCCTCCAGTACCCGAACCCCGTCGAGAAGGTGCTCGTCGTCAAGCGCACCGGTGGCGACGTGGAGTGGACCGAGGGTCGCGACGTCTGGTGGCACGAGCTCGTCGAGGGGCAGCCCGAGACCCACGAGGCCGAGGCGCACGACAGCGAGCACCCGCTGTTCATCCTGTACACGAGCGGCACCACCGGGAAGCCCAAGGGCATCTTCCACACGAGCGGCGGCTACCTCACCCAGGCCGCCTACACCAACGCCGTGGTCCACGACGTGCACCCCGAGACCGACGTCTACTGGTGCACCGCCGACGTCGGCTGGGTCACCGGTCACTCCTACATCGTCTACGGGCCGCTGGCCAACGGAGCCACCCAGCTCATGTACGAGGGCACCCCCGACACCCCGCACCAGGGGCGCTGGTGGGAGCTCATCGAGAAGTACGGCGTGACCATCCTCTACACCGCACCGACGGCGATCCGGACGTTCATGAAGTGGGGCGACGACATCCCCGCGAAGTTCGACCTGTCGAGCGTGCGCCTCCTCGGCAGCGTCGGCGAGCCGATCAACCCCGAGGCCTGGCTCTGGTACCGCAAGAACATCGGCGGTGACACCGCCCCCATCGTCGACACGTGGTGGCAGACCGAGACGGGGGCCATCATGATCAGCCCCCTGCCGGGCGTGACGACGCTCGAGCCCGGCTCGGCCCAGAAGCCGATCCCCGGTATCTCGGCCGAGATCCTCGACGACGACGGGCACCCGTTCACCGAGGCCGAGAAGGTCGGCTACCTCGTGCTCACCAAGCCGTGGCCGGCGATGCTCCGTGGCATCTGGGGCGACCCGGAGCGTTACAAGGAGACGTACTGGAGCCGCTTCGGCCCGGAGTACTACTTCGCCGGGGACGGCGCGAAGTACGACGCCAAGGGGAACATCTGGCTCCTCGGCCGGGTCGACGACGTCATGAACGTCTCCGGCCACCGGCTCTCGACCGCCGAGATCGAGTCCGCCCTCGTCTCCCACCCCAAGGTGGCGGAGGCGGCCGTCGTCGGCGCCAGCGACGAGACCACCGGCCAGGCCGTGTGCGCGTTCGTCATCCTCCGCTCGGAGTTCGTCGAGGAGGCAGACGAGGTGGGCGAGGGCGGCGACCTCGTGCAGGACCTCCGCAACCACGTGGCCCACGAGATCGGCCCGATCGCCAAGCCCCGCCAGATCATGATCGTCGCCGAGCTGCCCAAGACCCGGTCCGGCAAGATCATGCGCCGCCTGCTCAAGGACGTCGCGGAGCACCGGGAGGTGGGCGACGTCACGACACTGGCAGACTCCTCGGTCATGAGCATGATCCAGCAGGGCCTCTCCGGAGGGTCCTCCTCGGACTGACCGCGACCCCGGGCGGGAGAAGGGAGGGGTGCCGGCGACCAGCCCGGCACCCCTCACCGTCTGGCCCCGCCGTACCCCCCGCAGTGCCCCCGACGCGCCCCGCCGACGCGCCGTGTGAGGATCGGCCCCACGACCCGCATCGGCATCGTCACGGCGAGCGCGCGTCCGCGCCGCATCGGCCACCACGTCACGGCCTGGGTGACGGGGCTGGCGCCCGACGACGTCGAGCTCGTGCAGATCGACCTGCGCGAGCTCGCGCTGCCGCTCCTCGACGAGCCGGAGATGCCGTCCGACGGCCACTACGCCCACGAGCACACCCGGCAGTGGTCGGCGGTCGTGCGCGGCGTCGACGCGATGGTGCTCGTCATGCCGGAGTACAACCGCGGCTACAGCGCGCCGCTGAAGAACGCCATCGACTACCTCAACGCCGAGTGGGACGGGATGCCGGTCGCCTGCGTCGGGTACGGCTGGAGCGGTGCGCAGTACGCCCGTGCCGCCCTGCGCCAGACCCTCGACCGGGTCGGGATGGTCGTCGTCGACGGTGCGGCCCTGCGCTTCGAGGAGACCCTCGACCTCGACGGGACGGTGCACGCCGACGAGGAGTCCCGGGCCGACGCACGGCGCATGTATGCCGCGCTCGTCACCGCGGCCAACACCAGCCGGGCCGCGCACACCGCCCGCCGATAGACTGGCCACGGAGCGCCGGGAAGTCTGGTCGGCACCGCCCCCGGCGACCCCTCGCGAGGGCGGCCGTCCCACCGCAGGGAGCACGCGCATGACGTCCGCCCCACCAGAGTCGCACCGTCCGGCGATCTTCCGCCGCTCGACCTGGGCCGAGACCCAGTTCGTCGCCGACGCCCTGCGCACCGAGACCATCGGCGGCGCGCTGCTGCTCGGCGCGGCCGTGCTCGCCCTGCTCTTCGCCAACAGCCCGTGGCGCGACGCCTACGCCACGCTCCAGCACCTCGAGGTCGGCCCGGAGTGGGGGGACCTGCGACTCTCGCTCGCGCACTGGGCCTCCGACGGCCTCCTCGCGATCTTCTTCTTCGTCGCCGGTCTCGAGCTCAAGCGTGAGTTCCTCGTCGGCGAGCTGCGCACCCTCTCGAAGGCCGCAGTCCCCGTGGCGGCCGCAGTGGGTGGTGTCGCGACGCCGGCCCTCGTCTTCGTCGCCACCGTCGTGGCGCTCGGCGGCGACGCGGAGGCGCTGCGGGGCTGGGCCATCCCGACGGCGACGGACATCGCCTTCGCGCTCGCGGTGCTCGCGGTGATCGGCTCCCACCTGCCGTCCGCGCTCCGCTCGTTCCTCCTCACCCTCGCCGTCGTCGACGACCTCATCGCGATCACGATCATCGCGGTCGTCTACACGTCGGGCCTCGAGGTCGTCCCGCTCCTCGTGGCGATGCTTCCCCTCGCGCTCTTCGCGGCCCTCGCGCAGCGCCGGATCACCCAGTGGTGGCTCCTCCTCCCGCTCGCGTTCGCGACGTGGGCACTGGTGCACGCCTCCGGCGTGCACGCGACCGTCGCCGGGGTGCTCCTCGGGCTGGTCGTGCCCGTCAGGGCGCGCGCGTCGGTTCCCTCGATCAGCACGCTCGACCGCACGACCGACGTGGCGCACCGCTTCGAGCACCGGATGCGTCCGATCTCGGCGGGGATCGCCGTGCCCGTCTTCGCCTTCTTCGCGTCCGGCGTCACGGTGGTCGGCGGGGGGTTGCGTGCGGCGGCCCAGGACGAGGTGGCGGTGGGCGTCGTCACCGGGCTCGTCGTCGGCAAGCTCGTCGGCGTCTTCGGGACGACGTGGCTCGTCGCGCGGTTCACCCGGGCCCGCCTCGACGACGACCTCGCCTGGCGGGACATCGGTGGCCTCTCGCTCCTCACGGGGGTCGGGTTCACCGTCTCGCTGCTCGTCGGGGAGCTCGCCTACGGCCAGGGCTCCCCCCGCGACGAGCACGTCAAGCTCGCGGTGCTCGTCGGCTCGCTCATGGCGGCCCTGCTCGCGTCCGTCGCGCTGCGCATGCGCAACCTCGCGTACCGCCGCATCGCCGAGCTGGAGTCGCGCGACGACGACGCCGACGGCATACCCGACGTCTTCGAGCGCGAGGCCACCACGCCCGAGCCCCCGCGCGCTGGGTAAGGTCGTCTCCCGAGGGCCCCTCCGGGACGGGCCGAGCGGACGAGTGAGGCGGTCAACTCATGCCAAGCGGGACATCGGGCACCGAACGCACCATCGGCCAGCTGGTGGCCGACGCGACCCACGACCTCCAGGGGATCGTCCGCGGGGAGATCGCGCTCGCCAAGGCCGAGGTGGCCTCCGGGGCGAAGGTCCTCGGCCGGGGTGTGGGGCTGCTCGTCGGCGCGGGGTTCCTCGCCTTCATGGGGGTCGTCTTCCTCCTCCACAGCGCGGCGTGGGCGATCTCGCTCGTCCTGCCGGTGTGGGCCGGCTACGCGATCGTCGCGGTCGTCATCATCCTCATCGCCGTGGTGCTCGCGATCCTCGGCCGCAAGGCCCTCGAGTCCGCGAAGCCCGCGCCGGAGCGGGCGATCGACCAGGCCCAGCAGACGATCGACGCCATCCTCGGGTCGCACGACGAGCCCGTCCTGCCGACCGGGGCACCCGGCTCACCGGCATCCGCGACGGCACCGTCCCCCACGACTCCGTCAGCCTGACGCGCACGCCCCGGTCGAGACGGCCGACGACGAGGCGATGCCTTGGCGCAGGACCGGCCTGATCTCCCCGAGGGTCAGGGCGTAGCCGGTGTCGGGGTCGTCGAGGGACGTCGCGAAGACCATTCCGACGACCTCGCCGTCGGGGTCGAGGACAGGTCCTCCCGACGCGCCCCGCCGCACCTGGGCACGCAGCGAGTAGACGTCGCGCACGACCCCGGGCCGGCCGTAGACGTCCTCGCCGCGGGCCGTGATGACGTCGCGTACCCTCGCGCCGCCCACCCAGAGCCCCTTGTCGCCGGGGAAGCCCGCGAGTGCCGCCGCATCCCCGGACGCAAGGGGGGCGCCCTGCGGGAGCCGGGGTGCGCGCAGACCCGGCACGTCGAGGACGGCGACGTCCCGCGCCGGGTCGTAGGCGACGACCCGGGCCTGCCGATCGCGACCCGTGCCCCTGACGCTGACCGTGACGTTGTCGCTGCCGGCGACGACGTGGGCGTTGGTGACGACGCGGCCGGGCGAGACGACCCAGCCGCTACCGACCTGGGCCTGGCGACACTGGGCGGACTCGGCCCGGACGTGGAGGACGGAGTCGAGTGCCTGCCTGATCTCGGGGTCGGAGGCCAGGGCCTCGTCGGGCGGCGCGACCGAGCTGATCGGCTCGGGCTCCAGCCCCTCGAACACCCGGGGGAAGCCGCCGCGGTCGAGCGCCTGCGTCACCTCGTCGACGAGCCCGCTCGCCGATGGCGGCACGAGCTCGTCGAGGGCCGTGACCACCGCCGAGCGCGAGAGGAGCGCACGGGCCTCCGGTGGTCCGCCGACCCGGACCGCCCCCGCGATGACCCACACGACGAGCACGGAGGTGACGAACACCGCGACCATCCCGAGCGCGGAGTCGACCGTGCGGGCACTCGGGTCGGTGACCGACTCGCGCAGCCGGCGCGCGAGGAGCAGCATGAGGCCCTGCCCGAGCGCTGCGGCGCCGAGGACGACAAGCACGAGGGTCACGGCGCCGACGGGGGTCCCGGTGAAGATCCCGGCGTGGTCCTCCAGCCATCCGGGCACGAGGCGGATCGCGAGGAACGCCCCGCCCACGAGCCCGACGAGCCCGAGCAGGGCCGACACGAAGCCCTGCCGCCACCCGCTCCATGCGTAGGCGGCGAGCAGGAGGAGGAGGCCGAGGTCGAGCAGGACCGACCCGCTCACTCCTGGGTCCCCCGCATCCACGGCGACATGACCCGGTCGGGCAGGGGGCGTTCCCGCGCGACGTCCCACGGCACGGCGAGCCCGGCGAGGTCGAAGAGGCTGCTGAGGAGCATCGCCGTGAAGCCCCAGACGAAGAGGTCGTCGACCTCGAACCCCGGTCCGCGGTAGGGGCCGAACACCGCCGTGAAGCGGTTCGACGGGTCCACGAGGTCGGACACGGGCACGCGCAGCACCCGCTCGACCTCGCCGCGGTCCACGACACCCACCGGCACGGGGCGGGGCCACCAGGCGAGCACCGGGGTCACGGCATTCTGGCTGGGGGTGAGGAAGAGGTCGGGAAAGGTCGCGAGCACCTCGACGCCCGACGGGTCGAGACCCACCTCCTCCTCCGCCTCGCGCAGGGCGGCGCCCACTGAGCCGTCGTCGCCGGGGTCGACCTTGCCGCCCGGGAACGACACCTGGCCCGGGTGGGAGCGCAGCGTGTGGGCCCGCTCGGTGAGGACGACGTCCTCACCGCCTCGAGGGTCCGGCCCGAAGAGCATGAGGACGGCCGACCGGCGGCCGTGGCCCTCCGGGGGGGCGAACAGCGTGAACCACTCGTGGTCGGCGATGTCGGTGCGGGCGGCGAGCGCGCTCAGCCACTCGGGGGCCGGGGCGTTCACGGCGCGGCCGGAGGGTCTGCGGGGTTTGCGACGTCTGCCGGGTCTCCGGCGGCTGGGACGACGTCGTCGGGAAGCGGCCCGGGAGGAGGGTCGGGCAGCACGGCGCCCGGGGCGAGCTCGAAGGCGAGGAGCCGCCGCGCCTTGACGGGGTCGGTCTCCCCCTCGCCGTATGCCGGGCACCACCGGGCGACGGGACACGCACCGCAGGCGGGCTTGCGGGCGTGGCAGGTGCGACGGCCGTGGAAGATGAGGACGTGGCTGAGCATGGTCCAGTCGCGCTTGGGGAACAGGGCCCCGACGGCGTGCTCGACCTTGACGGGGTCGGTCTCGCGGGTCCACCCGAACCGACGCACGAGCCGACCGACGTGCGTGTCGACGGTGATGCCCGGGACGCCGAAGGCGTTGCCCAGCACGACGTTCGCGGTCTTGCGCCCGACACCCGGGAGCGTGACGAGGTCCTCGAGCCGGCCCGGCACCTCGCCGCCGAACCGCTCGACGATCGCTCCGCTGAGCGTGGTCACCGAGTTCGTCTTGGCCCGGAAGAAGCCCGTGGGCCGCAGGACCGCCTCCATCTCCTCGCGGTCGGCCCCCGCCAGCGCCTGTGCAGTCGGCCACCGCGAGAACAGGGTCGGAGTCACGCTGTTGACCATGACGTCGGTCGTCTGGGCTGACAGGACCGTCGCGACGAGCAGCTGCAGGGGCGTCTCGAAGTCGAGCTCGCAATGGGCGTAGGGGTAGCGCTCGAGCAGGGCCCGGTGCATGCGGCGAGCCCGCCGGGTGAGGGCGACGGGCGACTCCTCGCCGGCACGCGCGCGCCGCACGGCGGTGGAGGGCGTCACGAGCACCGGGTGAGCATACGTCCTGCTCCTGACGCCCGCAGGGGAGGCCGAGCGGGTCCGGCTCGGGTCGCCTTCCGCACCAACGGCTCCCGTCTCTGGCACACTGACGGGCGTGGATCACGATGTCGTGCGCAGAGCGCCGCTGTTCGCCGCCCTGGACGACCAGACGGCCGAGTCCCTCATCTCCTCCATGATCCCGGCGCGGATGGAACGCGGGGACATCCTGTTCCACGAGGGGGACCAGGGCGACCGGCTGTACGTCATCGGTGAGGGCAAGATCAAGCTCGGGCGCACGAGCAGCGACGGCCGAGAGAACCTCCTCGCGATCCTCGGCCCGGGCGAGATGTTCGGCGAGCTCTCGCTCTTCGACCCGGGGCCGCGCACGGCCACCGCCACGGCGATCGCCGAGACGCAGGTCGTGTCCATGGGGCACGAGCAGTTCAAGGAGTTCCTCGCGCAGCGCCCGGGAGTGTCCTCGACCCTCCTCGCGGCGCTCGCCCGCCGCCTGCGGCGCACCAACGAGTCGCTCGCCGACCTCGTCTTCACCGACGTGCCGGGCCGGGTGGCCAAGGCGCTGCTCGACCTCGCCGGGCGCTTCGGGCGGCCCGTCGACGAGGGAGTCATGGTGGCCCACGACCTCACCCAGGAGGAGCTCGCCCAGCTCGTCGGGGCCTCCCGCGAGACGGTCAACAAGGCCCTCGCCGACTTCGCCTCGCGGGGCTGGCTGCGGCTCGAGGCGCGCGCCGTGCTCCTGCTCGACGTCGAGCGGCTCAAGCGCCGCGCGCGCTGAGGTAGTCCACCTGGGCGCGGATCGACATCCGCGCCGCCGGCCACACGCTCTCCGGCACGTCGGCATACACGCGCCTGAGCACCCCCTCCACGGGGTCGTCCTCGGTCGCGGCGCCGTCCGCCAGTGCCTGGCGCACCTGCTCGAGCCGCTCCGCGCGGTGGTGCCGGTAGTACGCGACCATGGCGGCGGCATCCGGCACCACCGGCCCGTGCCCGGGGAGGATCGCGGTGACCGCCCCGTCTCCGGTGAGGGCGGCGATGCGCTCGAGGGAGTCGAGGTATGCCGCGAGCTCGCCGTCGGGGTGCGCCACCACCGTCGTGCCGCGGCCCAGGACGGTGTCCCCGGTGAGCAGGGCGTGGTCGGCGGGCAGGGCGAACGAGATGGAGTCCGCCGTGTGGCCCGGCGTGGCGACCACCCGCAGCTCGAGGCCGCCGACGCGCAGGACCTCACCGTCGTCGAGGTCGTCGTGGGCCCGCCCGACGGCCCGCACCGCGGCACCGGTGAGCTCGGCGAAGCGCGAGCCGGCCTCCGCGTGGTCGAGGTGCCGGTGCGTGAGGATGGTCAGACCCACCCGGGCGCCGAGGGAGTCCACGAGGGCCAGCACCCTTCGCAGGTGCGCCTCGTCGAGCGGGCCGGGGTCGACGACGGCCGCCTCGGTCGACCCCGGCTCGAGGAGCACCCACGTGTTGGTGCCGTCGAGCGTCATCGGGCCGGGGTTGGGCGCGAGGACGCAGTGCGCCCGCTCGGTGACGGCGCCCCCGGCCCAGGGCCCGGTCACCCCGGGCGGAGGAGTCGCACTCACCCGCTCGAGTATGCCGTCCAGCCGGCACGTGGTGGGGTCCCCGCCGGGCGGGGAAGCTCAGCCGGCACCCTGCGCGGTGCATCGCTCCCACCGACAGGCAGTGGCCCGACGGCCCGGGGCGGGCACGCGCACTGCCCGCACGGAGGGGGTTCGGCCGTGCCTGACTGCCTGTTGGCCGGCGCACGCGAGGCCTGTGGATGCCGTGTTCGAGGCACGGGGTTGTCCGGGCAGGATGGCCCGATGGTCCAGCGGGGCGGCGTCGACGACGTGGCGGACACCGTGGCGTTCCTCGGGGGTGTCACCCGGTGGCGTGAGCTCCGCGTCGTGCACCCCGCCCGGCTCATCCGCCGCTCGGTCGCGGCAGGGGTGGTCGTCCGAGCCGCGAAGGGCCGGTACGTCCTGCCGTCGGCGACCGAGCAGCTGCGTGTCGCCCAGTCCCGCAGCGCGGTGCTCTCCCACCTCAGTGCCGCCGTGCACCAGGGGTGGAAGGTCAAGACCGTGCCGGTTGACACGTGGCTGACCGTGCCGCGCAAGCGACACCTGACGCCGGAGCAGCTCGAGGGCGCGTGCCCCAGGTGGGCCGACCTCGCCGCGGGCGAGGTTCGTCACGGGGTGACGACGCCCCTGCGCACGGTGCTCGACTGCGCGCGGGTGCTCCCGTTCGACGAGGCCCTTGCCGTCGCCGACTCCGCCCTCCGGGCCAGGGACGTCGAGCACCACGAACTGGTCGGGGCGGCCTCGGGCCTGCGCGGCACCGGGTCCCGAGCCGCTCGCCGCGTCGCGCGGCATGCAGACGGTCGCGCGGCGAACCCGTTCGAGTCGGTGCTGCGCGCCCTGTGCCTCGACGAGGGCCTCGACCTCACCCCGCAGCTTCAGGTCGCCGAGCCCGGCCTGTATGCCGTGGTCGACCTCGGGAGCGAGGAGCTGCGACTCGCGGTGGAGACCGACGGGTTCGAGCACCACGGCACCCGGCAGGGACTCCGTCGGGACTGTCGACGGCATACCGAGCTCAGCGTGTTCGCGTGGTCCTCCCTGCGCTTCACGTTCGAGGACGTCATGGGCGCGCAGGAGTGGGTGCGCTGGGCGCTGCGGTCGTGGCGCGACATGCGGGAGGGCCGAATGCCGGCCACGCCACCCTTGCGCCCCCACGAACAGGCAGTCGTCTCGTGACGTTCCTCGACCGTGCTCAGCCGACGGACTCGCGCCGCCGACTGCCTGTTGGGAGGCGCACCCAGCAGCCGCCGACCGTGGTGCCGGACACGGCGTCGGCGGCCTCGGGAGTCAGTGCAGCTCGGTGCGCAGGACGAGGGTGCCGTCGTCGGTCGTCGTGAGGACCGGGAGGACCCGCGAGACCCGGGGGCGGTCGGCGAGGAAGGTGGCCGCGTCGTCGAACGCGGCCAGCTGCTCGAGGGAGACCACGGTGGGCGGGAGCATCCGGACCTCACCGGCCGCGTGCCGTGCCAGGAGGTCGGTAGCCCGGACCCAGGCGCTGTGGTCGGACTCCGTCGTCGTGCCCCGCGCGAGCTGGCCCTCCGGCATCCCCGCGGCGAGGATCCACGTGTCGTAGCGGCGCGGCTCGAACTCCGGGGTCACCCAGTGCCCCCGCCCGCGCAGGTCGGACACCTCCAGCCGCACCCCGCACTCCTCCTCGACCTCGCGCACGGCGGCCGCGGCGAAGGGCGCGGCCGCCTCGGCGCTCACGCCCATCGCGCCCGCGAGCTCGGCGAGGCCGGGCGTCCTCGGGTCGAGCTCG
Source organism: Ornithinibacter sp. (assembly GCA_035703305.1). Classification (GTDB taxonomy): domain Bacteria; phylum Actinomycetota; class Actinomycetes; order Actinomycetales; family Dermatophilaceae; genus Fodinibacter. Next base: position 22,938 of record DASSYJ010000018.1, on the reverse strand, counting down.
TGGTCGGCCGGGTCGACCCCACCACCGGGGAAGACGACCGTCGAGGGAGCGAAGGCCATCGTCGCGACGCGACGCTGCACGTAGACCTCGGGCCCGTGGCGGTCGTCCCGCACGAGCATCACGGTGGCCGCGGGCCGGGCCGGCGCCACGACGCGGTCGAGGCTCGAGAGCCACTCGCGCGCCCGGTTCGCGAGACCGGGGTCGCGGGAGATCGGGTGGTGGACGACCAGACCCTCCGGTGGGGGCTGGGCGGCCGCCGCGCGAGCCACGTCCGAGCGGTCAGTCCCGGACGTGGACGATCACCTCGACCTCGACGGGCGCACCGAGCGGCAGCGCCGCCACACCGACGGCGGACCGGGCGTGCGCACCGGCCTCGCCGAACACCGCGCCGAACAGCTCGCTCGCGCCGTTGACGACGCCCGGCTGCCCGGTGAACGACGGGTCGGACGCGACGAACCCGACGACCTTGACGACCCGCTCGACACGGTCGAGGTCACCCACGACGGACTTCACGGCGCCGAGGGCGTTGAGGGCACACACGGCGGCGAGCTCCTTGGCCCGCTCCGGGCTCACGAGCCCATCCCCCTCGCCGACCCGACCCGTCTCGGGCAGCACCCCGTCGACGAGGGGCACCTGTCCCGAGACGTAGACGCGCGAGCCGTCGAGCACCGCCGGCACGTAGGCCGCGAGCGGCGGGACGACCTGCGGGACCACCAGCCCCAGCTCGGCCAGGCGGTCCTCGACGGCACCCATCGTCAGCCCCTCGGCCGCTTGAGGTAGGCCACGAGGTTGCCCTCCGGCATGCTCAGGACCTGGACGAGCTCCCAGCCGTCCTCGCCCCACTGGTCGAGGATCTGCTTCGTCGCGTGGACGATGAGCGGTACGGTCGCGTACTCCCACTTCTGCATGGGCGCCACCCTAGCCCCGGCCGGACGGCACTACGGTGACGGGTGATGAGCGACGTCGACCCCGAGATCCTCGGTCGGCAGGCCCGCGTGCCGGACCGCACCGAGGTCACCGGCCCGCAGGAGACCGACGTCTACGACGTGTGGGAGCCCCACGACGACCCGGCCCGCGGGGTCACCGTCGCGCTCGTCCACGGAGGCTTCTGGCGCGAGCAGTACGACCGGGCCCACCAGTCCCCGCTCGCCGAGGCGCTGGCCCGCGACGGCTTCCACGTCGCCAACCTGGAGTACCCCCGCATCGGGATGCCGGGCGGCGGCTGGCCGGGCACCGGCCGGTCCCTGCTCGCCCGCGTCGAGGCGGTGCACGCCGACACCCGCCTCCCCGGCCGCGTGGTCGTCGTCGGCCACTCGGCCGGGGGCCACCTCGCCCTGTGGCTCGCGTCCGCCGGGCGCGCCCCCTGGTTGGCCGGCGTCGTCGCCCTCGCCCCCGCAGCCGACCTCGGCGAGGTGGCGCGGCTGGGTCTGAGCAACGGCGCGGCGGTCGCCCTCGTCGGTGCGCCCCCGGAGGAGCGGCCGGACGCGTGGGCGGATGCCGACCCGGCCCTTCAACGCCTGACCGTCCCGGCCGTCGTCGTGACGGGTGATCGCGACGACGTCGTGCCGGCATCCGTCGTCGAGGGCTACGTCGCCTCGCGGGCGGCGGAGGAGCCCCTCCGCACCGCGGTGGCGAGCGGAGCCGACCACTTCGACCTCATCGACCCCGGCAGCCCGGCATACCTCGTGCTGCTCGACGCGCTCGAGGAGCTCGCACTCCCCCGGTGACCCGGGCCCGTTCCGGCGCGGGCGGAGCCCCCACCTAGGCTGGTCCCGTGGCCGGACCCTCCCTCTCCCGCGCGGTCGACGGCGTGCGGCTGCACGTCGTGACGGGCAAGGGCGGGGTCGGCAAGACGACGGTCGCGGCGGCCCTCGCCCTCGCGCTGGCTCGGCTCGGCAAGCGCGTGCTCCTCGTCGAGGTCGAGGGGCGGCAGGGCATCAGCCAGACCTTCGACGTCCCGCCCCTGGGTTCCGGCGAGGTGCGCCTCGTGACCCACCCCTCGGGCGGGGAGCTGTGGGGGCTGTCCGTCGACGCCAAGGCCGCCCTGCTCGAGTACCTCCAGATGTACTACAAGCTCGGGCGGGCCGGCGGTGCCCTCGAGCGCATGGGGGTCATCGACTTCGCGACGACGATCGCGCCCGGCGCCCGCGACGTCCTCCTGACCGGCAAGGTCTACGAGGCCGTGGGTCGCACGACGGGTCACAAGCGCGGGCAGGGTCCGAAGGTGTGGGACGCCGTCGTCCTCGACGCCCCGCCGACCGGACGCATCACGCGCTTCCTCAACGTCAACGTCCAGGTCGCGGACCTCGCGCGGATGGGGCCGATCCACTCCCAGGCCGAGTCCATCACCCGGCTGCTGCGCGACCGCCAGAGCGTCGTCCACGTCGTGACCCTGCTCGAGGAGATGCCGGTGCAGGAGACCGTCGACGCGATCCACGAGCTCTCGGATGCGGGGTTCGGCCTCGGCGCGGTCATCGTCAACCAGGTGCGCGAGCCCCTCGTCGACGAGTCGCTGCTGGAGGTCGCCGCGGCGGAGCCGGACCGGGTCGAGGCCCGGGTGCGCGACGACCTCGCCGCGGCGGGGGTGCGGGTGACCGCCCGCACGGTGACCGGGTTGCTCGCCGAGGCGCACGACCACGCCGAGCGGGTCGCGCTCGAGCAGTCCCTCACCGACGACGTCGCGGCCCAGGGGCTGCCCACGCTCACCTTGCCCGCGCTCTCGACCGGCATCGAGGAGGGCGGGGTCGCCGTCCTCGCCGACGAGCTCGTCGACCAGGGGGTCCGGTGATGGCGACCACGGCGATCGCGCCGGCGCCGGTCGACGTCGACGCGCTCCTCGACGACCGCGAGATCGGCGTCATCGTGTGCTGCGGTTCCGGCGGCGTCGGCAAGACGACGACCGCCGCCGCCCTGGGCGTGCGTGCCGCGGAGGCCGGCCGGCACGTCGTCGTCCTCACCATCGACCCGGCACGCCGGCTCGCCCAGTCGCTCGGGCTCACCGAGCTCGACAACGTGCCGCGCCTCGTCGCCGACGTCGGGCAGGATGCCGGGGGCTCGCTCCACGCGATGATGCTCGACATGAAGCGCACCTTCGACGAGGTCGTCGAGGCGCACTCCACGCCCGAGAAGGCCGCGCAGATCCTCGCCAACCCCTTCTACCAGTCGGTCTCGAGCTCCTTCGCCGGGACGCAGGAGTACATGGCGATGGAGAAGCTCGGGCAGCTGCGGGCCGAGGCCAGGCGCGAGGGCACGTGGGACCTCATCGTCGTCGACACCCCGCCCTCGCGCTCGGCCCTCGACTTCCTCGACGCCCCGAAGCGGCTCGGGTCATTCCTCGACGGCCGGTTCATCCGCATCCTCATGGCACCCGCCCGAGCCGGCGGGCGCGCCTACCTCAAGGTCTTCAGCGTCGGCGCCAACCTCACGGCGGCCACCCTCTCGAAGGTCCTCGGGGGCCAGCTCCTGGGCGACGTGCAGACGTTCGTCGCCGCCCTCGACACGATGTTCGGTGGCTTCCGTGAGCGCGCCGACGTCACCTACGCCCTCCTCAAGGAGCGGACGACGGCCTTCGTCGTCGTCGCCGCACCCGAGCGCGACGCCCTCCGCGAGGCGGCCTTCTTCGTCGACCGGCTCGAGAGCGAGGGGATGCCGCTCGCCGGCGTCATCGTGAACCGGATGCAGGCGCTCGCCGCCCCGGGCCTGAGTGGCGGTCGTGCGGCGGCCGCGGCCGAGCAGCTCGGCGACGACGACGCGGCCGCCAGCGCCCCGGTGGGGGGTGGCACGGCATCCGCGGAGCCCGACGACGACCTCGCGGGGCTCACCGCCGCGCTGCTCCGCCTGCACGCCGACCTCGCGAGCGTCGCGAGCCGCCACGAGGGGCACGTCCGCCGCTTCGTCGCGGGCCACCCGCGGGTCCGGCTCTCCACGGTGCCGGCCAGCGCGACCGACATCCACGACCTCGAGGGGCTCCGCACCGTCGGCGCGGCCCTCGGCGCGGGCTGACGGCCAGAGAGAGCTCTCTCAGACGCGCGTCGGGGTCGACACAACCCAGACGCAGGAGCCCCCGGCACCCGGGGGCAGCCCAGTGGGGGTCAGGCGATGGCGCCCTGGGCCACGTCCACCTTGGCGTGCGAGAGCAGCTCGGTCCACGACCGGACGTCGGGGCGGCGGCGGAGCAGCGCGCGGCGCTCCCGCTCGGTCATCCCACCCCAGACACCGAACTCCGTGCGGTTGTCGAGGGCGTCGGCGAGGCACTCGGCGACCACCGGGCACCCCTTGCACACGACCTTGGCGGCCCGCTGGGCCTTGCCCTGGACGAAGAGGGCGTCGGGGTCCGTGCCGGCACAGCGCCCGAGGGCGGGCCAGTCCACGACCCACTGACCGATCGTGGGTGCTACCGCGGATGCGATGCTCATGACCACCTCTGTTCCGACGAGACCGTGGGGTTCGGACCCGCCCCTGGGGGCTGTGGACCTGCCCAAACGCTATGGATCGAGGCCCTCACAGGGCTATCGTCCGAAACGGTTGATGGGTTGACCGAACGGTTGAGTGCAATATCACCCGGTCGTCGTGCTTTCAACGGCCCCTCGCCCCCCTCCCCGCAGGGTGGCACGGTCACGACAGGGTGGCGGGTTACTCTGGAGCCCATGGACGGTCGCGCCCACAATGTCTCCGCCGTGCTCCGGCTGCTGCTCGGTTTCGTCGTGCTCAGCACCGTGGCAGGGCTGCTGCTGGCCGGGCTCGCCATCCCCGCGGTCGGGGCGTCCGGGCAGGTCGCCAAGGGTGGGGTCGACTTCTTCAACGACCTCCCGAGCGAGTTCGCCGTCTCCCCGCTGGCCCAGCAGTCGCGCATCCTCGACGCCGACGGCAGGCTCATCGCGAACCCCTACGACGAGAACCGCATCATCGTCCCGCTGAAGAAGATCGCGCCCATCATGCAGAAGGCGCAGATCGCCATCGAGGACGCGCGGTTCTACGAGCACGGTGGACTCGACGTCCGGGGGTTCAGCCGGGCCCTGATCTCCAACCTCCAGGGCGGGGAGGTGCAGGGCGCGTCCACCCTCACCCAGCAGTACGTCAAGATCACCCTCCAGGAGAACGCCCTCAAGCGGGGCGACAAGGAGGCTGCCGCGGCGGCGGTCGACAAGACGTACTCCCGCAAGCTCCAGGAGCTCAAGTACGCGCTCAACGTCGAGGAGAACTTCACCAAGGACCAGATCCTCGAGGGTTACCTCAACCTCGTCTACTACGGCGACCAGGCCTACGGTGTCGAGGCCGCGGCCCTCAACTACTTCGGGGTCAGCGCCTCCAAGCTCAACCTCGGCCAGGCGGCCCTGCTCGCCGGCATCGTGCAGCAGCCGACGAAGTACAACCCCGTCCTCAACCCCAAGGACTCGCAGGCGCGGCGCAACCTCGTCCTCGACCGCATGCAGGCGCTCGGCATGGCCTCGGCCAAGGACGTCGCCGCGGCCAAGAAGGTGCCGGTCAAGAAGGTCATCAAGAAGAAGCCCGCGAAGGGTGTCTGCCACCGGTCGGCACAGCCGTACTTCTGCGCCTACGTCCTCGAGTACCTCCAGAAGTCGCCACAGATGGCGGTCCTCGGCAAGACCCAGGCCGACCGGCTCAAGACCATCAACCAGGGCGGGCTGACGATCCGAACCACCCTGAAGCCGGCCATGCAGAAGGCGGCGCAGAGGGAGATCACCAAGGCCGTCCCGGTCGGCAACAAGCAGAACCTCGGCGCTGCGGCCACGATCCTCGAGCCCGGAACGGGCAAGGTGCTGGCGATGGCCCAGGCCACCGACTTCGACAAGGTGCAGACCAACGTCAACGTCGACCAGAAGTACGGCGGCGGCGAGAACGGCTACCAGTTCGGGTCGACGGCCAAGACGTTCGGCCTGGTCACGGCGCTGGAGAAGGGAATGCCGCTCAACGGCACCATCAAGGTGCCGTTCGCGGACGGGAAGACGCCTCACCGGTTCGCGGACCGCAAGCTCCTCCGGGACAAGTGCGGCGCGAACGAGCCGTGGCCGGTCAAGAACGACTACGCCAGCGGCGGCAAGATGATGACCCTCGGTGAGGGCATCGCCAAGTCGATCAACACCTGGGCCGCCCAGCTCGTCATCAACGTCGGCGCGTGCGACGTCCGCGACACGATGACCAAGATGGGTCTGCACAAGGGCAACGGCAAGCCGATCGACCCCTTCGTCTCCGACCTCGCCCTGGGCTCCGGCACGACGAACGCGATGAGCCTGGCCAACTCCTATGCCACCCTCGCGGCGAGCGGGAAGTACTGCGAGCCCTACCCCATCACCTCGATCACCACGTCCGACAAGAAGGAGATCAAGGTCCCGGGCCCGCAGTGCAAGCAGGTCATCTCCGCCGACGCGGCAGACGGCACCACCTCGCTGCTCGAGGGCACCCTCGAGTTCGGTACGGCGGCGGGCAACTGGGACGTCAAGGCCCGCCCTGCCGCAGGCAAGACCGGCACCACCGAGAAGCACAACCAGAGCTGGTTCGTGGGCTACACCAAGCAGCTGTCGGGCGCGGTGTGGATCGGCAACCTCAAGGTCGCGAGCAAGAGCGGCAAGCTCTACTCCCTCAACGGCAAGTGCTTCGGGTCGTATGGCTGCGTCCGCCAGGTCTTCGGTGGCACCGTCTCCGCCCCGGTGTGGTCCAAGATGATGCGCGCCGCGTCGAAGGGGATGCCGGTCAAGGACTTCCCGTCACCCACCGCCGCCATCCGCGCCGGTTCGCTCGACCAGCTGCCCGACGTCATCGGCAAGAGCCCCGACAAGGCGGCCACCATGCTGGAGGACGCCGGCTTCACGAGTCACATCGAGGGCGAGATCCCGAGCTCGCTGCCCCAGGGGACCGTGGCGGCGACCAGCCCGGCGGGCGCGGCCCTCGCGGGGTCCGACATCGGCCTCCTGCTCTCCTCCGGCCAGGCGTACGTCCAGCCCGCAGCGCCTCCGGGCCAGGGGACGAACAGCCCACCACAGACGACGAAGAAGCCCGGGAAGGGTAGACCTGGCGGCTAGCGCCCGGACAGCACCTCCTTGACGACGGCGGCCACCCGGCCGCCGTCGGCGCGTCCGGCGACCTCCGCCTGGGCGGCCTTCATGACCTGGCCCATCTGCGGCATACCGGTCGCGCCGGTGACCTCGACCGCTCGGGCCACGATCGCCCGCAGCTCCTCGTCGCCGAGCTGGGCCGGCAGGTAGGACTCGAGCACCGCGAGCTCGGCCTCCTCGGTGTCGGCCAGCTCCGGCCGGCCGGCATCGGTGTATGCCGCGGACGCCTCCTTGCGCTTCTTGGCCTCCTTCGCCAGGACCTTGAGGACCTCCTCGTCGCTGAGCTCCCTCGCCTCGTCCCCCGCGACCTCGGCGTTCGTGATGGAGGTGAGTGCCATCCGCAGGGTCCCGGAACGCACCTTGTCGCGGGCGCGCATCGAGTCGTGCAGGTCGTGCTGGAGGCGTGCCTTGAGGGTCGTGTCGGTCATGGACGCCAGTCTCCCACCCCACGTCGGCTGCATCTCGAAGGGTGCTTCCCACCGATCGGCTGGGATGCTCGGACCGTGAGCTCCCTCGTCGTCCTCTCGCTGGCCGTGCCGGTGCTGGTCGTCCTGGTGGTGCTCGCGCTGTGGCCGTGGCGGTGGCCCACCCCGCGAGCGCGCGTCGTGGCACCGCTCGTGGCGCTCGTCGTGTCGGTCGTCGGAGTCGTGTGGGCAGGCGTCACGCCGTCGTCCTGGGGCGTCGGGCTGTTCGCGCTGCCGGGGATCCTCGCGGGCGTCATCCTGGGGCTCCGCCTGAGGGAGCACCGCCGGTCGAGGGTCGGCACGACGGGCTGAGTCGACGCCTCATGGCGGCCTCGCTGGTCGGCACGCCCGCACTGATCGGCGTGCGACCGGATTGGGTCGCGGGGCACCGGCTTTGCGAGGATGGCCCGATGGATCCTCTCGCGCGCACGGCCCTCCGCACCGTCGGTGGCCTCGTGGGCGCCGGAGTGGCCGGAGTCGCGTACGCCGCGCTCGTCGAGCGCACCTGGTTCGCGCTCCGCCGGTATGCCGTGCCCGCCCTCCCACCGGGCTCGGCCCCGGTGCGGATCCTCCAGGTGTCCGACCTCCACCTCACGCCGGGCCAGACGAAGAAGATCGAGTGGGTGCGGTCGCTCGCGTCGCTGGACCCCGACTTCGTCGTCAACTCGGGGGACAACCTCGCGCACCTCGAGGCGGTCCCGCCGCTGCTGCGGGCGATGGAGCCGTTGCTCGAGCGGCCGGGCGCCTTCGTCCTGGGCTCCAACGACTACTTCGCCCCGGTGCCGAAGAACCCGGCCCGCTACCTCACCGACCGGCACGGCGAGGTGAAGGCGGCTCGTGGGGACCTGCCCGTCGACGAGCTCGTCGAGGGCCTGCGTGAGGGTGGCTGGGCCGACCTCAACAACGCTCGCTCCGTCGTCACGATGGGCGACCACCGGGTGGAGCTGGTCGGCGTCGACGACCCGCACGTCGGCTACGACCGGTATGCCGCGGTGTCCGGCCCCGCCGCCGACGACGTCGCGCTCACGATGGGTCTGCTGCACGCGCCCTACCAGCGCGTGCTCGACGCGATGGTCGCCGACGGCGCCTCCGTCGTGCTCGCCGGTCACACCCACGGTGGCCAGCTGGCCCTCCCGGTGTGGGGTGCGCTCGTCACGAACTGCGACCTCGACACCCGACGCGCCAAGGGTGTCTCCCGCTGGTGGCCGGGAGCCGGCCGGTCCGGGCGCGGTGGCCGGGCGGCGCCGTCGTCCGCGGCACCCGAGCACGCGGCATACCTGCACGTCTCGGCCGGTCTCGGCACCTCGCCGTACGCCCCGGTGCGGTTCGCCTGTCGTCCCGAGGCGACGCTGCTGACCCTGGTGGCCCGCGACCCCGCGTGACCTGGTTGGGCCGAGCTCCCTCGGGCTGCTTGGGGAGGGAGCGAGCCCGCGGGTGCGGACTCTCTCGAGCCGCCGACAGCCCCGTGCAGCATCCGCCGGCACGATGAGCGGGAGGGCGATCAGGGCTGGCGCGGGCGGGGCGCGGGTGGGCGCGACCGATTTCGGCGGGCGTCCTCGGGTCGGCTATCCTCGGGTGTCGCCGCGCCCCTTGGGCCGTCGGCACTGCCACGGGGTGTGGCGCAGCTTGGTAGCGCGCGTCGTTCGGGACGACGAGGCCGCAGGTTCAAATCCTGTCACCCCGACAGTCGGATTGGGCCCCTGACCTGCAGACATGCAGGCCAGGGGCCTTCGTCGTGCTCGACTCGTGCACCGTACGCGCAACAACAACCTGCACGGCGGGCGGTATCGGCCGCGTGCCCCCGTCCCCGCCTGCGCGGAGATCAGCGCCGGAGACCCCAGCGGAATCGACCGGAGCACGCACCGCGCCCTGGCGTCGGTGCGTTCGTGCGGGTCGCGTCCATCACCGCGGTCGGCTCGACCTCCATCAACGCCCGGCAGCTCGTCGCGGCCGACTCCCATGAGGCCGATGGCGACCAAACGTCGCCACGTGCAGCGATCCACATGGCGGCGAAATGGGGCGAGCCGCAGCGAGCAGGGCGTCAGGACTCGCGGACGACCTGGTCTGGTCCCTTGTCGGGTCGCAGGCCGCGCCATGCGGGGTGCCGGAGCCGTCCGTCCCGGGTCCACTCCGTGAACCGCACCTCACCGACCAGCTCGGGTCTCACCCAGTGAGCGTCGCGCGCGTCGGCCGTGGGGACGTCCACGCCGAGCGGGGAGTCGGTTGTGGCCAACGGCTCGAGTCGACGCTGCAGATCCCGCAGGGAGTCGGCAGTGAACCCGGTTCCGACCTTGCCCGCATACCGCAGCCCGTCCGGGGCCGGGATGGCGAGCAAGAGTGACCCGATGCCGTCGGCCCGCCGCCCCTGCCCGGGCCGCCATCCAGCGATGACCACCTCTTGGGTGCGCAGGTTCTTGACCTTGAGCCAGCTTCGGGAGCGCACCCCGGGCTGGTAGGTCGACTCGACCTGCTTGGCAACCACTCCTTCCAGGTGCTGTTCACGAGCGGCGGCCAACACGGCCTGGCCGCCGCCGAACCAGGCCGGAGGGGTCTGCCAGGACGGGCCGGACAGGCCAAGACCCTCCAGCAGGGCACGTCGCTCCCGGTAGGGCGCGGACAGGGTCGGGCGGCCGTCGAGGTGCAGCACGTCGAAGACGAAGTAGGTCACCGGGACGGCCACCATCAGGCGGCGGATGCGTGCCGCACCGGAGACGTGCATCCGCGGCTGAAGCAGCTCGAAGCTGGGCCGCCCGGCCGGGTCGAGCGCCACCAGCTCGCCGTCCAGGACGGCCTGGGTCGCCCCCATCGACTCAGCCAACCCGCGCAGCTCGGGGTAGGTGGCGGTGATGTCGATGTCATTGCGCGACCACGCCGTCGCGCGCCCACCATCGACGTGCACCACCGCGCGCACCCCGTCCCACTTCATCTCGTACGCCCACCGCTCGTCATCGGCCGGCAACGACTCCGCCAACGTGGCCATCATCGGAACCACGCGCGCCGGCATCGGCAGGTAGCCGGGAGGCAGTGGGCTCATCCGATGCATCATCCAGTTCCTCCCACCCGTCCGGAACAGCACGTACCGGCCCTCGACACGTGAGCCGTGGAGGACCACCTTGACTTTCCCCTCGGACCACTCTTCGGTCTCGTACGTGCCGCGGTCCCAGATGGCCACCGCACCGCCGCCGTACTCGCCCTCGGTGATGTCACCCTCGAAGTCGGCATACGACAGCGGGTGGTCCTCGGTCTGGACCGCCAGCCGGTTCGCTGACGGGTCGAGGGGAACCCCCTTCGGGACCGCCCAGGAGACCAGCACGCCACCCCGCTCCAGACGAAAGTCCCAGTGCAGCGCACTCGCATGATGCTCCTGCACCACGAACGTGTCATCGCTACCCGGTGAGACAGGTCCCGGCGGCGGCACCGGCTCAGGTGTACGAGTCGGATCCCGCTTCGCGCGGTAGGTCGACAGGCCATCGTCGGACACCCCCACATCGTGCCTCGGGGGGGCCCTCTCGCGCCCACGTAGCCCGTTCAACCTGGCCAGAGGAATCCTGAATGCCGCCCGCTCACGCACCCATGAACGCCCACCCTCGCTGCGAAACGACGCACCTATGAACCAGAGGCCGGGCCCCCTTCAACGGGCGCCGTCACTGCTGAGGCCGGGCTAGCGAACGGAGCATCCGCTCGCCCGTTCGCCGGACTTCTCCGCCACCCGCTGAGCATCCGTTGCATGGTGGCGCCGCAGCAGGGCCAGGACGTGGCGTTCACGCTCGGCGAGCCGCACCAGCTCTGGGTTCAGCGGTGGCGCTGAACCGCCGAGGATCTGCGCCTCGACGGAGCGGACACGGTCCTCGATACTCGCGTACTCGGCGATCAGCTCGCGCACGGTCGGGATGCTCGACGTTGGATTCATGATCGACCCTCATCAGCTCAGGCACCGTTGGTGCCCGCCAGCCCCGCGCATTTGGAGGCGGCTCCATTAACGGCCCTCCGTCGTGTGAGTGTCAACCCTCCGGTTGGCGCTGCGCCATGACCGACCGGTGCGCCACCGCGCGGGAGCGGTCGGGCAAAGCTCGTTGCGGCGGACCTGAACGCCGGTGTCGGTGCCCGGGCCCTGCAGCCTCCCAGCATCGGGGCGGGGTCCGTGGGGGTCTGTGGGTGGTCCAACAGCGTGGCCGGGGCTGTCCCGGTTGACCTCCGAGGAGAGGAGCTGGGCGGTTCCGGGGCGGTGTTCACCGGTCGTGACTGGCCGTGAGAGTGCCGGTACCTTGCACGTCGGTGGCCAGGTCGGCGAGTCTTCGGTTCGATCGACAGGGTCGAGCCCCGCCCAAGCGCGGCCGGGCTCGGCCCCCACCTGCGCCACTCCTGCGCGGCCGGCCCTCGTGCCCACTCCTCGTCGTCTCCGGCGCGCCGGGGCGCTGGTCGTAGGGCCGTAGGTCCACGCCGCCATGCTGGCACCCGCACGACGGGCCAGTGCACCGCTGACTCGGGTCGTCGAGCCGCGCCGCAGTACGCCTTGCCGTCCTGGCTCTTGTGTGAATACCACGAGCGATCGACCTGCGGGGAAGGGCGTGGTCCCCTCCGCAAAGGAGGAGCCCCTACGTCGAGGCGGTTGTGGGAGATCACTCGAAGAACCACCCGGTAGCCGCCGCTCACATTGGCAGCGACACGGTCACCCGCTGCTCGTACACCACTCCGTCGGACTCAACTCACACCCAACGCGCCTCCTGTGTGGCCGGAGTCCTTCGACGCCGGCCACCCTGAGGTATGCGTGTGCGAACTCAAGGGGAGTTCGCCCTCTGGGCACCGACATCTCGCACCACCTGCGCGTCCTGCGGGAGGCGGGATTCGTTGGTTCCGAGCACCGGACACCTACCTTCGGGTAGGACTCCACCGGGCACGAGGCCCTGAGCCAGCGGGCCGGGCTGCCCAGCGTTTGCCAACCCAACACAGCAACGACCTCGCGTTGGCCCCGTCCGCTCAGTGGCCCTTTGATGACACGCTGACGGGGAAGATCGGACCCCCACGGGGGCCCTGTCTTTCCCCGGATCGCCCGTCCGCGGACGCCAATCGGGACGCGCTCAGCCGGTCGCGGCCGCATCCCACTCCCACGTGGTCAGCACCAGGACGAGGGCGAAGACCTCAACGGTTCGCGGCAGCCCAGGTAGGTTCGCTGACGCGTCGTCTCGCCAGATGCTGGTGCGCCGCACGGCACCGAGGCGTCGGCCGCGGTCGTGCAGCTGCTCCTCATGCCGCCACGCCAACGCGCGACGGAAGTGGTAGGTCGCCCCGTCCGCTTCAATCGTCCAGTCCTTGTGCCCGACCGTGTGCGCGGTGCCGACCCGAGCGCCGCCGATCTCGACCATGGTCGAGGTGCCCCCCAGCAGGTTCGCACGCACCGTGTAGCGTCGGCCGCCCACCTCGACCGTGCCGCCGGCGGTCCACAGCGACCTCTCCCACGTGGCGATCCGTCGGCCGTTCTCGACGATCTCGTAGCCGCCGGTCCAGATGCTCACCTTGCGGGCATGGATCACGTGACTCCTTCCGGCGGGTGAGAAGCGGCCTCCGCACTGTGTTGTGGACGCAGCTGCGGAGGCCACTCCGGCTCTCGGACGGACGTCAGTCCATCCGCACCACGATCAGCCTCCCCGGGCCCGGGCATCGCGACAAGGCCGTCGGGGGGGTGTTCACCTGGCGTTCTGCGTCATTTCACTTCGCCGGTGCGTCCGGGGCGGAGCGCGCTTGACTACCTTCCCGCGGGCGTGCCCGCGGGGGGCCGGGGATGAGTGCCTTCCGGCTGGGGCGAGGGCTGGTCCGGCGCCGTGTCGTGCCCGGCTTCGTCGGTGTGGCCGCCCGCTCGGGCTCGCTCGAGACGGGCTCGCGCAGCGCGCTCCACCAGCAGCGGGACGAAGTCGCGCACCGGTCCGGTGATCTCGGACTCGGCAAGCCGCACGGCGGCCTCTACGACAGTGGCGTCCAGCTCGGGGAACCGGCGCTCGAGGCGCTCCTGGACCTCTGCCATCGCTCGCGCCTCGTGTGCTGGGTCCACCCTCACAGAATCGGGGGCACGACGTCCCTCGCGCAACCGTAGTGACCGACGCAACGTCCGGTGCGCGTGAGATCGACGCGTCGCGGAGATGTCGAAGGGTCGCTGTGGCGGGTCACGGCCTGCGACGACGACGTCAGGGCGACCGCGGCCTCGTTGTGAGACGCGTCCGCGGATGGCCATGAGCTTCCGAGCCTGCGCCCCATGGCAACGGCCCGCGTCCGAAAGGACGCGGGCCGTTGCGGTGTGTGCGCGGTCAGGAGGCTCGGCGCAGGACCCGCGGCGGGGCGGTCCAGCGCATCTCCAGTCGCACGCGCCCGTCCGTGGTGGTGACCGGAACCCAGGTCATGGCCAGCCCCGTGCGGCTCGTAGCCGAGGTCTTCCGCTTCATGGCGACCCCTCCTCTTCCTCTCGTCCTGCTTGCTCCAATGGTAGCCGAGCGATGGACGGAAGATGAACAGAAGGTGAACACGCGCGTGGCGGTGGTAGCCGCGGGCGTCCCCGTTCGCTGAGCCACTCCCCTCGGCCGAGGGGTCAGGAGGCCTGGGGGATGCGCTTCCAGGACGGAACGTGTTCGGCGCCGGGCCGGTTGACCGTGTTCGACCGCAGGTGACGCCGTCGTAGCCAGCTACGGCGAACCGGCGGCGAGCGGGAGTCGCTGTTGTGGATGTGGCTGTCGCCGGTGACCAGGTACACCGGGCTGTCGAAGGCAGAGGAGGACGAGAACTGGCCGTCATCCAGAAGGCCGGGAGCGCTGCGCTGCCTGGGCGGTCGTGGCGCCGGGGAGCCGCCACGGCGGGGAGGGCGACGGTGGTCGAGGTGACGAGGCGGGACGCGGACAGTGAAGCTCGTGGGTGAGGTGGTTCGGGGGGTGGGGCAGACGGCGGCCGGCGGGCCGGCCCCTCGCCCACCCGCCGGCCCGGGGATCGTTCGTCAGCTCGCGGGCGTCGGGACGGGTTGGCCGGGGGGAGGTTGAGCAGCAGCAGCTGGCCCTTCTCGACGAGCGCAGGATCGCCCACCTTGGTGTGGTTCTGGTCGGCGACCAGGTACTTGCCGGCGCCGAGGAACGGGACCGGGACGATGCCGGAGGACTCCTCGTCGATGGTGTCGAACGTCGACCCCCCGGGCACGAAGCGCTGCGGGTCGTGTTCGGCCATCCGACGCAGCACCCCGCTGGTGGGGTCGAACTGGTAGATGCCGGCGAGGTAGGCGTTGCCGCCGGGTCCTCCTGGATGAGCACCTGGCCGCCGCTGTTGACGGTCAGGTTGTCCATCATCTTCGGCCCGACGGATGTTGGGTTGGTGTCATCGGCCGGGCCTTCGAGGACCTTGGTGATGGTGCCGCCGAGCTCGGGCCGGGTCGCGTCCTGGAAGCTAAGCCGCCACAGGCGGCTGTGCTTGGTCATGCTCCCGGTGGTGACGAAGTAGTAGTCGTCGGGGTTGGTGGGGTCGCAGGCGCCGTCCTCGGGCCTGTCGAAGGCGGTGCCGGTGTCGGCGGGGGTGAAGGGCTGCGGGGGTGTCGGGGAACGCGACGGCGCCGCTCTCGGTCGGGAAGCCGGCGACGACGGTTCTGCGTAACCCGTTGGTCAGCCCGGCCCGCTCTATCGGTGAGCCGGTCGCCTGCTTGGTAGCCCGAGCTCACCGAGTCACACACCTGGCCGCGAATCGAACAGCAGGCGATCCGCGGCCCCGAGGAGACAGGCGAGTGGCGCGGACGCTGACGGATCGACCACGGCTGTCGCCGCGTGCAGCGCCGCCGCCACGTCAACCGCCGGACGTTCTGGATGTCGGCGGCCAAGCCGCTCGGCCAGGGCGTCCGGAACCTCGACCTCAGCATGCGAGGTATGCGCGAAGTGTCGCTATCGATCGGGTGGAACCCGGTTGCTGGTGCCGGGTGGTGGCAGCCGATGTCGTCCCCCGCCCCACTTGTCAGCAGGGTGCGCTCGTGCGCGCCGAGGATCAGCCCTGGCTCCGTCGCGGCGACGGCTGCGGTCTGGCTGTGGCGCCCGCGCTTGCTCCCCGGCGCCAGCAGCGACGGCGCCAGGTCCGCGCCCTGAAGATGGAGCTCCTTGTGTCAGGGGGTCAGCCCGGTCACGGCGAGACGGCGCCCGCATGGCTCCTTGCCAGGCGGGCGCGGCGGCCGCTGCCCCGGCGAAAGCCCGAGGGGCAGCATCAGGATCGACGGAATGTACAGCCAGGGACCGGGTCGACGTCCGTCGCCGAAGTAGCTCCCCGTCCACCCAAACCCGATGAGCGCGACGACAACTCACAGGAGGGTGCACCACCCCAGTGCCTGCACACCACGACAGCGTCGACCTGCCGAGGCAACTGGTTCCGAGTGCGCACTGCTCATGGCCAACCTCCGATCCTGCGACCAGCGATGACGCCCCATGATCCAGCGGTGCCGTCATCGTCTCTCAACACCCACGCCGATGGCCCGACGCCGACTCGCTGGTCACAGGGAGGACCGCTACAGACCTTGAACGAGGTCGGAAGGCGACCCAGGAGCGCTCCATGAGCGCGGCCGGACCCGGGGCTGCAGGTCGTCAAGGGCGCTTCTACGCTGGGTGAGTCGGCCCTCGTCAAGGCGAGCCCCACGTTCGGCACGCTTCAGAACACACCCGCGAACGGAGGAGACCCCAGATGTTCATCAGTCGCATCATCACCTGGCTCGCCGCGCTGAGGCCAACCATCGTGCACGCGCACTGCGACACCGCCGATGGCCCGGCAATCACCGACGCACGCAAGGCCTTGGAGACCGGCAACGTCAACCACGCCCTGAAGTGGGTCCCCGCCGACGGCGAAGCCGAGGTGCGCGACGTCTTCGACAAGGCACTGAAGGTCCGCCGCCTCGGCCCGGACGCCGCCGAGGTGGCGGATCGCCTCTTCCTCGAGACATTGGTCCGCGTCCACCGGATGGCAGAGGGCGTCGGCTTCACCGGCATCCAGCCGGCCGGCACCTACGTCGAGCCGGTGGTCAAGGCCGCGGACGAGGCCATCGCTGAGGAGTCCGACGCAGACCTGCTGCTCATGGTCGCGCCGGAGCGCCGCACCGAGCTCCACCGCAGGTTCCAGGCTGCGCTGGCCCTCAAGGACTTCGACGTCGACGACCTCGAGGCTGCCCGGCGTTACATCGCCGCCTACGTCGGCTTCTTCACGTACGCGGAAGGCGAGGAGCACGAGCACGAGCATCCCGGCCACAGCTCGAACGAGCACCACAACCACGCACACTAGGAATGGCGTGACGCGCGTGGTCACGGTAGCCGGCCAGTCCATGGCCCCCACCTACCGCCCGGGCGACATCCTCCTCACGCGAGGCGTCGGCAAGGCCAGGCTGCCGCAGCGCGGCGACGTCGTGGTCTTCCGGCACGCTGGAACCCGGATGCTCAAGCGTGTGGTGGCACTCCCGGGGGACCGGGTGGAGCTGGAGGCCGGCCGCCTGTTCGTCAACGGCGAGTCCGTCGATGGGCGAGCGCGGGTGCACGGCGCCTACACCGCCTCCTGGCGCGTACCGATCGGCGGCTGTTTCGTGGCCGGCGACAACCCGGCTGTCTCGGATGACTCCCGGGCGTGGGACGAGCCGTTCGTCCGGATGGACGACCTCGAGGCGGTGGTCACCAGACGGCTGACTGGTGCCCTCCGCCACACCGGCCTCAGAAACGGTGGGCTACCTCAGGGGTCGTGACGTCCCGTGCGGCGGGCTACGTGGCCTGGGGACTCGGCGCAATGCTGGCCTCGCGCAGCCATCCCCTGCGCACCATCCACTTGATGAGCTCGAGCACCGGCACCACCGTCAGCGCGAGGCCGAGGATCAGGAGCCAGTCCTGCAGCGACAGTGCGAACGTGCCGAACGCCTCTTGGAGGGGCGGCACGTAGGTGATCGCCAGCAGGAGCGCCGACTCCCACACGACCGCGAGGTTCAGCCACCGGTTGGCGAAGGGCCGGTCGAACACGTGGCGCCGGTCGGACCGGAAGTTGAACGCCTTGATCAGCTGGATCACCACGAGCGAGACGAAGACGAGCGCCATCGCCTCACGCAGGGGGCGTCCAGCGCTCAGGGCCCACGCGAACAGGCCCAGGTTGACCGTCGTGGACCAGGCACCCCCCGCCACGATCAGCGTCACCACGGGGCGGGTGAAGATGCCGGTGTGCGGGTTGCGTGGCGGCCGGGCCATGAGGTCGCGCTCGGGGGGGTCGACGGCGAGCGCGAGCGCTGGCAGGCCGTCGGTGGCGAGGTTCACGTAGAGGATCTGCACCGCTGACAGGGGCAATGGAAGACCTGAGACCACGGCCCCGACCATCAGCCCGATCTCGCCGATGTTCGAGGAGAGCAGGTACATCAGGTACTTCTTGATGTTGTCGAAGACCCCGCGCCCCTCCTCGACGGCCGCCACGATGGTGGCGAAGTTGTCGTCGGTGAGGGTCATCGCGGACGCCTCCTTCGTGACGTCCGTGCCGGTGACCCCCATCGCGACGCCGATGTCCGCCTTCTTCAGGGCGGGGGCGTCGTTCACGCCGTCGCCCGTCATGGCGACCACCTGCTGGTTGGCCTGCAGGGCCGTGACGACCCGGAGCTTGTGCGCGGGGGACACCCGTGCGTACACGTCGATGGTCCTGGCCTCCCGCACGAGCTGGTCGTCGGGCATGGCGTCGAGCTCGGTCCCGACCACGACCCGCCCGTGCCGGAGCAGACCGATCTCGCGCGCCACGGCCGTGGCCGTCAACGGATGGTCACCGGTGATCATCACGGGCCGGATGCCGGCGCGCTCGCAGACCGCGATCGCGTCACGTGCCTCCGTCCGTGGGGGATCGATCATCCCGACGAGCCCCAGCAGTGTCATTCCTTCGGAAGCGCACTCCAGCTCGGTGTCCTGCTTCGTCGCGACGGCGAGCACCCGCAGGGCGTCGGCCGCGAACGTGTGAGCGACCTCGAGCAGCTCGGCGCGGGCCCGGGCGTCGAGAGCCCGGACGCCGTCCGCGGTGGCCACCGCTGCGCAGTTCGGGAGGACCATCTCGGGTGCCCCCTTGGTGCAAGCCGTCGTGCCGTCTCTGGTCCGATGCAGGGTCGTCATGCGTTTGCTCTCGGAGGTGAACGGGATCTCCTGGACTCGGGGGGCCACGGCGTTGAGTTCGTCCTTGTCGAGACCTGCCTTGGCTGCGGCCACGATGAGCGCCCCTTCGGTCGGGTCGCCGGTGATCCTCCATCCACCGTCCGTGAGGTGTAGCTCGGCGTCGCTGGCCAGGGCGGCGGCCCGCAGCAGCCCTAGCAGCGCCGGGCTCGGTGGCGCGGTGGTGCCCTCGACGGAGAAGGCCCCCGCCGGCTCGTACCCCGAGCCTGCGACGTCCCAGGTCCGCCCGGCGACCCAGACACGGCGCACGGTCATCTCGTCCCGGGTCAAGGTGCCGGTCTTGTCCGAGCAGATCACCGACGTGCTCCCCAGGGTCTCCACGGCCGGGAGCCTGCGGATCAGCGCGTTGCGCCGCGCCATCCTCTGCAGGCCGATGGCCAGCGAGATGGTCACGACCGCCGGAAGCGCCTCGGGCACCACGGCGACCGCGAGCGCGATGCCGAACAGCAGCATGTCCATCAGGGGCTGACCGCGCATCCACCCGAGGGCGACGATGAGGACGACCACCACCAGCGCCGCTCGAGCGAGGAGAGAGCCCACCCGGTCGAGGCTCTGCTGCAGCGGGGTACGGCTGGACTCCACGTCCAGCAGAAGCCCGGCGATCCTGCCGAACTCCGTTTCGGGTCCGGTGGCCACGACCACCGCCACGCCGCGCCCGTAGGTGATGACCGTGCCGGCGTGCACCATGTTGATCCGGTCGCCGACGGTCAGTTCGACACCTTCCAGCTGTTCGGCGCGCTTGACGACCGGGAGGGACTCGCCGGTGAGCGCGGCCTCGTCGGCCATCAGGTTGACCGACTCCACGACTCGGCCGTCGGCCGGCACCTTGTCACCGGCGTGAAGCAGCACCACATCACCCGGGACGAGGTCACTGGCCGGCACCTCGGTCGTGACGGCGTCACGCACCACCGTCGCTGTGGGTGCGGCCATCTCGCGCAACGCCTCGATCGCACGCTCGGCGCGGAACTCCTGGATGAACCCCAGGAGGACGGCGAAGACGACGATGACTGCGATCACGACCGACTCGACACCGTGCCCCAGGGCGAAGGAAAGCGCGGTCGCGACCAGCAGGATGAGAATCAGGACGTTCCTGAACTGCTCCAGCAGGATGCGCCACGGTGATAGGCGGCCAGCCGCCTGGATCGCGTTCGGACCGTAACGCTGCAGCCGCGCGAGCGCCTCCGACGACGTGAGTCCCGCCGGGTCGCTCCCCACGGCGGCGAACACCGCCTCCACCGACCAGGCCTGCCAGGCACCGGCGGCCTCCTGCCAGTCCGCACCCATCCCGGGACCTGCGCCCACGGTGCGACTATAGCCACACCCATCCCGGCCCTGGTCCTCGGCTGGTCCAGAAGGTCGGGAGATCCGTTGTGCCACAAAGGAACAGAGCCTCGAACCGACGTCAGCTCCAGGCGTCCTGCGCGCCTGTTCCCACCACCCACGACAGCCCCCGGTCGGAGCCCTGATCCGACTCGACAGCGTCGCCGTTCGGGCTTGGGGACCGAGGTCCAGATAACGGCCACGTCGACATCCGCCCCGGCCGGCGTGCGTCAGTCGCGTCGTGCGGCTCGGGCAGGTCTCAGCGCACTACGGCGACGACTCCATGGGCCTGTTCGACGACTCGGCGACTCACCGAGCCCAGGAGCAGTCCGCGGAACCCGCCTCGGCCCCTGCTCCCGACCACCAGAAGGTCGGCGTCGAGGTCTGCGACTGCCTGGACCAGAGCCTTGGCGGTCGACCCGTGGCGAACCGTGATGGTCACGTCGACACCGGGGTAGTCCGCGGCGAGCGGGTCAACCGCCACGTGTCCGACCTCGAGGTAGCGCCGCTGCACCGCCGACCAGTGTTCACTCGAGGGTTCGGTGACCACCATGCCCTCCTCGACCTCGAGGTTCCACACCAGAACGGCCGTCAGGGCGGCTCCGGATGCCGCGGCGGTCGCCAGCGCGTACTCGACCGCTCGGTCGCTGCGCTCGCTGGCATCGACGCCGACGACGATGCGGCGCAGGTTCCCCACGTCGGTCCCGGTCGGCACGACGACCACAGGACAGTGTGCGTGCGCGACCACTGGCAGGGCGACCGAGCCCAGGAGGATGCGTTCGAGGTGCCCTCTGGCAGGTCCGCCGACAACCACCCGCAGGGCGCCGTCGGAGAGCCGCACGAGGGCCGACGCCGCCCGGCCGGTCGGCACACTCACGGCGAGGTCGAGGTCAGGGTGGCGAGCGCTGGCTCGGGCGCAGGCGGCCCGCAGGAGCACGTGTGCGTCCTGACTGAAGCGCTCTGCGAGGCTGGGCGAGCCGGACGCGAGCACCTCATACGACGTCATCTGGACCCCCGGGTCGATGACGTTCACCAGCCGCAGAGGGGCGCCCATCCGGGCCGCCTCGTCGGCGGCCCAGTCGATGACGGGCCCGTCGGCCTCCGACCCGTCGATGCCGACGACGACGGCGCCTGCGGCACCGACGCCCTCGGCAGGCTCCGCCTCCGGCGATTCTGCGCGTGGTCGAGCACCCAGTGAGTCGTCCGCCATGGTCCAATCATGCCCCGCTGCCCACGGGCGAGTACCCCGCTGATCCATGCCTCACATCCCTCGGTCGGCCACCCCTGGCCGTGGGTAACGTGAAGGAGGGATGGGCGTACGCAGACTGTCCTGCCGCCTTGGACGTGTGGAGGCGATCAGATGGCACCCGCAGCGATTCGCACAGAGAACCTGACGAAGCACTTCGGCGGAACAGTGGCCCTCGAGGACCTGACCTTGGAGGTGGCAGCCGGCGAGATCTTCGGGTTCCTGGGCCCGAACGGTGCAGGCAAGTCCACAACGATCCGGCTGCTGCTCGGCCTGATCCGCCCCACGAGGGGCGCAGCGTGGCTAGCGGGAATCCCGGTGACCGACGTGGAGCGAGCCCACCGGTCGGTGGGGTACGTGCCCGGCGACGTGTCACTGTGGCCGCAGCTCACGGGCCGCGAGACCCTCGAGCTGCTGGGCGAGATGGCCGGCGGAGCCGACGCTGCGTACCGTGACGAGCTCCTCGAACGCTTCGACCTCGACCCCACGCGGCGCGTGCGGGCGTACTCCAAGGGCAACCGTCAGAAGGTCGCACTCGTGGCGGCCTTCATGACCCACCCGAACGTCCTCCTGCTGGACGAGCCGACCTCGGGCCTGGACCCCCTGATGGAGGCGGAGTTCCAGGCGGTGGCCCGCGAGTGCGCGGCCGCAGGGGCGACCGTCTTCCTGTCCTCCCACCTGCTCGACGAGGTCGAGGACGTCTGCGAGCGGGTAGCCATCCTGCGCGAGGGACACCTGGTCGAAGTGGCCACCCTCTCCGAGCTCCGCCAGCTGAGCACGACGATCTTCGAGGTGGGACTCGCCCGACCTGCCCCGTCCTTCGCCGACCTGCCCGAGGTCCTTGCCGTCGAGCCGATGGACGGGGGCGTGCGGTTGACGGTGGCCGGCGAACCCGCTGAGGTCGTCGCCCGACTCTCGGGTGCGGGGATCCGCCGACTGCACAGCAAGGCCCCGACCCTGGAGCAGGTCTTTCTCACCTACTACGACACCAGGGCCACGCAGCGTGAGGCGGTGGCCGCTGCCCACGGCCGGCTGGAGGCACACCAGGCCAGCGGCTCAGGAGGCGAGCACGGGTGACCGAGACCGTGAGCCGCAGCGCCCGCGGGCCAGCAGGGCCAGCAGGGCCGGCAATGCCATCGAGCACGGACGCGGGCAGGTCCCGGCCGCGCCACACTGCACCGCCCCGCCGGCACGGCGCGCGCGCCGTGGCGCGCCTGTACGGCCGGCTGACCTGGCGCGCCAGCGCCATCATCGCTCTCGTCATGGCTGGGTACGTCGCGCTGGAGGTGGCCAGCTACCGCAGCGCCTACCCGGACGGGGTGTCCCCCCTGCAGTTCGCGATCTTCGAGGACAACCCCGCCGTGCGGATGATGAACGGGGTGCCCCGCGCGCTCGACACCGCCGGTGGCTTCACCGTCTGGGACGGCGGCTGGATGATGCAGGTCATCATCGCCGTCTGGGCGGTCCTGACCACCAGCCGCCTGCTCCGCGGCGAGGAGGACCTCGACCGCACTGACCTGGTCCTGGCCGCCCCGGTGCGGGCCCGGGCCGCCACCGCGGTCGTCGTGTCAGTGCTCGTGATCGAGTCGACGCTGGTCGGTGCCATCGCCGCCGTGACCATGGGCCTGACCGGTCAGCCATGGACCGGGTCGCTCCTGTTCGGA
>DASSYJ010000011.1:0-24222 GCA_035703305.1 Ornithinibacter sp. | reverse complement strand
CCCTCGAGGTCGAGCTCGCCGGACTCGACGAGCTGCAGCACGGCGGTGGCCACGAAGGACTTGGAGATCGAGGCCAGGTGGAACAGGGTGTCCGCCGTGACGGGTTCCCCTGTGGCCCGATCCCGGGTACCGAAGCCTCGGGCCGCGACCGTGTCACCGTCGTGAACCACGCACAGCGACACCCCCGGCAGCGCCCACGCCTCGACCACGGAGTCGACGAACGGCCAGACCACGGCCTCGATGCGGTCCTCCGCCTCGCGCACGCGACTCATCAGCGGAGGCTACCCCGCACCGCGCGCCGGGACAGGTCCACGCCCTGGCCCACCAGTCACTCACGACCGACCCGAGCGTCTCCGGCTGCAATGCTGGGAGACCACCGTTCCGCGAACCTGAGGGGAGATCGGGATGCGAGTCATGGGCGTCATCGCCGACCTGCACGTCGCTGACATCGACGCAGCACGCACCTTCTACGCCGACTACCTGGGGCTGAGCACCGAGGAGTTCAACCTGGGATGGGTGGCCCGCTTCACCTCCCCGGAGACCGGGGCCCACCTCCAGCTCGTGACCCGGGACGCGGCGGCCCCCGAGGACCCCCTCATCTCCGTCATGGTGGACGACGTCGACGCAGCCTTCGAGGACGCACAGCGCCGAGGGTACGAGATCGTGCACCCGCTGACGTCCGAGCCCTGGGGAGTGCGCCGGTTCTTCGTCCGCGCCCCCGACGGCACCGTCGTGAACATGGTGCGACACCGGCACTGACCAGGCACCGGCACTGGTCAGACACCCGCACCGCCCCGGTCGGGTACGAGCACGACCATGGGCGAGGACGCCACCCAGTCCGCGATCGAGTACGGCTGGTCGGCATACCAGGGCTGGAGGCGCCACGCCTCCTCGGCGATGCGCTGCCGCCTCGTCCCATCCGTGACCTCGGTCGCGGTGACGGGTACGTCGCGGTCCGGGTGGCGCAGGTGGAGGACGGCCCTCGGGTGCTCGCGCACGTTGGCGAGCCAGTGCCTCGCCCCGGGCGTTCCGGTCAGGACGACGTCCCCGTCGACGACCACGTACCAGAGCTCGACGCGCCGGGCCTGACCACTGCGCCGCCCGGTGGTGCTCACGTCGCAGGTCCCCGTGACCGGCAGCCGCCGAGTGTCCATGACCGGCAGGATAGGTGTCCGGGCAGGGAGCCCCCTCACACCCGGGCCAGCACTGCCACCAGCGGCTCGGGCTCGCTCCCCGGGTCCAGCGCCCTGACGAGCAGCGCGGCGTAGCGAGCCTTCCGCCCGGAGCGGGCGCCGAGGAAGCGCCGGAGGATCGCCACGCGCGACCAGCCGCGCTGCGCCGGCATGCCGGTGAGGAGTCGCAGCGACTGGGCCTCGCCCGCCGCCTCGATGACGGCCTCGACGGCGTCGACACCGAGGGCGCGGATGAGCTCGTCCTCGAGGTCTGCCGAGCACCCGTGGAAGCCGAGCCGAGAGGGCCCGTCGGGCTCCAGGGCGGCCACCAGCCCGGCTGCCGCCAGCCCGCCGCGGAGCTTCGCCTCCTCCGCGGTGTCGTAGAGCCCGGCGAGGGGGACGTCGAGGCCCCGCGGCCCGTACCGCGACGCGAAGGTCCGCGTGTTGGTGATCCCGTCCATCGCGAGGACCTCGACTCCCTCCGCCGCGAGGTCCCTGCCCCACCGCTCGGCCAGGGTGTGCAGCGCGACGCGGTCGCTGGTCCCCTCGACCAGCACCACGGCGCGCGGAATGTCCATCGCACCATTGGGCAGGTGCTCGGGCGGCATCGTCAACCGTCTTCACCCGCGCGACCGACCCTCACGCACGGGCCACGGTCAGGCCGGGGCGGCTCCATGCTCGACGAGGGCCTTGAGGTTCCCGAGCTCCCGGCTCGCCTCAGCGCTGCTGAGGATCGCCCGCTCGACGACCCGGCCGAGCCACCGGAGACCACGCGGCCACCAGGTCTGGACCCGGAGGGTGAGCAGGGTGCCGTCGGCCTCGGGCACAAGCAACGAGTCGACCTCGAACTCCAAGCCGAGGTAGGCGCGGGTCCGCGTCACCAGCCGGCGTGGTCGGTCGGCCGTGAGGACCGTCGTGCGCGCCGACCCCGGCCCACGCCTCGAGACGTAGGACGAACCCGGCTCACCCGCGCGACCGTGGGCCCGCTCGATGGACGGAGAACCCGTCTGCCACTCGGGGATCCGTGACGGGTCGACGTAGACGTCCCACACCGCCTCGGGCGACGCGGAGATGGACACCGAGTGCTCCGAGGTTCGCATCCTCACCCCTCCTTCTCCGCAGCCCTCGGCCTCGTCCTCAGCCCAGGTCGAGCGCCGAGGCGAGCGGCATCCCCGGCCGGTAGGCGAGGTGGTCGAAGGACGGAGCGTCGAGCACGGCCAGGTCGGCCCGGCAGCCCACGGCCACGCGTCCGATGTCGGACCGCCTCAGCGCACGCGCTCCCCCGGCCGTGGCCGCCACGAGTGCCTCCTCGACCGTCATCCGCATCTCGCGCACCGCCAGGGCGATGACGAAGGGCATCGACGAGGTGTTGCACGTGCCGGGGTTGCAGTCGCTCGCCAGCGCCACGTCGACCCCGGCGTCGACGAGCCGCCGCGCGTCCGGGTACGGCGAGCGCGTCGAGAACTCCACGCCCGGCAGCAACGTCGCCACCGTCGTACCCGCCGCTCCGACGAGGGCCTCGACGTCGGTGTCGGTGAGGAACGTGCAGTGGTCCACGCTCGCGGCACCGAGCTCGACCGCCAGCCGCACGCCCGGCCCCGCGGAGAGCTGGTTCCCGTGCACGCGAAGGCCGAGCCCGGCATCCTGACCGGCCAGCAGCACCCTCCGCGCCTCCTCCTCGGTGAACGCGTGCGGCGACGCCGGCTCGCAGAAGGCGTCGACCCACCGCGCGAGGGGTGCGCAGGCGGCGAGCATCGGTCCGCAGACGAGGTCGAGGTATGCCGTGCGGTCACCGGCCGCCTCGGGTGGCACGACGTGCGCACCGAGGAACGTCGTCTCCTCGGTCACCTCCCGCGCCAGCCGCAGCGAGCGCTCCTCGTCCTCGACCGTCAGGCCGTAGCCGCTCTTGACCTCGACGGTCGTCGTCCCGAGCGCGCGCAGCTCGGCGACCCGGCCCCGGAGCAGCGCTCGCAGCTCCTCGTCGGTGGCAGCGCGCGTGGCGGCGACCGAGACGCCGATCCCGCCTCCGTCGTAGGGGATGCCGGCCATCCGCGCCGTGAACTCGCCGGCGCGGTCCCCGGCATACACGAGGTGGCTGTGGCTGTCGACGAAACCCGGGACGACCGCCCGACCCTCGACGTCGACGACCCGGTCCGCCTCGGGAGCGGACCCGGAGGGGCCGACCCACGCGACCCGACCGTCCTCGACGACGACCGCCGCGCCTGCGCGGACACCCAGCCGCTCGGCCGCGGGGACCACGGGCCCGGGTACGGGTAGGTCACCGTCGGGGCCGGCACACGTGACGAGCTGGCGGATGCCGGTGACGAGCGTCGCGCTCACGGGCGCACCGCCGCGATCGCGTGGGCCAGCATCTCCCCCACGTCCCCCGACCGGTGCCCGCCGCCGCGGACGACGCGCTCGCCGTGCACGACGACGTCGGTGACGTCGGCAGACGTCGCGGCGAAGAGGACCGCCTCCGGATCGCAGCCCGCGGTGCGGGGGCTGTCGAGGCGCACGGCGACGAGGTCCGCGAGGTGCCCGGTCGCGATGACGCCCCCGTCGTCCCACCCGAGGGAGCGGTAGCCGGCGAGGGTCCCCATGCCCACGAGGTCCGCGGCACCGAAGCGGCCGCGCTCCAGGCTCTCGAGCCGCTCGTGCATCTCGACGCCGCGCAGCTCCTCGAACGGGTCGATGACGGCGTGCTGGTCGGAGCCGAGCGAGAGCGCCACGCCCGCGTCGTGGAGCCGGCGCGCGGGACCGATGCCGTCAGCGAGGTCGCGCTCGGTCGTCGGGCAGAAGCACGCGGTGGCACCGGCGCCGGCGAGGAGCGCGACGTCGGCGTCGGACAGGTGGGTCGCGTGGACCGCAGTCGTCGACGGCCCGAGCAGCCCCTCCCGGGACAGCAGCTCGGTCGGCGAGCAGCCGTAGAAGCCCTCGCAGGCGAGGTTCTCTCCCGGCTGCTCCGAGAGGTGCACGTGGAGGGGGCGCTGGCCCTGCGCCGCGAAGGCGCCGACCACGCCCAGGTCGTCGCGCGTCACCGCGCGCACCGAGTGCACGGCGACTCCGACCCGGGCGGTCTCGCCGTCGTCGAGGGTCGCGACCCGGTCCGCCCAGGCCCCCACGCTCCCGTCGGAGAAGCGCTCCTGGACCGCGTCGAGCGGGAGGTGACCGTCGGCCGTCAGCCCCCCGGCGAGGTAGCACGTGTCGAGGAGCGTGATCCGGATGCCGGCCGCCTCCGCTGCGTCGACGAGGGCCCTGCCCATGGCGTTGGGGTCGTCGTAGGGGCGGCCCCACGAGGCGTGGTGCACGTAGTGGAACTCCCCCACCGCGGTGTACCCCGCGAGGAGCATCTCGGCGAACACGGCCGTAGCAAGCGCACGGTAGGTGTCGGGGTCGAGGCGGTGCGTCACGGCATACATCGCCTCGCGCCACGTCCAGAAGTTGCCCCCGTCGTCGTGGGTGCGCCCGCGCAGGGCGCGGTGGAACGCGTGGCTGTGGCCGTTCGCGAGGCCGGGGAGGACCACTCCCGCCAGCGTGACGTCGCCCGGATCGGCCGGGGTGTCCGGCAGGACGTCGAGGATGCGGCCGTCGTCGACGAGGACCCGCACGGAGCGGCGCACGCCACCGGGGAGCACGGCGTGCTCGCACCAGAACGCCGTCATGGAGCCCCGGCGAGGTCGGTGACGACGTCGGCAAGGGCGTGGATGCCGGCCACGCAGTCGTCGGCGCTCGCCCACTCGTCGGGTGAGTGGGACACCCCGGTGGGGTTGCGCACGAAGAGCATCGCGGTGCGGATGCCGTCGTTCGCGAGGATGCCCGCGTCGTGGCCCGCGGCGGTCCCGATGACCGGAACGCCGCCGAGGCGGGTGGCCATCCTGCGGACGAGCGCCGCGTCGAAGTCGGTCGTGGGGGTCCAGGACTCCTGGGTGGAGAGGCCGTCGAACTCGTCGACGACGTGGCGGACGTCGTCGACGACCCGGAGCACGGCGGCCGAGTCGGCGCCGCGGGCGTCGAGCCAGCCGGTCGCGAGGCAGGCGATGGCGTTGACGCTGCCCGGCTCTACCCGCACCTTGCCGACCGTCGCGACGCAGCCGTGCTCCTCGGCGGCGCGGCGGGCGGCGATGACCATCGCCGCGAGGCCCAGCATGGCGTCCTCACGGTCGGCCAGGGCTGTCGTGCCGGCGTGGTTCGCCTCCCCCGGGATGTCGAAGCGCCAGCGGCCGTGCGGCCAGATGTCGCTCCCGACACCCACCGCGTGCCCGAGGTCGTCGAGGGCCCGACCCTGCTCGACGTGCAGCTCGACGAAGGTCCCGACCCGGGCGAGCGTCTCGTCGTCGCGTCCGATGTGCCGGGGGTCGTGGCCGGCTCGGCGCATGGCCTCGGCCATCGTCAGCCCCTCGAGGTCGACGAGGCCGCGTGCGCGGTCTGATCCCAGGGCGCCGGTGATGACGCGCGAGCCCGCGCAGGCCACCCCGAACCGGGCGCCTTCCTCGTCCGTGAAGTTGACGACGCCGATGGGGCGAGTTGGATGAAAGCCGTTCTCCCGCAACACATCCAGAGCGGCGAAGGCACTGACGACGCCGAGCGGTCCGTCGAACGCGCCGCCGTTCGGCACCGAGTCGAGGTGCGAGCCGATCACCACGCCGGCGTCACCGGCGGCGACGGCCGCGTCGGGGTCGCCCCACCAGCCCCACTGGTTGCCCATGAGGTCGGTCGTGACGTCGAGGCCGCGCGCGGCGCACTCCCCGGCGAACCACTCCCGCAGGTCGTGGTCCTCGCGCGTCCATGCGAACCGGTGGTACCCCCCACTGTCCCCGTCGAGCCCCACCGACTCCAGGTCGTGCCACATACGCCGGAACGCCGAAGCGGCCCCGCCGTTGCTTGGCGTCGTGGACATGGCATCCATTGGACCAAGCGACGGGCCTCCGTGGGGCCGGACAGCAAGGGGGATTGTCTCGGATGGGAGACGTTTCGGCCTGGCCCTAGTCTGGGTGCATGACGGAGGGCACCGGTTCACCCGCGAGCGGCGAGGACCGCGCCATCGGTGCGCTCACGGCATCCGGCCTGACGTATGCCGTGACCCGGCACGGACCGGTGCGTTCGCTGGCGGAGGCGGCGGCCGCGCGAGGGGTGGAACCGCGGGACATCGTCAAGACCCTCGTCGTGCGGCGAGGCGAGGGCGACTACCTCTTCGTGCTGGTCCCGGGCGACCGGGAGATCTCGTGGCCGAAGCTGCGCGGCCACCTCGGCGTGAGCCGCCTGTCGATGCCCGACGCGGCGACGGCGCTGGAGGTCACGGGGTACGAGCGGGGGACGATCACGCCGTTCGGGTCGAGCACGGCGTGGCCCGTCGTGGCGGACGCGTCGATGACGGGGCGCACGGTCTCCATGGGCGCGGGGGCCCACGGGGTGGCGGCGACGCTCGACGGGGATGCCGTGGTGGCCGCCCTGGGGGCAGCCGTCGCCGACGTCACCGAACCCACCTGACCCCACCCCACCCCGGGGGTCTTCCGACCTCGTGCGACTTGGCTACGGTTCTGGGCTCGGATCGCCGGCAGAACCGCGCTCAAGTCGCACGAGGTCTGGGTGAGGTGCCGGGTCAGCCCTCGCGCATCGGGATGCGGACGCCCTTCTCGGCGGCCACCTCGTCCGCGTGCTCGTACCCGGCATCCACGTGCCGGATGACGCCCATCCCGGGATCGTTGGTGAGCACGCGCGCGAGCTTCTGCGCGGCGAGGGGGGTCCCGTCGGCGAGGGACACCTGCCCCGCGTGCAGCGACCGGCCGATGCCGACGCCGCCGCCGTGGTGGATCGACACCCACGAGGCTCCCGACGAGGTGTTGACGAGGGCGTTGAGCAGGGGCCAGTCGGCGATCGCGTCGGAGCCGTCGAGCATCGCCTCGGTCTCGCGGTAGGGCGACGCGACGGACCCGCAGTCGAGGTGGTCGCGGCCGATGACGATCGGCGCGCTGACCTCGCCGCTGGCCACGAGGTCGTTGAAGGCCAGCCCCGCCTTGTCGCGCTCGCCGTACCCCAGCCAGCAGATCCGCGCGGGGAGGCCCTGGAAGGCGATCTTCTCGGCGGCGCCGCGCATCCACTTCTGGAGGCGGTCGTTGTCGGGGAAGAGGTCGAGCACCGCGCGGTCCGTGGCCGCGATGTCCTTGGGGTCCCCCGAGAGCGCGGCCCACCGGAACGGGCCCTTCCCCTCGCAGAACAGCGGACGGATGTATGCCGGGACGAACCCCGGGAAGTCGAACGCCCGGGCGCAGCCCCCCAGGCGGGCCTCGTCACGGATCGAGTTGCCGTAGTCGAACACCTCGGCGCCGCCGTCCATGAAGTCGACCATCGCCTGCACGTGCCTCGCCATCGAGGCCCGAGCGCGGTCGGTGAACTCCTCCGGCTTCTTCTCGGCGTACTCCGCCCACTCCTCGAGGGCGACCCCCTCGGGCAGGTACGACAGCGGGTCGTGCGCGGACGTCTGGTCGGTCACGACGTCGATCGGCACCCCCCGCCGCAGCAGCTCGGGGAACACCTCGGCCGCGTTGCCCACCACGCCCACCGACCACGCCCGGCGCTCGTCCTTGGCACGCAGCACCTTCTCGACCGCGTCGTCGAGGGTGTCGGCGACCTCGTCGAGGTAGCGGTGCTCGACCCGCCGGTGGAGGCGCGCTGGGTCGACGTCGACGATGAGGCAGACCCCGTCGTTCATCGTGACCGCGAGCGGCTGCGCGCCCCCCATTCCTCCACACCCGCCGGTGAGCGTCAGGGTGCCCGCGAGGGACCCGCCGAAGCGCTTCTCCGCCACGGCGGCGAACGTCTCGTAGGTTCCCTGGACGATCCCCTGGGTGCCGATGTAGATCCACGACCCGGCAGTCATCTGCCCGTACATCGTCAGCCCGAGGTGCTCGAGGCGCCGGAACTCCGGCCACGTCGCCCAGTCGCCGACGAGGTTCGAGTTGGCGATGAGCACCCGTGGGGCCCACTCGTGGGTCCGCATGACGCCCACCGGCCGGCCCGACTGCACGAGCATCGTCTCGTCGGCCTCGAGGGTCGTCAGCGTCCGCACCATCGCGTCGAAGGACCTCCAGTCCCGCGCGGCCCGGCCGGTGCCGCCGTAGACGACGAGGTCGTCGGGACGCTCGGCCACCTCGGGGTCGAGGTTGTTCATGAGCATCCGCAGCGGGGCCTCGGTCGACCACTGCCGGGCGGTGAGGGTCGTGCCGCGCTGCGCGCGAACCGGACGGGCGCCGTCCATGGGGTTCTCCGTTCTCGTCGGGTCGTGTGCTCGGCCGGCTGCGGTAGTCGCCGGGCCCACGACTCGGGGTGGTGGGGTCAGGTGAGGGGGCCGGTCGCGGACTCGGCGGCGCGGCGCACCGTGCCGTCGCTGACGAGGCCGTATGCCGTGTCGATCTCCGGCGACAGCCACCGGTCCGCGCCGGGTCGGCCCGCGCCGGCCGTGACGAGGGCGTCGACGACTGCGGCACTGGCTGGAGCGGGGGTCAGTGGCGCACGGAGCTGGATGCCGCGCGCTGCCGTGAGCACCTCGACGGCCAGGACGCGGGCCAGTCCGTCGACGGACCGCCGCAGCTTGCGCGCCGCCGACCAGCCCATCGAGACGTGGTCCTCCTGCATCGCCGAGCTCGGGATCGAGTCCACGGACGCCGGGGCCGCCAGCCTCTTCAGCTCCGAGACGATCGCGGCCTGGGTGTACTGCGCGATCATGTGGCCGCTGTCGACCCCGGGGTCGTCGGCGAGGAACGGCGGCAGCCCGTTGCTCCGCGCGACGTCGAGGAACCGGTCGGTGCGGCGCTCCGAGATCGACGCGAGGTCGGCCGCGACGATGGCGAGGAAGTCGAGCACGTAGGCCACCGGCGCCCCGTGGAAGTTGCCGTTCGACTCGACGCGGCCATCGGGCGTCACGACGGGGTTGTCGACGGCCGAGGCGAGCTCCCAGCCCGCGACCTGCGCCGCGTGGTCGACCGTGTCGCGGGCTCCCCCGGCGACCTGGGGAGCACACCGGAGCGAGTAGGCGTCCTGCACGCGGGTGCACGCCTCAGTGCGGTGCGACTCGCGAATGTCGCTGTGCGCCATGACTTTCCGGATGTTCTCAGCCGACGCAGCCTGACCCGGCTGGGGCCGCAGCGCGTGCAGGTCGGCCGCGAAGACGTCGTCGGTCCCGAGCAGGCCCTCGACCGACATTGCCGCGGCGATGTCGGCGACGACGAGGAGCTCGCGGAGGTCGGCGATCGCCAGGCAGAGCATCCCGAGCATGCCGTCGGTGCCGTTGATGAGCGCGAGGCCCTCCTTCTCCTCGAGCTCCACCGGCGTGATGCCGGCGGCGGCGAGGGCGTCCGCGGCCGGCATCCGCTCCCCGTGCACGTCGCGCACCTCCCCCTCCCCCATGAGCGCGAGCGCGCAGTGCGCGAGGGGTGCGAGGTCGCCCGAGCACCCCAGCGAGCCGTACTCGTGCACGACGGGCACGATCCCGGCATTCAGGATCGCGACGTAGGCGGCCAGGGTCTCCTCACGGATGCCGGTGCGGCCCGTCGCGAGGGTCGAGATGCGAAGGAGCATGAGCGCCCGGACGACCTCGCGCTCGACCTCGGGGCCGGATCCTGCGGCGTGCGAGCGGACCAGCGACCGCTGCAGCTGGCGGCGCATCGGCACCGGGATGTGGCGCGTCGCGAGGGCGCCGAACCCGGTCGAGACGCCGTAGTGCGGCTCGGTGTCGTCGGCGAGACCGCGGATGACCTCCCGGGTGCGTCGCACCTCGGCGAGGGCGTCGTCGGGCACGGTGACCGGAGCGCCGTGGCGGGCGACCCGCACGACCTCCTCGATGGTCAGGGGCCCGGTGCCGACGGTCACGGCGGCGGCGACGGGTGCGGTGCCCACGGTGACGGCTGCGCTGCTCATGGTGTCCATGGAAGCGCCGGTATGCCGTGAGCGACAGGTGCGCGGACGGCATACCGTCTCGGGTGCGAGACGCATGGTCCCACGACCGCGCCAGCCGGGGCGTGACTCCGGCCGGTGGGTCTGCCCGGCCGTGGGTGGAGTCAGAGGGGACCGAGCCTCGTGGCCAGCCGCTCGAGCAGCTCCGCCGGGGCACCCTGCGGCAGGTTCATGACGACGATGTCGACCCCGGCGTCGCGGTACGCCGCAGCCGTCTCGGCCGCTGAGCCGACCGCGGCGTCGTCGGAACTGCGGACCATGACGTTGACCGAGCAGTCGATCTCGCCAGGGTCGCGCCCGACGGCCGCGCAGTGCTCGAGCAGCACGTCCTTGAGCCCCAGCCACTCGTCCGGCCCCGACACGATGGCGTTCCACTGCTGCGCCCACTTCGCCACCGCCAGCAGGGTGCGCTTCGGGCCCTTGCCGCCGATGGTGATCGGCGGGTGCGGCCGCTGGAGGCCCTTGGGCTCGTTGCGGGCATCCGTCAGGTGGAAGTACCTGCCGTGGAAGGTCGTCTGCTCCTCGGTGAGGAGGCCGATGAGCACCTGCACCCCCTCGTCGAACTGGTCGAAGCGCGCCTTCAGCGGCGGGAGCTCGATGCCGTATGCCGTGGTCTCCAGCTCGTTCCACCCGGCTCCGACGCCGAGCTCGAGGCGCCCGCCGGAGATGACGTCGACGGCACTGGCCATGTTGGCGAGCACGGCCGGGTGCCGGTAGATCATGCCGGTCACCTGGCACCCGACGCGGATCCGTGACGTGGCCTGGGCCAGGGCGGCCAGCGTCGTCCAGCCCTCGAGGTTCGAGCCCGTGAGGTCCCCCGTCAACGGGTAGAAGTGGTCCCAGTGCCACGCGCTCTCGAAGAGGTCGATGTCGTCGGCCGCGACCCAGATGTCCCGCATCCACTCCCACGAGACGTGCTCGGGGCGGGTCTTGACGTGGTATCTCACGCTGCTCTCACTTCCCTGGTCGGCGGCAGCCCGCAGGTCGCGCGGGGCTGGCCTCCATCATGTCCTCGCCCGAGCCGGTCCGGCCGTGCGAGCACCGCGCGCGGGTGCCGGGCGCAAGCACCCGGGCGGGCTCTTCGCCCAGGAACCTTCACCTGGGCACCGGTCATGACGTGGTGCCGAGGTGAAGGTTCCGGGATCGGGCGAGAAACGTGGGGCAGCGGCGGGTCAGGCCGTGGCCGGTGCCCCCACGGCCACGAGGGTGGCGTAGCGACCGCCGCACTCCACGAGCTCCTCGTGGGTGCCCTGCTCGACGAGCCGGCCCCCGGAGAGGACCGCGATCCGGTCGGCGTGCCGGATGGTCGACAGCCGGTGGGCGATCGTGATCGTCGTGCGACCGCGGGCGAGGTCGTCGAGGGCCGCCTGGAGCGCGCGCTCCGTGGTCGTGTCGAGCGCGCTCGTCGCCTCGTCGAGCACGAGCACGGGCGGGTCTCGCAGGATCGTGCGGGCGACGGCGAGGCGCTGCTGCTCGCCACCCGAGAACCGGAACCCGCGGGCACCGACGACGGTGTCGAGCCCGTCGGGCAGGGACGCGACGAGGTCGGCGACCTGGGTGGCGGTCAGCGCCCTCCAGAGGGTCGCCTCGTCGGCATCGGGGCGCGCGAGGAGGAGGTTGTCGCGCACGGTGGTGTGGAGCAGGTAGCTCTCCTGCGAGACCACCCCGACGATCGCGGCGAGCACGTCGGGGTCGATGTCCCTGACGTCCACACCGTCGACGGTCACCCGCCCTCGGTCGGGGTCGTGGAGCCGGGCGAGCAGTGCGGCGACGGTCGACTTGCCGGAGCCCGTCGCCCCGACGAGGGCGAGCGTGCTCCCCGCGGGGACGTCGAGCGTGAGGTCGGCGAGGGCGTCGCGGTCGGCGCCGGCATACCGGTAGGTGACGCCCTCGACCCGCACGTGACCCCGCACCGTGGACGGGTCCACGGGCACCGGCCGGACCGGTGCGGGCACGTCGGGAACCAGGTCGAGGTACTCGAACACCCTCGAGAAGAGCGCCATCGAGGTCACCCACTGGGCCCCGACGTTGAGCAGGCCCATGAGGGGTCGGAAGATGACGGCCTGGAGCGCGGTGAACGCGACGAGGGTGCCGATGGTCATCCCGCCGGAGGTCGCCGGCAGTCCCGCGGCGAGGTAGACGAGGGCGGGGATGACCGCGAAGACGATCTGCATCGTCGCCATCCGCCACCGGCCCGCGAGCTGCGACCGCAGCTCGAGGTGCACGAGGTCGTCCGAGGTCGCCGCGAAGCGCTCCGCGGTGCGGGCGCTCGTGCCCAGGGTCTTCGCGAGCCGCACCCCGCTCACGGAGAGGGCCTCCTCGATCTGGTGGTTGAGGTGCGCGAGGTGGCGCTGCTGGGTCGCCTTGACCTCCCGTCGGACGAGGGCGACCTTCCGGGTCAGCCAGACCGCCGGCGGGAGGACGAGGAGGGAGAGGAGCGACAGGCGCCAGGAGAGCGCCACCATCGCGACCGTGGTGGCGACCGCCGTCGTGATGTTCGACGCGATCGACGTGGCGGTCGAGGTGACCACGCTCTGCATCCCGTTGACGTCGTTGGTGAGGCGCGACTGCACCTCGCCCGCCCGCGTGCGGGTGAAGAAGCTGACCGACTGGCGCTGGAGGTGGGTGAAGAGGTCCGTGCGCAGCTCGTGCATCACCCGCTGGCCCACCTGCGTCGACAGCCAGGTCTGGAGGACCCCGAACAGCTGGGTCACCGCGGCGACGACGACCATGCCGCACACGGCGAGGACGAGCACGTGGACGTCCTGCTGGGGCAGGGCGACGTCGACGACCTCACGGACGAGGAACGGCTGCGCGAGCGAGACCACGCTCGTCACGACGATGATCGCGACGACGACCAGCACCCGGCCCCGGTGGGGGCGGAAGAGCGCGAGCACGCGCGAGAACGGCACGGGCGCCTCGGCGAGGCGGGCGCGGTCGCGCGGGTCGACGAGGACCGCCCCACCGCCCTTGCCACCCGCCACCCGCGGCCTCTCCCGTGCGTCGTCGCTGCCCACTCTCCCTGCCCGCGGAGCGCAGTCTACGAACGGCGGAGGCCTTCGCGCAGGGACTCTCAGGTAGACACCCGAAACGACGTGCTGCCGAGGTGAAGGTTTGTGGATCGGGCGGGAAAGTTGGGACTACGGGCGGGTGGCGAGGATGCCGTCCTCGTCGGCCCAGAGCCGCTGCCCCGGCGCGAACTCGACGCCACCGAACGACACCGTGACGTCACGCTCCCCGACCCCCTCCTTGGCGCTCTTGCGCGGGTTCGAGCCCAGCGCGAGCGCCCCGAGGGGGAGGTCGCGCAGCGCCACGACGTCGCGCACCGCGCCGTGGATGACGATGCCGGCCCACCCGTTCTCGACGGCCGAGGCGGCGATGAGGTCGCCCATGAGGGCGGACTCCAGCGACCCGCCCCCGTCGACGACGAGCACCCGCCCGTCACCCGGCTCGGCGAGCGCGGCCTTGACGAGGGCGCTGTCGCGGTGGCACCGGACCGTGCTGATGATGCCGTCGAATGCCGTGCGGCCGCCGTAGTGCCGCAGCTGCACCGAGCACGACTGGAGCGCCTCGCCGTGCACGTCGTAGAGGTCGGCGGTGGCGGTCACCGCGCTCACTCGACCTTCACCGCCAGCACCGGGCAGCGGGCGTCGAGCAGGATCCGCTGCGCCGTCGAGCCCATGATGAGCTTGCCGACGGGAGACCGGTGCCGGAGCCCGATGACGACGACCGAGGCCCCTCGCTCGGCCGCCGCGTGGACGATGGCCTCGGCCGGGTCGCTGCCCGCCTCGATCCGGAGCACGTCGACCTCGACCCCGAGCTCGGCGACGTCGCGCTCGACGCGCTCGAGGTCGTCGGTCGCGGCCCGGTGGGCGTCGACGAGCACGTCGTCGCGGGACATGTTGAGCACGACGAGGGGCTCCCCGCGGCGCCGGGACTCCTCGACGCCGGCGCGGAGGG
This sequence comes from Ornithinibacter sp., assembly GCA_035703305.1. Classification (GTDB taxonomy): domain Bacteria; phylum Actinomycetota; class Actinomycetes; order Actinomycetales; family Dermatophilaceae; genus Fodinibacter. Next base: position 10,141 of record DASSYJ010000011.1, on the reverse strand, counting down.
TGGCCTCCCCGAGCGGAGTGGGGACGTATCCCACGAGGACGGTCATGGTGCGGTTCCTTCCCGGGTGGAGGTGCCGCCACCGGCGACCTCGGCGGTGCCGTCGGACGTGTCTCCGCCGGTGCCGGCGGACAGGTCTCCACCGGTGGCCTCGGAGGTGACCACGGGGGCGCCCCCCGCGGTGCGGCCGGCGGCGACGGGGTCCTGGGGCGCCCCGCCGTCACCGCCCCCACCGCCGTCACCGTCCTCGCCACGGGACCCCCGCCGGAGGCGGGCGATGAGCGGCCAGACGAGCACGCTGATGACGATGAAGTAGCAGACCAGGGCGACGGGCCCCCCGACGAGGCCGGAGATGTCGCCTCCGCTCGTCTGGAGCGACCGGCGCAGGTGCCGCTCGAACAACGGCCCGAGGATGGCCCCGACGATGAGCGGCAGCACGGGGAGGCCGAACCGTCGCATCGCGAAGCCCAGAGCACCCAGCGCCAGCAGGAGGAACAGGTCGAACGGCTGCGCGTTCACGGCATACGCACCCATCGACGCGAAGAACAGGATCCCCGCGTAGAGGTACGGCCGCGGGATGCGCAGCAGCTTGGCCCACGTCGGCGCGAGGGGCAGGTTGAGGACGAGCAGGAACGCGTTGCCGATGAACAGGCTGGCGATGAGCATCCAGACGAGGTCCGGCTCCTTCGTGAGGAGGAGCGGGCCCGGCTCGATGCCGTAGCTCATGAAGGCGGCGATGATGATCGCCGCGGTGGCGTTCGTCGGCAGGCCGAGGGCGAGGAGCGGCACCATCGTGCCCGCCGCCGACGCGTTGTTGGCCGCCTCGGGGCCCGCGACACCCTCGATGGCGCCCTTGCCGAACTCCTCGGGGTGCCTCGAGAGCTTCCGCTCGGTGAGGTAGGAGAGGAAGGTCGGGATCTCCGCACCACCGGCCGGGATCGCCCCGAACGGGAAGCCGAGCGCCGTGCCGCGCAGCCAGGGCTTCCACGACCGGCCCCAGTCCTCCCGCGAGAGCCACGGCCGGCCGACGGGGATGACGGTCGCGGCCTTGCGCCGCAGGTGCGCCGCCACCCAGAGGGCCTCCCCCACCGCGAAGATGCCGACGGCGATGACGACGACGTCGATGTTGTCCGCGAGGAACGGGCTCCCGAAGGTCAGCCGCTGCTGGCCCGTGACGAAGTCGGTGCCGACCAGGCCCAGGGTGAGGCCGACGAGCAGGGCCGCGAAGCCGCGCACCCGTGAGGACCCGAGGATCGCCGCGGTGCCGACGAAGGCGACGAGGATGATCGCGAGGAACTCCGGCGAGCCGAGGCTGATGGCAAAGTCCACGACCTGCGGCATCACGAGGACGATGAGCATGGTGCCGATCGTCCCGGCGACGAACGAGCCGATCGCCGAGGTCGCGAGCGCCTGCGCCGCACGCCCCGTCCTGGCCATCTTGTTGCCCTCGAGGGCGGTGACGACCGAGGCCGACTCCCCCGGCGTGTTGAGGAGGATCGACGTTGTCGACCCGCCGTACATCCCGCCGTAGAAGATGCCCGCGAAGAGGATGAGCGACTGCTCGACGGGCAGCCCGTAGGTGATGGGCAGGAGCAGGGCGACCGTCATCGCCGGGCCGATGCCGGGCAGGACCCCGACCGCCGTGCCGACGACGACGCCGAGTAGTGCCACGAGGAGGTTGACCGGCGTGATGACGTCTGCGAACCCGCCGAGGAGCGCGTTGAGGTTGTCCATCAGAGGATTCCTTGGAGGATGCCGGCCGGCAGGTTGACACCGAGGCCGATCGCGAAGGCGTAGAAGGTCACGAGGGCCAGGACGATGCCGATGGCCAGGCCGCGGACGTGGTGGCGGTTCCCCAGGGCGAACGCCGAGAGGGCGAAGAGCAGCGAGCCGCTGATGACCCAGCCGAGCGGCTCGATGAGCAACGCGTTGAGGAGGAACGCCCCCGCGAGGAGGCCCACGGTGCGCCAGTCGGCGGGGTGGCCCAGCTCGACGTCCTCGCCGGCCTCCTGCTCCCCGATGCCTCCGCGTGAGACGTCGAGGGCGTAGAGGACGGCGACGACGATGAGCGCGGCCCCGATGACGAACGGCATGGCCCTCGGCCCCACCGGGTCGTTGCTGCTCGTGGCGGCGCCGATCCGCGTCGCGTCGACGATGACGACCAGCCCGAGCAGGCCCAGGGCCGCGCACACGCCGTACTGTGCGCGGTCCCGGACCCGCCCGGTGGCCGAAGGGGCCTCGATGCTCATGCCAGGCCGAGGGTCTGCAGGATCTGGGCGACCTCGGTGTCCTGCTCCTTGAGGAAGGTGCCGAACTCGTCTCCCGTGGCGAACGCGTCGACCCAGCCGCGCTTCTCGAGCTCGGCCTTCCACGCGGCGGAGTCGTGCATCTTCGTGAACGCGTCGATCCAGACCTGTGTGTCCGCCTCGGAGAGGCCGGGCGGGGCCACGACGCCGCGCCAGTTCGTGAACTCCAGGTCGATCCCCTTCTCCTTGAGCGTGGGGACGTCCTTGAGCGCGTCGACGCGCTCGGCGCTCGTGACGGCGAGGACGCGGACGTCACCGGCCTCGACCTGGTCGAGGAACTCGCCGAAGCCGCTGGCCCCGAAGGCGATCTTGTTGCCGAGGAGCGCGGGCAGGAGCTCGCCGCCGCCGTCGTACGACACGTAGCTCACGGTCTTGGGGTCGATGCCGACCGCGTTGGCGAGCTGCATCGGCAGGAGGTGGTCAGGGCCGCCCGGCGACGAGCCGCCCCCGACGGCGATGGACTTGGGGTCCTTCTTCCACGCCTCGACGAGCTGGGTGATGTCGGTGTACGGGGAGTCCTTCGGCACGACGATCGCGCCGGCCTCCTCGATGAGCTTCGCGATGGGCGTCGTGTCGCCCAGGGAGGCCTGCGACTTCTGCGTGTAGGCCGCGCCGACGACGCCGAGGCCCATCTGCATCGCGAGCTTCCCGTTGCCCTTCTCGTTGACGACCCGCTGGAGCCCGACGGTGCCGCCCGCGCCCGGCAGGTTGAAGACCTGGATGGAGCCGGTGATCTTCTCCTTCTCCATGACCTGGGCCGCCGTGCGGGCCGTCGTGTCGTAGCCACCGCCGGGGGCGTTGGGGACCATGTACTGGAGGCCCGTGGCGGGGGCCCCTCCGCCTGCCGAGGAGGCCGACGCGTCGGTCGACCCCGAGTCCTTGGTGGCGCCGCAGCCGGTGACGGCGAGGGTCGCCGCGACGACGGCCCCGAGGGCGATGCGGTGGAGTCTCATCGTTGAGATCGCTTTCGTGTGGTGGAGGTGAACGCGATGATCGTGGGGTCGCGGCTGGTCTCCTGTCGCGCTTCTGTCACCAGAGAAGGTTGAGTTCATAGTGGTCATGCGCAGGCGGCGTCGGTCGACGCTGGCGGGGCAGCTCTTCGCCCTCCAGCTCGCCATCATCGTCGTCGTCCTCGTGGCGGTCGCGGCCGTCTCGCTCGCGCAGTCCGAGGCGACCTTCGTGCGCGTCGAGGGCCGCCGGGTGTCCGCCCTCGCCGAGCAGATCGCGGCCAACCCGCTGACGCGCGCCAACCTCGCCGAGCCCGAGACGCGCACGGGCCTGGCCTCACTGGGTCAGGGGGTCGTCACGCAGACGGGGGTGACGTCGGTGAGCTTCGCCGAGCCGGACCTGCACGTGCGGGTCTCCACCGACGTGTCGCTCCAGGACGCCGAGCTGCCGGTCGAGGACGCCCGGGTGGCCGAGGGCGCCAGCTGGTCGGGGACCCTCGTGCTCGACGGCGAGAGCCACCTCGTCTCCCAGGTCCCCGTCCTCGCCGAGTCGGCCGACTCGGTCGGCGCGCACCTCGGCACGGTCATGGTCGCCGAACGGGTTCCCTCCACGTGGGAGCGCCTGCAGGGCACGTCGTCCTACCTGCTGACCTACCTCGGCATCGCCCTGGTCGTCGGCCTCGGGGGGTCGTGGCTGCTGTCGCGGCGGATCAAGCGGCAGACCCGCGGCATGGAGCCGGGAGAGATCGCCGGCCTGGCCGAGCACCGCGAGGCCATGCTCCGCGGCATCGCCGAGGGAGTCATCGCGCTCGACCCCCAGCACCGGATCACCCTCGTCAACGAGGTGGCCCGCCACCTCCTCGACCTGCCCGAGCACGCCATCGGCACCTCGATCGACGACCTGCGCATCGAGGGTCGGCTGCGCGAGGTCCTCGTCGGCGAGAACCCCCGGGACGCCGGCGACGTCGACCCCGACGACCACGTCACCGCGTCCCGAGACGAGGTGGTCATCCGACGCGGGCGGGTGCTCGTCATGAGCACGATGCGCGTCGTCAGCGACGACCGCGTGCTCGGCACCGTCACGACGATGCGCGACCGCACCGCGCTCGCCGACCTGGAGCGGGAGATCGGGTCCTTCCGCTCGACGGCCCACGTCCTGCGGGCCCAGGCGCACGAGTTCGCCAACCAGCTGCACACCATCAGCGGCCTGATCCAGATCGGCGAGCTCGACGAGGTCGTCCGCTACGTCGACGCGCTGAGCGAGCGCCGCGACGCGCTCGACGTCACGGTCAACACCCTCGTCCGCGATCCCACGATCGCGGCGCTCCTCATGGCCAAGGTCGCCACCGCCAACGAGCGCCGGGTCGACCTCACGATCAGCGAGGAGTCACAGCTCGGGCGCCTCGAGCCGCACGACGCAGCGGACGTCGCGACGGTGCTCGGCAACCTCGTCGACAACGCCCTCGAGCACGCCCCGCGCGGGTCGGCCGACACGCCGTGGGTCAGCGTGCGCATCGGCCAGGACGCGAGCACGGTGGAGATCGTGGTCTCCGACTCCGGCCCCGGAATCCCCGACGAGCTCGTGCCCCGGGTCTTCGACCACGGGGTCACGACGAAACGCGTCGACCCCCTCGAGCACGGCGTCGGGCTGGCCCTGACGCGCCTCGTCTGCCGCCGCCGCGGGGGCGAGATCCACGTCGAGCGCGACGACGGGGCCACGTCGTTCGTCGCCCGGCTCGGGGTGTCGACCCTCGCGGATCCCGTTGTCACGGAGCCGGTCTCGTGATCCGGGTCCTCGTCGTCGACGACGACTTCATGGTGGCGCGCATCCACGTCGGCTTCGTGTCACGGGTCGACGGGTTCGAGGTCGTCGGCGTCGCGCACTCGGGAGCCGAGGCCGCGGATGCCGTCGCGCGCCTCCACCCCGACCTGCTCCTCCTCGACCTCTACCTCCCGGACCGGTTCGGCCTCGACCTGCTCGCGGACCTGCGCGGCGGCCCCGACCAGTGCGACGCCATCGTCATCACCGCGGCGAAGGAGAGTGAGTCGGTGCGGTCCGCGGTGCGGCTCGGCGTCACGGACTACCTCCTCAAGCCCTTCGGGTTCCCCGACCTGGAGGAGAGGCTGCACCGGTATGCCGCGCAGCGCCGACTCCTGGACCGCACCGAGGTGCACGGTCAGGAGGACGTCGACCGGGTGTTCGTGCGGGCCGCAGGCGCCTCGGCCGCCGCCGTGCCCCTGCCGAAGGGGATGAGCACCGAGACGGCCCGGCTCGTCGAGGGCGTCCTCCACGACGCCCGGGCGACGCTGTCGGCCACCGAGGTCGCCGAGCTCGCTGGCCTCTCCCGGGTCAGCGCCCGCCGCTACCTCGAGCACTTCGTGGCGGTGGGCCAGGCCGACGTCCGCCTGCGCTACGGCTCGACCGGGCGCCCGGAGCGGCGCTACCGGTGGGTGGTCTGAGAATGGCCAACGCTCCTGCCGCGGGCCACGCCCTCGACGTCCTCGCCCTCATCGCGCGCCGCGGGGAGCCGGTGCCCGCCGCGGCCATCGCGCGCGACCTCGGCCTGCCGCGCTCGAGCGTCTACCACCTGCTGGCCGTCCTCGTCGACCGTGGCTACGTGCGCCATCTGCCCGAGGAGCGGCGCTACGGACTGGGCCTCGCGGCATACGAGCTCGGCTCCGCCTACCAGCGGCAGGCTCCGTTGGAGCGGATGGCCCGCGGGGTCATGGACCGCCTCGTGGACCAGACGGGGCACAACGCGCACCTCGCCGTGCTTCACGGCCGGGACGTCCTCTACGTCATCGAGCAGCGTGCCCCGGGTCGCCCGCTGCTCGTCACCGACGTGGGGGTGCGGCTGCCGGCCGCGCTCACGGCATCCGGCCTGGCGATGCTTGCCGCCCTGCCGGCCGCCCAGGTGCGGGCGCTCTACCCCGACCGGGCCGCGCTCGTACAGCGCGACGGGCGTGGCCCGACGTCGACCACGCAGCTCCGCGCCGAGCTCCAGGCGGTGCGCCAGCGCGGCCACGCCGTGGAGGACGGCCTGGTCACGGCCGGTCTGGGCTCGGTGGCCGTCGCGGTGCTCGACCACAACGAGTACCCGGTCGCAGGGGTGGCCGTCACGTACCCCCAGGCCGACGTCGACGCCGCGACCACGGCGCGCCTCGTGGGGTCGGTGCGGTCCGCGGCGGCGAGCCTCAGCGCACGCCTCGGGCGGTCGCGCCGACCCCCCGGTCGAGAGTAGGGAGCACGCCGCCACCTGAGGCTGCCAGGCTCGGGGGCGTGCTCCCTGCTCTCGTCGGCCAGACGCACCGGTCAGACGCCGATGCGCTCCCACGGACCCCAGATCGCGAAGGTCATGCCCGCGCTCGCCTGGATGTTGACGAAGAGGGTGTGGCCATCGGGGCTGAACGTCGAGCCGGCGAACTCGTCGCCGCTGCGGTCCGTCCCCGTGCTGCTCGTCAGCCGGTTGAGCGCGATGTCCCAGAGCTGGCCACCCCGGGACAGCCCGCGGACGTAGTTGTCCTGGGTGCTGTCCTCGCAGACGACGAGGGTGCCGCGCCGGCTCACCGTGATGTTGTCAGGGAGGTCGAGGGTGCTCTTGCCGGGTGACTGGTAGACGAGGAAGAGCGTCTCGGACCGCGTGTCGTAGCCCCACACCTGGCCGAACCCCTTGCCGTAGCCGGCGACGCTGTCGGGGCCGGTCATCGCGGCTCCCCCGCCCTGGGTGGACGTGAAGTAGATGACGCCGCCATCGTGGATCGTGCCCTCGAGGCGGGAGAAGTGGGCGGCGCCCTGGGCGCGCCCCTGGTCACCGACGTGGGTCAGCGCGTCGTCGTTCGTGGTCGGAGCCACCTGGCCGGGCGTGTAGGGGAACGTGGGGTCCGGGTCGTCGATGTCGACCCACTCGACGGCATACCGTGCGCCCTTCTCCTGCGCTGCCTCGAGGTGGGCGTTGTCGACGCCCTTGACCTTGAGCATCTGGAGACGGCCGTCGTTGGCCAGGCGCCCGGTCTCCATCGGGGAGGACTGCGGCGTGTAGCGGTAGAAGCCCGAGGGGAAGGCGAAGTTGTCCTCGCTGAGGTAGAGGCTGCCGCCGCGCGGGTCGAACGCGACGGACTCGTGTGCGAACCGACCGGCCTTCGTGACCGGCTCGGCGGAGGCTCGTCCGCTCGTCGGCACCTCGAAGATGAACCCGTGCGGCTGCGTGAGTGCGGTGTTCGGGGCGCCGGTGAAGTCGGGGCCGACGTCGGGGCCGTTGACGGTCTCCTCGCAGGTGATCCACACGCCCCACGGCATCGGTCCACCGGAGCAGTTCATCATCGTGCCGTTGAGGCCGGTCCGGGCCCCGGCGACCTCGCCGGTGAGCGAGACGTCGATGACGGTGCAGCCACCCCGGGCCTTGGCGTCGTACGTGTGGTCCCCGATCGGCCCGAACGGCGTGCCGGACCCGTTGATCTCGTGGTTGCGGACGAGGGTGACCTGCGCGTCCTGGCCGTCCTGCCCGCCCCCACGGGCGAACGCGGCCATCCCGTCGTGACGCCCCGGGAGGACGGTGCCGTCGTCGAGCGTGACGGGCGACTCGGTGTCGTGGAAGGACCGGTAGGAGAAGTCCTCGGGCAGGTGCAGGCGGACCTTGCCGTCCCGCTCGTCGGGGGTGGCGCGCAGCCCGCGGAAGGCCGGGGCACCGAGGCCTGCGGCCGGTCCGGCCACGAGGCCCTGGAACGGGCCGCCGAGCACGGCTCCCCCGGCCACGGCTGCGCCCCCCTTGAGGACTGTTCGGCGTTCGATCGACATGGTCGCTCCCATCGGTGTCGGACAGCAGAGCCACCCACCGTATGCGGAGGCGAGCCGATACGGGGGTGTGCGGTCGGCGGCATCGCGGGGGACGCGTGGCGGCGCGCCACCAGCGAGTGCCGGCGCGGCGCCGGCGTGAGGCCGAAGCGCACGGGATGCCGCCCGGGATGCCGTCGGGGCAGCCGGCCGGGATGCCCGCGACCTCGTGCTGGTTGCCGACGCGCCTCTGGAACTCATGGCACGCCGGTGGTCGTAGGTTGGCGGGATGAAGGCCGTCACGATCCCTGCGTTCGGTGGCCCCGAGGCCCTCGTCCTGTCCGAGGTCGAGCGGCCCGAGCCGCGACCCGGCGAGCTGCTGGTGCGGGTCGTGGCGGCGGGCGTCAACCGGGCCGACCTGCTGCAGCGGCAGGGCTTCTACTCCGCGCCGGCCGGACAGTCCGACGTGCCGGGTCTCGAGGTGAGCGGCGTCGTCGAGGAGCTCGGGGATGGCGTCGAGGGATGGTCCGTGGGTGACGAGGTCTGCGCCCTGCTCGCCGGTGGTGGGTATGCCGAGTACGCCCGCGTGCCGGCCGGTCAGGTGCTCCCCGTGCCCGCCGGGGTGCCCCTCGTCGACGCCGCCGCCCTCCCGGAGGTCGTGTGCACGGTGTGGTCGAACGTCTTCCTCACGGCGAACCTCCAGCCCGGCGAGACACTGCTCGTGCACGGCGGCTCCTCGGGCATCGGGACCATGGCGATCCAGCTCGGCCGCGAGGTGGGCGCGAGCGTGGCGGTGACCGCCGGGTCTTCGGAGAAGCTCGAGGCCTGTCGGCGGCTCGGGGCCGAGGTGCTCGTGAACTACCGCGAGGAGGACTTCGTCGAACGGCTGCGTGAGGCCACCGACGGCGAGGGCGCGGACGTCATCCTCGACAACATGGGAGCGAAGTACCTCTCCCGCAACATCGCCGCCCTCGCCACGAGTGGTCGACTCGTCATCATCGGGATGCAGGGCGGCACCAAGGGTGAGCTCGACATCGCGGCACTCCTCGCCAAGCGCGGGGCCGTCATCGCGACCTCGCTACGAGCGAGGCCACCGACGGAGAAGGCGACGATCGTGGCCGCGGTGCGCGAGCACGTGTGGCCGCTCATCGTGGCCGGCCGCGTGCACCCGGTCGTCCAGTCGCGCCACCCCTTGGCGGATGCCGCGACCGCCCACCGTGAGCTCGAGGCCGGCCGCCACGTGGGGAAGATCCTGCTGACCACCACCTGAGCGGCCGGGTGCGGACCGAGGATGCACGCCCGGGCGGCGGCCCGATATCAGGAGCCTGGCGCGCTGGGGCTGCGGCTCGGTAGGGCGCGGGACGGCGGCTGACTGAGCGGGGGCGGGCGTCCAGCCCATGGGCGCTCGACCGGTCGGAGTGCCGGGCCCGGCTTCCACCGATGCCACAGGCGCAGTCTGCTGCGCGGTTGACATCGCTGGAGCCCGCGACGGCCCACCCCGAAACACCCCCGTCCGAGGGGTCCAGATGCTTCACCTGGTGAGCCACCCCTGCATGTCCCACGAGGCGAACCATCCGTCGCATGGTTCGGAAGGCCGACCAACCCCCTGGTTGCGTCACGAGGCGAGGCACCGGTTGGGTGGTTCGCAGGACGGACCAACCCCCTGGTTGCTTCACAGGCGAGGCAGCAGTTGCATGGTTCGGAGGACGGACCAACCCCCTGGTTGCTTCACGGGGCGAGGCAGCCGTTGGGTGGTTCGCACGACGGACCAACCCCCTGGTTGCTTCACGGGGATCCGGGGTGGCTCACCTGGTGAAGCATCTGGACGTCTCCGGCACAGGTGTACTGGTCGGCGCTCTCCTGACGCCGGCCTCTGCCCTCACGGCCCGTTCGATGGTCGCCGGGTCTCGACGGTCGGGCGCGCCACCGCCGCCCACCACCGTCGGCCCCGTATGCCTCGTGAGCCTGCCGCTGCGGCGTCGCGTGCGGTAGACATCGGCCATGACGACGATCGCCACGGTCCTCACCGCCCTCGTGGCGCTCATCCACGTCTTCATCGTCGTCCTGGAGATGGCGCTCTGGGACACCCCGCGGGGCCGCGCGGCCTTCGGCACGAGTCG
>DASSYJ010000001.1:0-15883 GCA_035703305.1 Ornithinibacter sp. | reverse complement strand
CAAGGGCTACGGCTCCGAGGTCGCCCTGCGCGTCGTGCGCGAGGCGGTCCGCGAGGCCCCGGAGCACCAACGCGACTGACTCAGATCGAGTGGAGCGGGCGGTCTCCGGGGGCGAGCGAGTCGGCCGGGACGATCCGCTTGCCGTAGGGGACGAGCGAGATGGGGATCAGCTTGAGGTTCGCGACGGCGAGCGGGATCCCGATGATCGTGATGGCCTGCGCCACCGCCGTGAGCAGGTGCCCCAGCGCCAGCCACCACCCGGCGAGCACGACCCACACGACGTTGAGCACGACGGCACCGGCGCCGGCATCCTCCTGGCGCACGACGGCCCGGCCGAACGGCCACAGCGCGTAGCTCGCCATCCGGAACGCCGCGACCCCCAGCGGGATCGTCACGATGAGCACGCAGAACAGCACACCCGCCAGGGCGTAGCCGAGGGCGAGCCAGAGGCCTCCGAAGACGAGCCAGATGATGTTGAGCACCGTGCGCACGGGGTCCCCTTCCTCGTCGGGGCCCTCCACTCTGCCAGCGGGGTGCTGCGGCCGCAGGCCAGTCCAGCCAGCGATTCCCGGGACGTGGGGACCCGGCATACCCTTGTCCCGCCATGACTGCCCCGAAGACCTACGACGTGCGCACCCACGGGTGCCAGATGAACGTCCACGACTCCGAGCGGCTCGCCGGGCTCCTCGAGACGGCCGGCTACGTCGACCTCGCGAGCATCCCGCACGAGCTGCGGCCAGACGTCGCCGACGTCGTCGTCTTCAACACCTGCGCCGTGCGCGAGAACGCCGACAACAAGCTCTACGGCAACCTCGGGCAGCTGCGCCCGGCCAAGACCGCGAACCCCGACCTCCAGATCGCCGTCGGTGGCTGCATGGCGCAGAAGGACCGCGAGACCATCGTCCAGCGGGCGCCGTGGGTCGACGTCGTCTTCGGCACCCACAACATCGGCAGCCTCCCGGCCCTGCTCGACCGCGCGCGGCACAACAAGCGCGCCGAGGTCGAGATCCTCGAGTCGCTCGAGACGTTCCCGTCGACGCTGCCGACCCGCCGCGACTCGGCCTTCGCCGGCTGGGTGTCGATCTCCGTGGGCTGCAACAACACGTGCACGTTCTGCATCGTCCCCAGCCTGCGCGGCACGGAGCAGGACCGCCGGCCGGGCGACGTCCTCGCCGAGGTCGAGGCGCTCGTCGCGCAGGGGGTCGTCGAGGTCACCCTGCTCGGGCAGAACGTCAACACCTACGGCGTGGAGTTCGGCGACCGGCTCGCGTTCGGCAAGCTGCTCCGCTCCTGCGGCGAGGTCGAGGGGCTGGAGCGCGTGCGCTTCACGAGCCCGCACCCGGCAGCCTTCACCGACGACGTCATCGAAGCGATGGCCGAGACCCACAACGTCATGCCCAGCCTCCACATGCCGCTCCAGTCGGGCTCCGACCGGGTGCTCAGGGCGATGCGCCGGTCCTACCGCAGCGAGCGCTTCCTCGGCATCATCGACACCGTCCGCGCCGCCATCCCGGATGCCGCGATCACCACCGACCTCATCGTCGGCTTCCCCGGGGAGACCGAGGCCGACTTCGCCGAGACCCTGCGGGTCGTCGTGGCCTCGCGCTTCTCCAGCGCGTTCACCTTCCAGTACTCCGTCCGCCCGGGGACGCCCGCCGCGACGATGCCCGACCAGGTGCCGAAGGCCGTCGTGCAGGAGCGCTTCGACCGCCTCGTCGAGCTGCAGGAGCGGGTGTCCTGGGCCGAGAACCGCACGGTCGAGGGCCGTGACGTCGAGGTGCTCGTGTCACCCGGGGAGGGACGCAAGGACGGCGCGACCGCACGCCTCTCGGGACGCGCGCGCGACAACCGGCTCGTCCACTTCGCGGTGCCCGAGGGTGCCGAGCGTCCCCGCCCAGGGGACGTCGTGACCGTCGGGGTCACCTACGGCGCGCCGCACCACCTCGTCGCCGACTCCGGCGTGCAGGGCGGCGTGTATGCCGTCCGCCGCACCTCCGGCGGGGACGCATGGGCGGCACTCCAGGACGCACCCGTGCCCGGCAAGCCCGCGGTGTCGCTGGGCATGCCGTCCGTCGGCCGCCCCCCTGCGGCATCCGTCAGCGCTCCGGCGTGTTCCTCCTGATCCGGGGCGCCGACCCGGGTCCGCCCGTCAGACGAGGAGCAGCGCGGCGGCGGTGAGGGCGAGCGCGGCGACGACGACGAACCCCGCGACCATCCGGCGTCGGCCCATTCCGGTGCGGGCCGCGGCCTGGACGGCCTGTGGTGACCGGGCGGCCGCATACAGGTCGGAGGGGTCGAACGGCTCGAGGTTGAGGGGCGGCAGCCCCGACGTGTTGTGAGCCACGAGAGGCCCCTTCCGACGTTGGCGAGAGTGCGACAAGGCTAGGGAAGGGCGCGGCGCGCGCGCGGTATTTCCGGCCGAAGTCGGCAAAGCGTGGCCGAACGGCCGAGACCCCCGACCGAACGGTCGGGGGTCCCGGTGCGTCAGGGAGGAGGATCAGGGCTCGCCGACGGCCTCGTCGGCCTTGCCCTGGGCGGTGTCGACCTGCTCGGCGTACTTCCCGCCGGTCACGCCGTCGGCGGCATCGCCCCCGCGCGTGATGGCCTCGTCGCTGAGCTGCTCGACCTTGTCCGGGTTGTCCTCGGCAAGCTGCTGGATCTTCTCCTTGGCGCTGTCGAAGAAACTCATGCGACCTCCTCTCGTTCGGGGACTGGGGCACCTCCCGCGAGGGGAGGTACCACCATGACAACACCTCACGGGGCCGGATGGTGCCCTTCTGTCGAAGGACCTCGTCGAGCGTCAGGCACCGGGGCCCTCGCCCGGGTCCAGCCACCCGTGCACGAGTGGCACCACAGACGCCCCCTCTCCCGTCGCCGCGGCCACCCGCTTCATCGAGCCTGCACGGATGTCGCCGGCCGCGAACACCCCCGGCACCGTGGTCTCGAGGTTCGCCGGCGGGAGGTTCCCCGACCACAGCTCGGGCGGGACGTCCCGCCCCGTGAGCACGAAGCCCCTCGGGTCGCGGGCGACCGAGTCGGGCAGCCAGTCGCAGTGCGGCTCCGCCCCGAGCAGCAGGAAGAGGCCGCGGCACTCGCGGTCCTCCTCGACGCCGGTGCGGGTGTCCCTCACCCTGATCCAGTCCAGGCGGCCGTCGCCCCCACCGTCGACCACCTCGGCGCAGGACTGCACCCTGATCCTCGGGTTGTAGGCGATCTCCCCGATGAGGTACTGCGACATGGTCGACTCGAGCCCCTCGCGGCGCACGAGGATCGTCACCGAGCTCGCGAAGCGGGAAAGGTGCACGGCCGACTGGCCGGCGGAGTTCCCCCCGCCGACGACGACGACGTCGTAGCCCTCCATCTCGCGTGCCGCGGTCATCGCGCTGCCGTAGAAGACACCGAGACCCACGAGCTCCTCGACGGCGGGCACCCTCAGCTTGCGGTAGGTCACGCCGGTGGAGACGACGACGGCACGCGCGCGGATGTCGCCCCCGTCGGTGTGCAGGACGTGGGGCTCGCCCGGCGCACCGGTCTCGAGGCCCTTGACCGACCAGCCGGTGAAGAAGCGGGTCCCGAACCGGATCGCCTGGTTCCGGGCCCGCTGGGCGAGCCTCATGCCGGAGATGCCGCGCGGGAAGCCGAGGTAGTTGCGGATCATCGACGACGTCCCGGCCTGGCCCCCGACCGCCTCGGACTCGAGGACGACCGTGGTCAGGCCCTCCGACGACGCGTACACCGCAGCGGCGAGCCCCGCCGGGCCGGCGCCGACCACGGCGACGTCGACGACGGCATCCAGGTCGATGTCGGTGGGGGTGCCGAACGCGCGGATCGCGACGTCGCGCACGCTGGTCGGCGAGAAGATCTCCCGGTCGACGGCCTCCACGAGCGGGAATGCCGGGTTCTCGCCAGCCCGCGCCAGCACGTCACGGCCCTGCTCGGAGTCCGGGGTGTAGGTGCGGTTCGGCATCCCCATCCGGTCGAGGAAGTCGCGGATCCCCAGGGTCAGGGCGTCGGACGCGGGCGACACGATGCGCACCGTGTCGACCTCCGGCGCGGCGACGGTCGACCCCCAGTCCGAGAGCAGCTCGCACACGGCGGTGTGGAACTCCTCGTCGCGCACCCCGCGGGGCATGAGGAGGAAGGCGTCGTACTTGCCCTTGGCGAGACCCGCGCGCAGGGCCGGCGCGTCGGTGAGGAACCGCGACCAGTGGGCCGCGATGAGGCGGCGAGCCGTCGGCACGACCGCACGCCAACGGGCGAAGGCCTCGAGGACGTGCCCGTCGGGGAGCTGGGACTCGGAGACGAACATCGCGACCTGGCCGCCACCCTCGGCGACGTCGCGGGCGACCGCCTCCGCCTCGGCGATCGAGCCGGCGCGGTGGATGTCGTAGTCGCGCACGTAACGGTTGAACTCGTCGGCCAGGGTGTCGACGTGCTCCGGGGCGACGAGGACGATCGCGGGGTTCACGAGGTCGATCCTAGGGAGCCGCCCACTCGTGGGTCAGCCCCCCAGCCGGAGGAGTCTGCGGACCCTGCTCGGCGTCACACGCTCCGTCACACGGGAGCCCGGTGTGCTGGGTCCCGAACGAGCCGACCGGCTCGTCGGACCAAGGAGAAGCACATGCCCATGTACATGGACGTCCACACCATCGACGGCGGCGTCTCGGCCGCTGACGTCACCGGCGCGCACGCGGCGGACGTCGCGATCCAGTCCCAGCACGGCGTCGCCTACCGGCGCTACTGGGTCGACGAGCAGGCAGGCAAGATCTTCTGCCTCGTCGAGGCTCCCGACGCGGACGCGGCGAACCGCGTCCACCGCGAGGCCCACGGCCTCGTCGCCGACGAGATCTACCTCGTCAGCGAGGGTTCGTGAGTCACGACACCTCCGCCGAGGCGTTGGTCCAGGCCGCCGAGTCCGAGTGGCTCGGCGGCTGGGCCCTCGGCCCGACGGAGGAGGAGGGCACCGGTCTACCCCCGGGGGCGCCGGCGCCCGACCTCGCCCTGCCGGACGAGACGGGGACCCCGCGGCAGCTGTCGGAGTTCTGGGCCGACGGCCCGGCCCTGCTGATGTTCTGGCGGCACTTCGGCTGCTCCTGCGGCGTGGCCCGCGCGGGTCGGCTGCTCGAGCAGTGGGAGGTCCTGCGCGCCGCCGGGCTCACCCCGGTCGTCGTCTCGCAGGGAGAGCCCGCCAGGGCGGCCGCCTACCGCGCGGAGCACCACCTGCCGTGCTCCGTGCTCTGCGACCCCGACCACACGGCATACCGACAGTTCGGGGTCGGCCACTGGCCGGTGGAGCGCATCCTCCACGACGCGCCGGAGGCGTTCTGGCGGCTTCCCCTCAACCTCGGGGTGGCGCTGCAGGCCGAGCGCCGGGCCCAGGGCCGGCCCCTCGTGGACGACCCGTGGCGCCAGGCGATGGACGTGGTCGTGGGCACGGACGGGCTGGTGCGGCTGACCTTCGCCTCGCAGTACTGCGAGGACCATCCTCCGGCGTCGGTGCTCGCAGCCGCGGGTCGGCTCAGCTGAGCGATGTCCATCGGGACCCCCGCGTGCCAGCATGGACGGCGATGACCGTGGAGATCCAGCTGCTGGGCCGCCCGACCGTCCACGCGCCCGAACCCGTCTACCGCTTCCGCAGCCGGAAGAGCTGGGCCCTCCTCGCGTACCTCCTGCTGAACGAGCGGCCGCCGTCCCGGAGCCAGCTCGCCGGGCTGTTGTTCGGTGACGCCGACGACCCCTTGGGGGCGCTGCGGTGGAACCTCGGTGAGATCCGACGCCTGGTGGGGGACGGCGGATCCGTCGACGGCGACCCGGTCGTGCTCACCCTGGCCCCCGGCACGAGGGTCGACGTGGATGTCGTCATGCACTCCTCGTGGCAGGGTGCCGTCACCCTGCCGGGGCTCGGCGCCGAGCTGCTCGACGGCGTGTCCGTGCGGGGGTCGGTCGCGTTCGACTCGTGGGTGCTCCGGATGCGGCACCACCTCGCGGCGGCGTCCGAGGCGATCCTCCACGAGGCGGCGCTGGGGACGATGGCCCGCCTCGACTACACCCGGGCACTGGGGTACGCCAGCCGCGCCGCGCAGATCAACCCCTTCGACGAGAACCACCACGCCCTGCTCATCCGCCTGTACCGGTTGTCCGGGGACGACGCCGCCGCGGAGGCCCAGTTCGAGATCTGCGCCGAGATGCTCCGTGAGGAGCTCGACGCCGAGCCGGGCCTCGTCGTGCAGGAGGCGTTGCGCGAACGACGCCACGAGGACCAGGGGATCCTGACCGACCCGGCGTCCGTCGACGCCCTCGTCGAGGCCGGGGCCGCCGCGGTGTCGGCGGGTGCGGTGCGAGCGGGGATGCAGTCGCTCCGGACGGCGGTCCACCTCGCGGACGTCGCGGGTGAGCCCTCCCTCCGCATCCGGTCCCGCCTGGTCCTGGCGGAGACGCTCGTGCACTCCGTCGGAGGGCTCGACGAGGAGGGCCTCGCGAGCCTGAACGAGGCGGACGACCTCGCCCTCGAGAGCGGGGACGACGCCTCGGTGGCTCGCGCCCGCTCCGAGATCGGTTACGTCGACTTCCTCCGGGCGCGCTACGAGCGGGGCACCCGCTGGCTGCACGAGGCGCTCAGGTTCGCCGACGGCTCGCCCTCGCTCGTCGCCAAGGCCGAGACGTACCTCGGCTGCATCGAGAGCGACCGAGGGAACTACGCGGAGGCCACGACCCTGCTTCAGAGCGCGCAGGCGCACGCCAGGCTCGCGGACGACCGCCGCCGGGAGGCGTTCGTGCTGTCGATGATGGGCCGCGCCGACCTGCTCCGCGGTGACTACGACAGGGCGGCGGTGCGCCTCGAGGAGTCCATCACGCTCGCCGAGCAGGAGCACTGGCTGGCGGTCCTCCCGTGGCCGCAGGCGCTGCTCGGTGAGGTGCACCTCGAACGTGGCGACGTCGCAGCGGCTGCCGGTGTCCTCCAGCAGGCGTTCGCCCGGGCGTGCCACCTCGCCGACCCGTGCTGGGAGGGCCTCTCGGCGCGGGGCCTGGCCCTCGTGGCCGAGGCGGAGGGCGACACCACGCGGGCGTTCGAGGTGCTGGCCGACGCCGGACGTCGCGCCCGGCGGTTGGCCGACCCCTACGTGTGGCTCGACGGCTACATCCTCGACGCGACGTGCGACCTCGGCCGCCGCCACGCGCACCCCGAGCTCTCCGGATGGGTGGACGCCCTGCGCGAGCTGGCAGGGCGCACCGGCATGAAGGAGCTCACCGTCCGGGCCCTGCTGCACGGCGAGGCCATCGGCCGGGACGGCGACGGACCCGCAGCCGTCGAGCTCGCGCACGAGGTCGACAACCCGCGGCTCGCCTCCCTCGTGGCAACCGTGCGGCTGCCGCAGCCGACGTAGGCCCGACTGTTCGTCGTCCGACCCTCGGCGCCCCCGACGCCCGGGCTGCGCGACCCGGCGGCTCTGGAAGAATCGGCGCATGGCCATCCGTCCCGTCGTCATCACCGGGGAACCCGTCCTCCACCAGCGCGCGCACCCCGTCGAGGTCATCGACGACGAGGTCCGCGAGCTCGTGGCCGACATGTTCGAGACGATGGACGCCGCCCGTGGTGTCGGCCTCGCCGCCCCCCAGGTCGGGGTCGGGCTGCGCATCTTCACCTGGCAGCTGGCCAACGACGACGGCATCCCGACGCGGGGCGTCGTCGTCAACCCGTACCTCACGTCGTCGAAGCCGGTGGTGGGTGACCCCGACCCGCACGACGAGGTCGAGGGTTGCCTCTCCGTCCCGGGCGAGTCCTTTCCCCTGCGACGCGGCGAGCAGGCCACGCTGACCGGCGTCGACCTCGACGGGCGAGACCTCCGCTACCAGGCGACCGGATGGTTCGCGCGGATGCTCCAGCACGAGTACGACCACCTCAACGGCTTCCTCTACGTCGACCGGCTCTCGGGCTCCTGGTCCCGCAAGGCCCGCAAGGTCGTGCGCAACCACGGCTGGGGGGTGCCCGGGCTCACGTGGATGCCGGGAGTCGACCGCGACCCGTTCGGCCACGACGACGACACCCCCGAGGAGGAGCGTGCCGACTGAGGACGACCGGCCCCTCGTCCTCGCCGTCGTCGGACCGACGGCCACCGGCAAGTCCGAGCTCGGCCTGCGGCTCGCCGAGGAGCTCGGCGGCGAGGTGGTCGGGGCCGACGCCTCGCAGCTCTACCGCGGGATGGACATCGGCACGGCGAAGCTGTCCGTCGACGAACGACGCGGTGTGCCCCACCACCAGGTGGACGTCCTCGACGTCACCGAGGAGGCCAGCGTCGCCGCCTACCAGCGCCATGCGCGGGCGGACCTCGAGACCGTGCGCTCGCGGGGCCGCCACCCGGTCGTCGTCGGCGGCTCGGGGCTCTACGTGCGGGCGCTCCTCGACCGCCTCGAGATCCCCCCGACGGACCGCGCGGTCCGCCGCCGGATCGAGGACCGGGCCGAGTCCGTCGGGACGGAGGCGATGTATGCCGAGCTCGTCGCCGTGGACCCGGACGCCGCCGCGGTGGTCGAGCCGGGCAACCGACGACGCATCGTGCGCGCCCTCGAGGTCGTCGAGCTGACCGGCCGGCCGTTCTCCGCGACGATGCCGCGACGCGAGTTCGTGCACCCCACGCTGGTGCTCGGGCTCCTTCCGTCCCGCGAGGTGCTCGACGCCCGCATCGCGGAGCGCGTGCGGCGGATGTGGGCCGAGGGGCTGCTCGACGAGGTCCGCGGACTGGAGGCGCACGGCATCCGGCAGGGCCGCACCGCGAGCACCGCCATCGGCTACGCCCAGGCGCTCGCCGAGCTCGACGGCCTCCTCACCGAGGCCCAGGCGCAGGAGCAGACCGTGGCCGCCACGCGCCGTCTCGCCCGGAGGCAGGAGTCCTGGTTCCGGCCGGACCCGCGCATCCGCTGGGTGGACCCCACTGACGCCGACGCCGTCGAGCAGGCCGTGGCCCGGGTGCGGGACGCGGTGGGCCACAATGGCCGGCATGGCTGATCGGCTGTCCTTCACCAAGGGCCACGGCACCGAGAACGACTTCGTGCTCGTGCCCGACCTCGACGGCGTCCTCGGCCTGACCGCCGAGCGGGCCGCCGCCCTCGCCGACCGGCGCGCCGGCATCGGCGGCGACGGCGTGATCCGCGTCGTCCCCACCGAGTTCGCCGACGACGCCGAGGTGCGGGCCCAGGCCGCCTCCGCGCGCTGGTTCATGGACTACCGCAACGCCGACGGCAGCCTGTCCGAGATGTGCGGCAACGGCACGAGGGTGTTCGCGGCCTTCCTCCGCCGGGAGGGTCTCGAGACCGCGCCCGAGTTCGCCATCGCCACCCGTGCGGGCGTCAAGCACGTGCGCACCGATGGCGACGGCTTCGCGGTGGGCCTCGGTCCGTGGCGGCTCGGGAACCCGGAGACGGCCGAGAGCGACGGCTTCGACGCCCTCGTCCACCTCGACGACGGTGACCCCTACTCCGCCCTGACCGTCGACCTCGGCAACCCCCACACCGTCGTGGCCCTGCCGGAGCAGGTGGACCTCGAGGACCTCGACCTCAGCCGGGCCCCGGTGGTCCGGCCGGAGCCGCTGCACGGCACGAACGTCGAGCTGGTGCGCCCGATGGGGCCCGGGCACGTCGCCATGCGGGTCCACGAGCGGGGGGTCGGGGAGACGCGCTCGTGCGGCACCGGAGCCTGCGCCGCGGCGATCGCCACGAGCTTCTGGGCCGGCTCGCTCGACACCGGGGCGACCTGGCGCGTCGACGTGCCGGGTGGGCGGCTCACCGTGCGGCTGCTGCCCGACCACGGCGTCGAGCTCGCCGGGCCTGCGGCCCTGGTCGCCGACGGGGTCGTGGACCTCGGCGCGCTCCGCGCCTGATCCGGCGCGTCAGCCGGTCAGGGCCGTGCTCACGTCGCGGCCGGTGAGCGCACGAAGCCCTCGAGGTCCGGTTCGCCCTTGGCTGCAGCACCGACGCTTGTCGAGCCCAGGTCCGCTGCTCGGCGCACGGCGTCGGCGACCTCCTCCGCGCCCCCTGCGACCGCGCGAGGGAGCGTGGGAACGATCACCACGCCGAGCCGGGGAGTCATGCGCGCTAACCGTCGGAGGAGCCCGCGGCGGGCCGCACCTCGAGCACGCGGAAGCCCCTGCTCGACGCGAGGCGGGTGCACGGCATCCCCAGGTCCGCCTCGACCCACCGCTGGAGGCTGTCCGAGCCGAGGTTCTTCTGCACGACGAGGTACGCCACACCTCCCGGGGCGAGTCGGGGCAGCCAGGC
The DNA here is from genome assembly GCA_035703305.1 of Ornithinibacter sp. Classification (GTDB taxonomy): domain Bacteria; phylum Actinomycetota; class Actinomycetes; order Actinomycetales; family Dermatophilaceae; genus Fodinibacter. Next base: position 5,611 of record DASSYJ010000001.1, on the reverse strand, counting down.
CCGCAGCAGCGCGTGGAGCGCGGCCTTGCCGACCCGGATCGGGGGGTTGGACCAGATGAGGTCGAAGCGCACGGCATCCGGTATGCCGTCAGCGGTGCTCGCGCGCACCCCCGCCAGCCCCAGCGTCGCTGCGTTGCGCCCCGTGAGGTCGAGAGCGCGCTCGTTGACGTCGACGGCATACACCGTGGCCGAGGGGGAGCGGAGGGCCAGGGTCAGGGCGACCGGCCCCCAGCCACAGCCGAGGTCGAGGAAGGTCCCGGTCGCCGGAGGGGCCGGCGCTGCGTCGAGGAGCACGGCCGTGCCCTTGTCGACCCCGCCGGGCGAGAAGACGCCGGTCGCGACCTCGACGTCGACCTCGCGGCCCGCGAGCCGCACCCGCACCCGGCGGCGCTCGTCGGCGCTGGCCGGGGCGGCCGTGAAGTAGTGGTCGTGCTCGCCCATCGCAGGGGACACGCTAGCGGCGGCCGGAAGAAACGGTTCGCCCCGGGGCGTTGAGCGATGAGACCCTAGGGGGAACATGACTGCACGACACATCCTGTCCGGGCGGGCCGAGGCGCTCGCCGACCCGGCCGTCCGCCCTGCGAGGGAGTCGGACCTCGACGAGTCCGGTTTCGTGCTGGACGACGACGCGACCTACGACGGCGATCAGCTCGACCGCGAGGAGCGGGCAGCGCTCCGCCGCGTCTCCGGGCTCTCCACCGAGCTCGAGGACGTCACCGAGGTCGAGTACCGCCAGCTGCGGCTCGAGCGGGTCGTCCTCGCGTCCGTCTGGTCGGAGGGCACGGTCGACGACGCCGAGAACTCCATGCGCGAGCTGGCCGCGCTCGCCGAGACCGCGGGGTCCGAGGTGCTCGCCGGCGTCGTCCAGCGGCGCGCGAACCCCGACCCGGCCACCTACCTCGGCAAGGGCAAGGCCGTCGAGCTGCGCGACATCGTCATCGCCGAAGGAGCCGACACCGTCATCTGCGACACCGAGCTCGCGCCGAGCCAGCGGCGAGCCCTCGAGGACGTCGTCAAGGTCAAGGTCATCGACCGGACCGCCCTGATCCTCGACATCTTCGCCCAGCACGCGAAGAGCCGTGAGGGCAAGGCGCAGGTCGAGCTGGCCCAGCTGCAGTACCTCCTGCCGCGCCTTCGCGGCTGGGGTGAGTCGATGTCCCGCCAGGCTGGTGGCCAGGCCGCCGGGGGCCAGGGCATGGGCTCGCGCGGACCCGGTGAGACCAAGATCGAGCTCGACCGCCGGAGGATCAACTCGCGCATCGCCAAGCTGCGGCGCGAGATCACGGAGATGAAGACGGTCCGCGACACCAAGCGCGGCAGTCGTCGGGCCAACGCGGTGCCCAGCGTCGCCATCGCCGGCTACACGAATGCCGGGAAGTCCTCGATCCTCAACCGGCTCACCGGTGCCGGCGTGCTCGTCGAGAACCAGCTCTTCGCCACGCTCGACCCCACGGTCCGTCGCTCGGAGACGCCCGACGGCCGGATGTACACGCTCGTCGACACCGTCGGGTTCGTGCGGCAGCTCCCGCACCAGCTCGTCGAGGCGTTCCGCTCGACGCTCGAGGAGGTCGCCGAGGCCGACCTGCTGCTCCACGTCGTCGACGGGTCACACCCCGACCCCGAAGGGCAGGTCTCCGCGGTCCGCGAGGTGCTCGCCGACCTCGAGGCGACCGACGTCAAGGAGGTCGTCGTCATCAACAAGGCCGACCTCGCCGAGCCCGAGGTCCTCGACCGGCTCCGGCGCCACGAGCGGCACTCCGTCACCGTCTCGGCCCGCACGGGCGCGGGCATGGACGAGCTGCGCGCGCTCATCGCGGACGAGCTCCCGCAGCCCGACGTCGACGTCGACGTCCTCGTGCCCTACGACCGGGGCGACCTCGTGAGCCGCATCCACGAGACGGGTGAGGTCCTCGCCAGCGAGCACCTGGCCGACGGGACCCGGCTGACCGCGCGGGTGAGGCCCCAGCTGGCTGGTGACCTCACGGCATACGCCGTCTGACGATCGGCCTGCACCGCAGGACCGTCGGGGCTCGTGCGCGGAGGTAGCGTCGAAACCGTGCCGGCGCCGCGCGAGATCGTGACGAACCGCCTCACCTTGCGCCCGCCGACCCCGCTCGACCGGTCCCTGTGGGTGCGCCTGCACCGGGACCCCGCGCTCTTCGAGCACGCCCCGCACACGATGCCGGCGAGCGACGAGCTGGCGGGGGACGGGTTCCGCGACTGCCTCGGCCGGTGGGAGAGCGCCGGGTTCGACTACGGCGTCGTCGAGGAGTCGAGCAGGCGGGAGGGCGTCGGTGTGGGTGGGCTGCGTCGACGCGAGCTGGCCGACACGGGCGAGGTGCTCAACCTGTACTACCGCCTCGCGTCCTCGGTCCACGGGCGAGGGCTGGCCACGGAGGCGGTGCGGGCCTGGACCGCGCACGCGGTCGAGTGGCTCCCCGACCTGCCGGTCGTCGTCAAGGTCACGGAGCGCAACGTCCCCTCGGTGCGCGTCGCCCTCGCTGCCGGGTTGGAGCGCGTCGGGACGGTGGCCCTCGACGACGCCCCGCCGGGTGAGCCACCCTCGACGGTGCTGCAGGCCCCGCGGGTGGAGGTGCCAGACAGCCTCGACGACCCCACGCGAGAGTCGCTGCTCGACCTCTGGTGCGCCGTCAACGACGTCGGGGGCGCGGTCGGCTTCCTGCCCGGGGCGCCACGGCCCGCGGTGGCCGCCGCGCTGGCGGCGCACGAGCAGGGGATGGCCGACGGGACGACGACACTGGTGCTGCTGCGAGGCGCTGGGGACCGCGTCGTCGGCGCCGGGTTCTGGGTCGCCGACGGCAACCCGCTCTTCGACCACGCGCGCACGGCATACCGGGTCATGGCGCACCCGCAGATGCAGGGGCGCAACCTCGGCCGGATCCTCCTCGCCGCGATGCACCGGGTCGCGCGGGAGCTGGGCGTCGAGATCGCGGTGCTCGACGTGCGCAGCGGGCTGGGGCTGACCCGGTTCTACGAGCGGATGGGCTACGTCGAGGTGGGACGGGTTCCCGGGGTGATCCGGGTCGCGCCGGGCGACGACCGGGACAGGATCATGATGGCGCGCTGCCTCGACGGGCGGCGGATGGTCCCCGACGGCCGCGCCTGACGGCATCCGCCTCAACTTTCCCGCCCGATGCCAGAACCTTCACATCCGCACCCCTTCGGACGTGGCGCGACCCTGAGGGTCCCCGCATCGGGCGGGAAAGTTGAGGCTCAGCTCAGGCCGACGACCCGGCCGTCGTCGTCGACGTCGATCCGGTGGGCCGCGGGCACCTTGGGCAGACCCGGCATCGTCATGATCTCGCCGGTGACGAGCACGACGAAGCCGGCCCCTGCGGCGAGACGCACCTCGCGCACGGTCACGGTGTGGCCGGACGGTGCCCCGCGCTGGCCGGGGTCCGTGGAGAACGACGACTGGGTCTTGGCCACGCAGATCGGCAGGTGACCGTAGCCGGCGGCCTCGACCTGGTCGAGCCGGCGCCGGGCGCGGGGCTCGAACGCGACCCGGGAGGCGCCGTAGATGCGGGTCGCCACCGCCTCGGCCTTCTTCTCGAGCGAGAGGTGGTCGTCGTAGACGAACCGCATGTCGCTCTTGCCCTCGCGCACCGCCTCGACCACGCCACGGGCCAGCGCCTCGGCGCCGACGCCACCGTCACGGACGTGGGTGGCCTCGTAGGCCCGCACCCCCTCGTGCGAGCACATCCGCACGACGAGGTCGACCTCGGCATCGGTGTCGCTGGGGAAGCGGTTGACGGCGACGACCGGCGTGAGCCCGTAGACGCCGCGCACGTTCTCGAGGTGGCGGCGCAGGTTGGTCATGCCGGCACCGACGGCACCGAGGTCCTCGCGGTCCACGTCGGCGACGGCGACCCCGCCGTGGAACTTCAGCGCGCGCACGGTCACGACGACGACGGCCACCTCGGGTCGCAGCCCGCTGGCCCGGCACTTGACGTCGATGAACTTCTCGGCCCCCAGGTCCGCCCCGAAACCCGCCTCGGTGACGACCCAGTCGCCCAGCTTGAGGGCGGCGCGGGTGGCCATGACCGAGTTGCAGCCGTGGGCGATGTTCGCGAACGGACCGCCGTGGATGAACGCCGGGGTGTGCTCCAGGGTCTGCACGAGGTTGGGGGCGAGCGCGTCGCGCAGCAGCACGGCCATCGCGCCGTCGGCCTCCAGGTCACGGGCGGTGACCTGCGTCTTGTCCCGGGTGTGGCCGACGACGATGTCGCCGAGCCGGCGCTTGAGGTCGGGCAGGGAGTCCGCGAGGCAGAGGATCGCCATCACCTCGGAGGCAACGACGATGTCGAACCCGTCCTCGCGGGGGACGCCGTTCGTGACGCCACCCAGGCCGATGACGATCTCGCGCAGGGCCCGGTCGTTGAGGTCCACGACCCGCTTCCACGTGACGGTGCGGGGGTCGATGTCGAGGGCGTTGCCCTGGTGCAGGTGGTTGTCGATCATCGCGGCCAACAGGTTGTTGGCCGCGGCGATCGCGGCGAAGTCCCCGGTGAAGGCGAGGTTGATGTCGACCATCGGCACGACCTGGCTGTACCCGCCACCGGCCGCGCCGCCCTTGATGCCGAACACCGGGCCCATCGACGGCTCGCGCAGCGCGACGACGCTCTTCTCGCCGAGCCGGCGCAGGGCGTCGGCGAGGCCGACCGAGGTCGTCGTCTTGCCCTCGCCGGCCGGCGTGGGGGACATCGCGGTGACGAGCACGAGGTGCCCGTCGGGTCGCCCCTCGAGGGAGCGGAGGTAGGGCAGCGAGACCTTGGCCTTGGTGTGGCCGTACGGGACGAGCGCGTCGGCGGGGATGCCGAGCGTGTCTCGCGCGAGGTCGACGACGGGCGTGATGTCGGCGGCTTCGGCGATCTCGATGTCGGACGGGAACGGGGTGGGTGCGTCGACGTCGATGCTCACACCCCCCATCGTGGCACCCGGAGGTCGCCGGGCGGCCCGGTTCGTCGTCAGCGGCACCTGTGGAGGCCTCCGAGCGACCGGTGTGCGCACGGCATACCCTGCTCTGGTGCCCTCCCTCGACCACCTCCTGCACGCCGCGGTCGTCAGCATCGGGGGCACCGAGCGGCCGGGTCAGGTCGAGATGGCGCACGCCGTCGCGGATGCCGTCGAGCGTGGTGAGCACCTCCTCGTCCAGGCCGGCACCGGCACCGGGAAGTCGCTGGCCTACCTCGTCCCCGCGGTGCAGCATGCCGTCGACACGGGCCGGCCCGCCGTCGTGGCCACCGCGACGCTCGCGCTCCAGGCGCAGATCGTCGACCGCGACATGCCGCGCCTCGCGGAGGCCGTCGCCCCCCTGCTCGGCCGGCGCCCGACCTACGCGCTCGTCAAGGGCCGGCGCAACTACCTCTGCGCGCACAAGCTCCACGGGGGCTTCCCCGACGACGACGCGGACACGCTCATGTCGGTCGGGGCGGTCGACCAGCAGGCTTCGCGGCTCGGGGCCGAGGTCGTGCGGCTGCGCGACTGGGCCGAGGTCACCGAGTCCGGCGACCGCGACGAGCTCGTGCCCGGGGTCTCCGAGCGGGCCTGGCGCCAGGTGTCGGTGAGCGCGCACGAGTGCCTCGGCAGC
>DASSYJ010000046.1:0-8492 GCA_035703305.1 Ornithinibacter sp. | reverse complement strand
GTCTCGAGGTCGGTGGCCGCACCGGCCGAGGCGGTGTGGGCGGTCCTGGCCGACGGGTGGCAGTACGCGACGTGGGTCGTGGGCGCCTCCCGGGTGCGGGCGGTCGACGCCGGCTGGCCCGCCGCGGGGACGCGGCTGCACCACAGCGTGGGCGTGTGGCCGGCACTGCTCTCCGACTCGACGGTCTCCCAGCGGGCCGAGGAGCCGCGCACACTCGTGCTCGCTGCCCGCGGCTGGCCACTGGGCGAGGCGCGGGTCGAGCTCGAGATCGTGCCGGACGGCCCCGAGAGCTGCTCCGTGTCGATCGCGGAGGACGCCGTGAGCGGCCCGGGGAGAGTCGTCCCGATGCCGCTGCGGCAGCTCGGCATCCTCCCCCGGAACCGTGAGGCCCTCCGCCGGCTCGGCCTCATCGCCGAGGGTCGTCACCGGGAGCGGCTCGCCGGCTCGTGACCCAAGGCCCCTCACGCGGCCCGTTTGCCGCGACCGTGCCTCGGGTACGTACAGGACTGAATGCCGGTGGTGCCGCGTGCCCGCCGCCCTCGTACATCCCGCCGACCCCGTTCCCGAGGAGCCCACATGTCCCAGGACGCCATCGTCATGCTGAAGCAGGACCACAAGGAGGTCCGCGGGCTCTTCCGGGAGTTCCAGAAGGCCTCGACCACCCCCGCCCGCAAGGGCACGCTCGTCCAGCAGATCATCGAGCTGCTCACGGTGCACACGTTCATCGAGAACGAGGTCATGTACCCGCAGGTCCGGAGGCTGCTGCCCGACCTCGAGGACGACGTCCTCGAGTCCTACGAGGAGCACCACGTGGCCGACGTCCTCGTCATGGAGCTCGACGCGATGAAGCCCTCCGACGAGCGCTTCGAGGCCAAGGCCACCGTCCTCATCGAGAACGTCACGCACCACATCGAGGAGGAGGAGCAGGACTGGTTCCCGAAGGTGCGCGATGGCCTCAGCCGCACGCAGCTCCGCGAGATCGGCGAGGAGCTGGCCCGGGCCAAGGAGCGCGCCCCCCGACGCCCGGAGCAGCCGGGCGCCCTGAGGAAGACCGTCGACGCGGTGGTGTCCTGACCATGAGCGCCACCGCGGGCGCGCTCGTCGGCGTCACCCGCCGGCTGGAGCAGAGCCCGTCGCTCGACGGGCTGCGCAGCGTGTATGCCGTGATCGCCGGCCCGGTCGACCGCTGGTCGGGGAGCGACCTGCTGCGCTCGGGGCTGATCGGCCACGCCCTCCATCCCGTCCTCACCGACCTGCCCCTCGGGCTGTGGACCGCGGCGAGCGCGCTGGACCTGCGTGGCCGTCGCAAGGACCGGGACGCGAGCCGGTGGCTCGTCGGTGCTGGGCTCGCGGCCGCGGGCCCGACGGCGCTCACCGGTCTCGCCGAATGGGCCCGCACCGGCCCGGAGGTCCAGCGCGTGGGAGCGGTCCATGCCGCGCTCAACGCCGTCGCGACGACCCTCTACCTCACCTCGTACGTCGCCCGCACGCGACGGCAGCACGGGCTCGGGGTCGCCACGGCCCTCGCCGGTGCCGCACTGACGGGCGCCTCGGGCTACCTCGGCGGCCACCTCACCATGGCGCGCAAGGTGGGGAGCCGCGACCCGGCGTTCGCCGAGCCCGGCGAGAGCGAGGGCCCCGCGGGGACCCACAGCCCGAACACCGAGCGATCGGGCTCCTGACGGGGGGCCTGCTGTCCCCCGGGTCGCGACCGCGCAACCACCAGCCAGTGCCGATCGGCAGCAGTCGCGGTGCTCCTCAGCGATGCCGACCGCGCAGCCCAGTGCGCTCCTGGCATCGCCGGCCGCGCTGTCCTGCCTCACGCACGACGAGGTGCCTCACGCACGACGACCTCCAGGCCGTCCGGGGCCTCGACCGCGGTGACCGTGCCCGAGCCGTCGACCTCCACCACCACCGGTCGCCCGCCGACCCGGATTCCCTCGACGCGCATCGCACCGAAGGGAGCGGGCGCCAGGGGCCGCACCTCGAGCACCCCCTGGGGCGCATCCGCCCGCAGGCCCAGGACGGTCGAGACCAGGACGCCGGCCGAGGCGGCGGCCCAGGCCTGCGGTCGGCAGCTGGCGGGGTAGGGCGCGGGCCGGCCCTGCACCGGCTCTCCACCGAAGAGCTCCGGCCAGCGGAAGCCGGTGGCGGTGGCCACGTCGACCAGGGCCGTGGCGCAGCGAGCCGCCTCGGCACCGAACCCCTCCCGAGCCAGGCCGTGCCCACAGATCGCGGTGTCGTGGGTCCACACCGAGCCGGTGTGGTAGCCCATCGGGTTGTATGCCGGGTTGTCGGCCGAGAGGGTGCGCACGCCGAGCGCACCCGTCATGTCGGGCCCACCGAGGGTCGCGGCGACGCGCGCCGCCTCCTCGGGCGTGAGCGCACCGGTCCCCAGGACGTGACCCATGGTGCTGCCGACCCCGTCGACGAGCCCGCCGCTGCCGTCGACGGCCATGGCGAGGTGGTCGTGCTCCTCGTCCCGCACCCAGAACGTCGTCCGCACGCGCTCGGCCAGCTCGTGCGCCCAGGCGCGCCACGGCCCACCGTCGCGTCCCAGCACCTCGTCGAACAGGTCGGCCGCGCCCAGGGCGGCCTCCACGGCATACCCCTGCGCCTCGACGAGCGCGATGGACCCCTCCGCGATGGCACCGGACGCGGTGCGCATGGCGTCGCCCGAGTCCTTCCAGCCCTGGTTGCCGAGCCCGGTGCCGGTGGTGTCGAGGTAGCGGATGAAGCCGTCCGGGCTCTCGTCGACGGCTCGGCGGAGCCACCCGAGCGCGCCGTCGAGGGCCGGGGCCAGGGTCACGACGTCGGACCGGGGGAGCCCCCAGCGCCAGGCGTCGTGGAGGAGGCACACCCAGAGCGCGGTCGCGTCGACGGTGCCGTAGTAGGCCGGCGGGAGCACCAGGTGGTGGGTGGGGTCCACGAACGTGGTGCGTCGCAGCTCGTGCAGGATCTTCCCCGGCTCCTCGGCGGCCCGCGGGTCGTCGCGCCGGCCCTGCCGGCGGGCCAGGGCTCGGAGGGTCCCCCTGGCCAGGTCGGTGCCGAACGGCAGGCACATCCGAGCGGCCCAGATCGAGTCGCGCCCGAAGAGCGTGAGGTACCACGGCGTGCCCGCCGCGGCGAAGCCGTCGTCGGGGTCCTCGGGGTCGGCGAGCACGAGGTGGCGCAGGTCCTCGAGGGACCGCTGGACGGTCGTGCCGAGCCGGGAGTCCTGGGACCGGACCCGGACCCCCGACCAGTCGACGAGGTGGGATCCCGGGGCGGCGTCGAACGGGGTGCCGGCGGTGCGGTCGACGGCCACCTCGAGCACGAGGGTCGTGCTGCCCCCGGGGTCCAGGTCGACGGACCAGTGCGCGCGCAGGGCGCCGGCATCCTCGCTGACCGTGCCGCCGAGGGCCCGCACCCGCGTGCGGTGGCGGGCGTCTGCCCAGCCGCCCGTGTCCGCCGTCTCGACGGCCACGGGCAGGGTCCTGCTCGGTGGCGCCCCGGTCTTGACCTCGTGGAGCTCGGCGCCGTCGCCCTGGACGGTCACGACGACGGAGCACGCCACGCCCGCGGTCGCCCTCGACGTCACGGTGAGCTCCTCCCGGGCGGCGGAGCCCTCGAGGCGCCGGACCCGGCGCACCTCGACGGTCGGGTCGGCACCGGCATCCCCGACGTTCCGGGCCAGGAGCAGGCACTCGGTCGTCGCGCCGTGGCTGCCGGACACGACGCCGACGGGCGCGACGTCGTCGACGGTCACCACGAGTCGGCTCACGACCCGCCGGTCGTCGACGTAGATGCCGGTGGCCTCGCCGTCGGACGCGCTGACGTCGACGTCCCCGCTGAAGAGCGCGAGGCACGTCGTGTTCCCGTGGACGGCGGTCTCGAGCCGGTGCAGCCACGGCTGTCGGGAGCGCCCCACCGCGGGGGGTGTGTCGGACGGCACCCTGTGCAATCTACCGATGCCCGCGTCCGCGTCTCCTGTGGGTCGGATCGATGCCCCACCGAGGGAATCCCCGGCAGGGCTGTCGCATCCGGGCGCTCGCGTTCGTGGAGAGGGTGAGGACACGGCATACGGTCGAGTCCGGACACCATCCGAACCGAGGAGATCACCATGACCCAGTACCTGCTGTCCGTGTGGCACGACCGCGACGCCACCCCCGAGACCATCTACCCCGACCCCGCGGAGCGGGAGAAGTCCTACGCCGACACCGGCAGGTTCAACGAGGAGCTCCAGGCGAGCGGCAACTGGGTGTTCGCCGGCGGCCTGCACGCCCCGAGCACCGCGACCGTCGTCGACGGCACCGGTGCCGAGGTGGTCACCACCGACGGCCCGTACAGCGAGTCCAAGGAGCAGATCGGCGGCTTCTGGGTCATCGAGGCACCCGACCTCGATGCCGCCCTCGACCTCGCGGCCCGCGGGTCGAAGGCCTGCCGGGGCAAGGTCGAGGTCCGGCCGTTCCAGTCCGAGTGACCCCACCGAGCGGCAGCCACCGGCCACCGAGGGACCTCGCGGTGACCATCGCATGACCGCCCCCAGCGCCCAAAGCGCCGGCGGCGAGGTCGAGGCCGTCTACCGAGCCGAGTTCGGCAAGGTCGTCGCCTCCCTCGCCGCCCGGTTCGGTGACCTCGACCTCGCCGAGGACATGGCCCAGGAGGCGTTCGTCGAGGCGGTGCGGCGCTGGCCCACCGAGGGCGTGCCCCCGAACCCGGGCGGCTGGCTCACCGTCACGGCCCGCAACAAGGCGCTGGACCGGCTCAGGCGCGAGTCGACGCGGCAGGCACGGCACGAGGAGGCCGAGATGCTCAGTGCGCGCGAGGACCCCGGGGCGCCGGTGACGTCCGTGGCGGACGAGCGGCTGCGGCTCATCTTCACCTGCTGCCACCCGGCACTGGCGCCCGAGGCCAGGGTGGCCCTGACCCTGCGCCTCGTCGGGGGGCTGACCGTGCCGGAGGTCGCGGCGTCCTTCCTCGTGCCGGAGCGCACGATGGCCCAGCGCATCACGCGGGCCAAGCGCAAGATCGCCGCCGCGAACATCCCCTACCGGGTGCCGCGTGACCACGAGCTGCCGGAACGCCTGGGTGCGGTGCTCGCGGTGGTCTACCTCGTCTTCACCGAGGGCCACCTGCCCGGCTCGGGGACGGCCGGCATCCGTGACGACCTCTGTGCCGAGGCGATCCGGCTCGGGCGCGTCCTGCGCGACCTCATGCCCGACGAGCCGGAGGTCGCCGGCCTGCTGGCCCTCATGCTCCTGACCGACGCCCGACGGGCGGCGAGGCTGGACCACGAGGGGGTCGTCGTGACCCTGGCCGACCAGGACAGAAGCCTCTGGGACCGCGAGCTCATCGCCGAGGGTCATGCGCTCGTGCGAGAGTGCCTGCGGCGCAACCGTCCCGGTCACTACCAGCTGCTCGCCGCGGTCAACGCCGTGCACACCGACGCGGCCACCGCGGCGGACACCGACTGGGCGCAGGTGCTCGCCCTCTACGACCAGCTGTATGCCGTGACACCCACCCCGGTCGTCGCCCTCAACCGTGCCGTGGCGCTCGCGGAGGTGGAGGGACCCGGAGCGGCGCTCGCCGTCGTCGACGGCCTCGACCTCGAGGGCTACCACCCGTTCCACGCGACGCGCGCCGACCTCCTCCGGCGGCTCGGCCGCACGGCGGACGCGGCTGACGCCTACGACCGCGCCCTCGAGCTGGCCACCAACCCGGCCGAGCGGGCGTTCCTCACCCGTCGACGCGCGGGGCTCCGGTGACGTCGGTGACCTCCGCGCCCTCGGTGGCTCCGAGAACCTCGGCACCGCGGGTGTCCGCCAGCACGAGGCACGCGAAGCCCAGCACTCCCCGATAGCCGTCGAGCCAGGCGTCGCGGTGCTCGGCAGCGGCGGTGAGCGCCTCGACCCGCTCGCTCGGGTTCCGGCCGTCCTCGAGGGCCCAGTCGGTGAGGGAGCCGGTCCATGACCACTCGTACTCGTCCCACTCCTCGAGCGTGCTCACGTGCCCGTGCACCGGCTCGTAGCCGTGGTCCCGCGCCAGCCGCACCAGGCCTGACAGGTCGGTGAACTCGTCGGGAGTGGCGTCGAGGCCCTGGAGCGCGGCCTCGGTGGGTGGGACGTCCCAGATGCCCTCGCCGAGGAGGACCCGGCCACCGCGAGCGAGGTGGCGGCGAGCCGCGTCGAGGGTCCCGCCCGGCCCGCCGAAGACGTGCGCGACGCCCACGGCGATGACAGCGTCGAAGGTGCCCCCTTCCCACGTCGTCGCGTCGGCCCCCTCGAGGGAGCCGCGCCCGCCCGTGGCCGTGGTGAAGGCCTCCACGTCGCCGTGCGGGTGCAGGTCGACGCCGACCCCCGTGAGGTCGTCGCGCCCGGCGAGCACGGCTCGCAGCCAGGCGCCGCCGCCGCAGCCGAGGTCGAGCACCCTCCCGCGCCCGGGCGGGTCCAGCCGCTCGAGGAGGCGGCTCACGGACGCGTCGGAGAGCGGCGCCATCACGGGGTGGTGCCGGTGGGCGAGGTGGCTGATCTCGTGACGCTGCACGGCGCCCACTGTCCAGCCGGCCGACCACGGGCGCAAGCGCGTTACCGTGGGGCTCCGTCGACGAGCGCCCTGCGCGTGCGTCGACGTCCTGACCGAGGTCGACGGAGGAGACACCCATGGCCGGTGGGCTGGTCGCCCTGCTCGACGACGTCGTGGCGATGGCCAAGCTCGCCGCCGCGTCGGTCGACGACGTCGGCGCCGCTGCGGGCCGGGCCAGCGCCAAGGCGGCGGGAGTCGTCGTCGACGACACGGCGGTCACCCCCCGCTACGTCCAGGGCTTCACCCCCGACCGCGAGCTCCCGATCATCCAGCGGATCGCGGTCGGCTCGTTGCGCAACAAGCTCCTCGTCATCACGCCGGCGGCCCTCCTGCTGAGCCAGTTCGTGCCGTGGCTGCTCACCCCGATCCTCATGGTCGGCGGCACCTACCTCTGCTACGAGGGCGCCGAGAAGATCTGGGAGAAGCTCGCCGGGCACGAGGAGCACGACACCCCTGCCGCGGCGGTCGACGAGGACCACGAGAAGACCATGGTCAAAGGGGCGATCCGCACCGACTTCATCCTCTCCGCAGAGATCATGGTCATCGCGCTGAACGAGGTCGCCGACGAGCCGTTCGTGTCGCGGGCGATCATCCTCGTGCTCGTCGCGATCGGCATCACCGTGCTCGTCTACGGGGTCGTCGGGCTCATCGTGAAGATGGACGACATCGGGCTCCACCTCGCCGGCCGGGAGTCCGGGACGGCCCGCACGGTCGGCAGGGGCCTCGTGGCCGGCATGCCGAAGCTCCTCTCGGCCCTGTCCACGATCGGCATCGTCGCCATGCTGTGGGTCGGCGGCCACATCCTCCTCGTCGGAGTCGACGAGCTCGGCTGGCACACCCTCTACGAGGCGGTCCACCACCTGGAGGAGGTCGTCGCGGATGCCGTCCCGGCCGTCGGTGGCGCGCTCGCCTGGGTGGTCAACACCCTCGCGTCGGCCGTGCTGGGCCTCGCCGTCGGGGCGGTCGTCGTCGTGGTCGTCACCCTCGTCAAGCGGTCGCGCGGGCGCAGCGGCGAGCACGAGGCCGCCGAGGAGCCCGCCAGCCACTGACCCACTCGACGAGAGGAGGCAACACGCAGACCTCTCGAGGGTCGACGTGTGCGTGTTGCCTCCTCTCGACGGATGCCTTCTTGGGATGCCGCGCGGGGGCGCTCGAGTGCCGGCCGGGAATGCCGTCGCGCCGCGGGTGCGTTCGAGACCGCATGACCACCTGGGGCTTCATCGGCAGCGGACGGATCGGCAGCACGGTCGCGCGGCTCGCGGTGGCCGCGGGGCACGACGTCGTGCTGAGCAACAGCCGGGGGCCGGAGACGCTCGCGGACCTCGTGGCCGAGCTCGGGCCGCGGGCCCGTGCCGCGACGCCGGACGAGGCGGCCCGGGTCGCCGACGTCGTCGTCGTGACGGTGCCGTTCCGCGCCCGGGGAGACCTGCCGCACGGCGCCCTCGCCGGCAGGGTCGTCGTCGACACGATGAACTACTACCCCCAGCGCGATGGCCAGGTCGCCGAGCTCGACGACGGGTCCACGACCACATCGGAGGTCCTCCAGGCCCTCGCACCCGACGCGAAGGTCGTCAAGGCCTTCAACAACATCTTCTTCCAGCACCTCGCGTCCCTCGCCCGCCCGAGCGGTGGCCCCGTCCGCAGCGCGCTTGCGATCGCGGGCGACGACCCAGCCGCCAAGGCCACCGTGCGGCGGGTGCTCGACGAGATCGGCTACGACACCGTCGACCTCGGCCCGCTCTCGGAGGGCTGGCGCATCCAGCGCGACACGGCGGCCTACGGCACGATGTATGCCGCCGTCCCGACCGACTGGACGCAGGGGGCCCAGCCCGTCCCGGCGGCCGTCGTGAGGGCGCGGGCCGAGGAGTCGCAGCGCTACCGCGACCTGGCCAGCTGAGGCCCGCCGCGGCCGGCGGCGGCAGACCAGA
>DASSYJ010000042.1:0-14009 GCA_035703305.1 Ornithinibacter sp. | reverse complement strand
TGGCGGGCGACGCTCCGGAAGCAGCCGTCCGCCTTCCTCCTCATCGTGCAGATCGTCGTCATCCTCCTGCTGCCGGCCCTCGAGGACTCCCAGTGGGGCCGCGCCGTCATCTCGCTGCTCAGCCTCGCGGCCGTGGTCACGGCGGTCTTCACCGTACGCAGCACGCCGGCGCTGACCTGGCTCTCGGTGACCCTCGCGCTGCCCGCGGCCGTCTTCGAGGTGTGGAGCCTCGTCGACGACCGCCCACTCATCCTCGTGCTCGCCCACGGCTGCCTGGCGGTCTTCTACTTCTACACGGCCTACGCGCTGATCTCCTACATGTTCGAGGACTACTGGGTCACCAAGGACGAGCTGTTCGCCGTCGGGGCGTGCTTCACGGTGCTCGTGTTCGCGTTCGCCTACGTGTTCCTCGCGATCCAGGAGGTCTACCCGGGGTCGTTCACGTCGTTCGACGGGCCCGGGCAGCGCACCCTCCTCGAGCTCCTCTACTACTCAGGAGCCGTCCTCACGAGCGTCGGCCTGTCCGACGTCGGTCCGATCAAGCCGGAGGCGAGGGCGATCGGCACCGTCGAGCAGTTCGCCGGTGTCATGTACGTCGCCATGGTCATCTCGCGCCTCGTCGCGCTGACCGTCATGCGCTCCCGCCAGTGACCGGCTGAGCCTCCGGCCTCCGGCGACCGGCCACCGGCCACCGGCCACCGGGTCAGGATGGGATGCCGTCGAGCTCCCCGATCCGGGCCAGGCTCGGGCCGCGCAGGGACCGGAGCTCCGTCGCCCGCTGCTCGGCGGCCCCGAGCACGCGGAGCGCGTTGCCCCCCGCCAGCGCCGCGAGGTCCGCGTCGCTCCACGCGCGGTCCGCGAGGGCAGCCAGCAGGCGGGGATAGCCACTGACGTCCTCCAGCCCCACGGGGAGGACGTCGACCCCGTCGTAGTCGCCGCCGAGGCCGACGTGGTCGACACCGGCCACCTCGCGGACGTGCTCGCAGTGCGCCACGACGTCGTCGAGGGTCGCCGTGGGCTTGCGGTGGGCGCGTGCGTGCTCGGTCGAGAACTGGGCGAACGCCTCGTCGTCGTCGACGTCGACCCCGGCCAGCACCGCGGCGTCCCTGGCGGCGAGGCCCCACTCCCGGACCGCCGGCGACACGAAGGCCGGCACGAAGGTCACCATGCAGACGCCCCCGTTCGCCGGAAGCCGCTCGAGCACGTCGTCGGGCACGTTGCGGGGGTGGTCGCACACCGCCCGGGCCGAGGAGTGCGAGAAGAGCACCGGTGCCTCGCTGGCGTCGAGGGCGTCGCGCATCGTGTCGGCGGACACGTGCGAGAGGTCGACGAGCATGCCGAGCCGGTTCATCTCGCCGACGACCTCCCGCCCGAACGGCGAGAGCCCTCCCAGGGCAGGCTCGTCGGTCGCCGAGTCGGCCCACGGCACGTTGTCGTTGTGCGTGAGGGTCAGGTAGCGCACCCCGAGGGCGAACAGCATCCGCAGCGTGCCGAGCGAGCAGTCGATGCTGTGGCCGCCCTCTGCACCCATCAGGGAGGCGATCCGCCCCTCGGCGCGGGCGCGGCGGACGTCGGCGACGGTCGTGGCGAGGGCGAGGTCACCGGCATACCTCGTCGTCATCGCGTGCACGGCGTCGACCTGCTCGAGGGTCGCGGCCACGGCGGCGTCGCCCTGGAGGTCGGCGGGGACGAACACCGACCAGAACTGTGCCCCGACCCCTCCCTCCCGCAGGCGTGGGATGTCGGTGTGCGTCGGCTGCCCCGGGCGGGCGATGTCGAGCCGGTCCCAGTCGTAGCCCACCCGCTCACGCGCCTCCCACGGGAGGTCGTTGTGCCCGTCGACGACCGGCTGCTCGGCGAGGAGGGAGCGGATCCTGGCGAGCGTGTCCCGTGGCATGCGCGCACCCTAGCCACTGCCGCGCGGGGGGCCCCTGCGAGCCCAACTAGAGTGACGACATGGCCCCCTCCTCGAGTCGCGGCAGCGTCGCCCTCGTGACGCTTGGCTGCACGCGCAACGAGGTGGACTCCGAGGAGCTGGCCGGCCGCCTCGCCGCCGAGGGCTGGACGCTCGTCGAGGATGCCGGCGACGCCGACGTGGCCGTCGTCAACACCTGCGGGTTCGTCGAGCAGGCAAAGAAGGACTCCATCGACACCCTCCTCGAGGCGACCGACCTCAAGCAGACGGGTCGCACCCGTGCGGTCGTCGCGGTCGGGTGCCTCGCCGAGCGGTACGGGCAGACGCTGGCCGACGAGCTGCCGGATGCCGATGCCGTCCTGGGCTTCGACTCCTACCGGGACATGTCGAGCCACCTCACGGCGATCCTCGACGGCGAGCGGCCGGCATCCCACGTCCCGTCGGACCGGCGGCAGCTGCTGCCAGTCTCACCCGTCGAGCGCTCGGGGGCGACCTCGGCCGTGGCCCTGCCCGGTCACGGCGACGGCACCGACGACGCCTTCGTGCGCGCCCGCCTCGACGCCCGCCCGTGGGCCCCCCTGAAGATCGCGAGCGGGTGTGACCGGCGCTGCGCGTTCTGCGCGATCCCGATGTTCCGGGGGTCGTTCGTGTCGCGCCGCCCCGCCGACGTCCTCGCCGAGGCGCGCTGGCTCGGGTCGCAGGGGGTGCGCGAGCTGTTCCTCGTCAGCGAGAACTCGACGTCGTACGGCAAGGACCTCGGCGACCTCTCGCTGCTCGAGAAGGTGCTGCCCGAGCTGGTGGGCGTCGAGGGCGTGGACCGCGTGCGGGTCTCCTACCTCCAGCCCGCCGAGGTGCGGCCCGGGCTGCTCGAGGCGATGGCGTCGGTGCCCGGCGTCATGCCGTGGTACGACCTGTCCTTCCAGCACGCGTCAGCACCGCTGCTGCGGCGGATGCGCCGGTTCGGGGGCACCGAGTCCTTCCTCGACCTCATCGGGCGGGTCCGCGACCGGCAGCCCCTCGCCGGTGTGCGGAGCAACGTCATCGTCGGGTTCCCCGGCGAGACCGAGGCCGACCTCGCGGAGCTGGAGCACTTCCTCACCGAGGCCCGGCTCGACGTGGTCGGGGTGTTCGGCTACTCCGACGAGGACGGCACCGAGGCCGAGGGCCTCGACCACAAGCTTCCCGACGAGGTCGTCGCCGAGCGGTTCGAGAGGGTCAGTGCGCTCGTCGAGGAGCTCACCGCCCAGCGGGCGGCGGACCGGGTCGGCGAGGACCTCGTCGTCCTCGTCGAGGAGCACGACGAGGACGACCCGACCGTCGCCGTCGGCCGCGCGGAGCACCAGGGGCCCGAGGTCGACGGGGTGTGCCTCGTGCGTGCGGCCCCCGGAGGGGCCCCGGTCGCGGTGGGCTCGTTCGTCGACGGAGTGGTGGTCGACGCGGTCGGGGTGGACCTCGTCGTGGAGTCGCGATGAGCGAGAAGCCCGCCCGCCCGGTCCGGCCCGGACCGCTGGCCGAGGGGCGGGCCACCGACCCCTACCGCGCAGGGATCGACCCGGCGAGCCCGATCGTGCCCACCACGGGCCCGAGCGCCTGGAACATCGCGAACTACCTCACGGTCTTCCGGCTCCTCCTCGTCCCGGTCTTCGGCTGGCTGCTCCTCGCGGAGGACGGCCGGAGCCCGGGCTACCGGTGGGCGGCCCTCGGGGTGTTCGTCGTCGCGATGCTCACCGACCGCATCGACGGCGACCTCGCCCGCAGCCGCGGCCTCGTGACCAACTTCGGCAAGGTCGTCGACCCGATCGCCGACAAGGCGCTGGTCACGATGGCCCTCGTCGGGCTGTCGATGATCGGGGAGGTCTGGTGGTGGGTCACCGTCCTCGTCCTGGTGCGCGAGTGGGGGATCACGGCCGTCCGCTTCTGGGTCATCCGGCACGGCGTCATGGCGGCCGGCCGTGGCGGGAAGCTCAAGACGCTCCTCCAGACCTTCGGCATCGGGTTCTACCTCCTGCCGCGGTGGACGCTGCCGTTCCCCGAGCTGTGGAACTGGGTCGCCGCCGTCTCCTTGGGTGCGGCGGTCGTCGTGACCGTCGTGACCGGGGTCGACTACCTCGTCCAGGCGCTGCGGCTCCGGCAGACGAGCGAGCGGGCGATGCGCAAGCGTGCCGCCCGTGCCGCGCGTGCCGCGGCCCGCGAAGGGCGCGCGGCACCGTGACCGCGCCGGACCCACGGGCCCTCCGCGTCGTCGATGACCTCCGGGCGCTCGGCCTGAGCGTCGGCACGGCCGAGTCGCTCACCGGGGGCCTGGTCTGCGCGGCGCTGACGAGCGTGCCGGGGGCCTCCGCCGTCGTCCGCGGTGGAGTGGTCGCCTACACGAGCGAGGTCAAGGCCGACGTCCTCGGGGTCGACCGCGGGCTGCTGGCCGCTGAGGGGGCCGTCAACGGCCGCGTCGCGCACGAGCTGTCGGACGGCATCCGCCGCGTCCTGGCCTGCGACGTGGGCCTGTCGACGACGGGCGTCGCCGGCCCGGAGCCCTCCGACGGGCGGCCTGTTGGCACCGTCTTCGTCGCCGCCGGCGGCCCCTGGGGAATCCTCGTGGAGGAGCACGTGTTGACCGGCGACCGGGCGGACATCCGCACTGGAACCGTCGCCGCTGTGCTCGACCTGCTCGCGCGGGGTCTCGAGAACCTCCGCGACGGCGTGGGCGCTCCGGGGTACCGTGGTCCCGACGACAGACGAACGACCCAGGTCGGCGAGGGAGAGGAGGCACCGTGATCCTGCTTCGGCACGAGCTCGGCGAGGTCCTGCGCGAGATCCGTCAGGACCAGGGCCGCACCCTTCGCGACGTCGCGTCGTCGGCCGCCGTCTCCCTCGGCTACCTCAGCGAGCTGGAGCGCGGCACCAAGGAGGCATCCTCGGAGCTCCTCGCGTCCGTGTGTGGTGGTCTGGGGCTGAGCCTGTCCGAGGTCCTCGAGCTCGTCCGCGAACGGGTCGAGCGGGTCGAGACGCTGTCCGCCCCCGTGACCCTGCCGGTCGGGAACGCGATGTCCTCGGCCCGGGTCTCGGCTTCCGCCGCCTGACCGGCCCCGTCGGTCGCGGCCGTCACGCCGTCGGTCGCGGCGGTCACCACGTCGAGGGGTACGACCCCGTCCCCCCGCTCCCCAATGGCCGCTGCGGCCGGCCGCCGTCGGTGGGCGCGACACCGCCCTGGCACGTCGGGCAGGAGAAGAGCGTCCGCTCACGCGGGGGCACCCCCGTCGTCGCGACGCGGACCGTGTCGCCGCACCGCCGGCAGGGCCGTCCCGACCGCGCGTGGACGTACGCCTCCTCGCCCCTGCGCTGCACACCGGTGCTCGCCTGCCAGCCGGTGCGCCGCGCGGCATCCATGAGCCGGCGCAGCCGAGCAAGCAGGTGTCGCACCTGCTCCGGGTCCAGCCGGGCCGCTGCCGTCCACGGCAGGATCCGCTCGACGAAGAGGACCTCGCTGGCCCAGAACGTCCCCACGCCGGCGAGGACCCGCTGGTCGAGGAGGGCGTCGCCGACGAACCCCGGGTGTGCCGTGACGTTCGCGGCCGCGACGTCGAGGTCCCAGTCGGGCCCGAGCACGTCGGGGCCGAGGTGACCGACGAGGTCGCCCTCGCGGCTCGTCGGCACGAGGTCGAGCATCCCGAGCCGCAGCCCCACGGCCGACCACGGCTCGGTGAGCACGGCGGCGCGGACGTCAGGGCGTCGCAGCGCCCGCTCGGTGTCGTGGCCCGGGTGCTCCACCCGCCACTGGCCCTCCATCCGCAGGTGGGTGTGCAGGGTCGCGCCCGAGTCGAACCGGTGCAGGAGGTGCTTGCCGCGCGCCACGACCTCGACGGTGTGTGACCCCGAGAGGTCGACGTCGGGCACCGAGGGCCAGCGCAGCTCGGCTCGGAGGACGATCTCGCCGCGCAGGGCCGCGTCCAGGCGGTCCGCCGTGCGGTGGACGGTGTCACCCTCGGGCACGCCGGCTCACCGCCGCATCCGCAGCCCGCGGGGCGTGAGGTGGAAGCCGGCTTCCTCGAGCGCCGGGACGACGGGGTGGCCGGAGCCGAGCAGCTGCCCACCGTCGGCCTTCTCGACCGTGATGCGGCCGAGGCTGCCTCGCCGCACCGCGTCGGCCAGCGCCGTCGCCGCCGCCGCGAGCAGCCGGGGGTCGTCGCTGAAGGTGAGCAGCGTCCGGCCACCTCGCTCGACGTAGAGGACGAGCTCACCGTCGACGAGCACCACGACCGAGCCGGCCTTCCGACCGGGCTGGTGCCGACGCCGCCGGTCACCGCTGCCGGCATCCTCGGCATCCGAGGCCGCCACCGGGTCGACGGCACGGTCGGGCCAGCCCAGGGCGGCGCCGTAGGGGTTCGCCGGGTCACTGGCGGCGAGCACGACCCCGACGGGCTCGCCCGGCCCCCGACCGCCGGACGTGGCACGGGCGGAGCTGCCGCGCGGCCCACCGCGAAGCCGGTCGACCGCCCCGGTCGTGCCGAACTGTGACGCGCCGAGGCCCTCGACGAAGTACCCCCTGCGCACCCGCCCGGCCTCCTCCGCCCGGCCCAGCACCCGGTAGACCGCCGCGAACCCGCCGGGGACGTCCTCGGCCGCCACGGCTCCGCGGGTGAGGATGCCGTGCCGGTCGAGGAGGAGCTCGGCCGTCGCGTAGGCGCGAACGGTCGGGTCGAGCTCGACGGGCGGCACGAGCGACCACCGCCCCGTGACCCTCGGCGGCCCGGACCGGCTGGGCAGCAGGGGGTGTGGCGCTGCCGCGCCGAGCCCACCGAGCGGTCCGCGGCGACCGGCATACCGGGTCCTGCGAGGTCCGGACGCGGTTCTGCGGTGTGCCGTGCGGCCACCGGCGAGCAGTGCCCGCACCGGCGCGAACGTGTCGCCGGTGACCCGGCCGGACCAGGCGAGGTCCCAGAGGGTGGTCGCGAGGGTCTCGTCGTCCGTGGACCCGACGTGGTCGCTCAGCGTGCGGAAGAAGTGGGCGCCCCCGCCGGCCAGGGCATCGAGGACCGCGATGCCCTGCTCGGAGGGAACCCGCTCGGGGTCGGGCCCGGGAAGGGTGAGGTGGGCGGAGTCGGCGAGGTGGAGCGAGACCCAGCCGTCGTCGCCGGGCAGGGAGCCGTGGCCGCACCACAGCACCTCGCCCGTGGCCATCAGCTCGTCGAGCAGACCGGGGGAGTAGTCGACGACGCGGCCGGGCAGGACGAGTGACTCCACGGCGCTCGCGGGCAGCACCGCCCCGCTGAGCTGCTCGACGACCCGGACGAGGCCGTCACGGCCACGCATCCCCCCGCCCACGCCCTGCCAGCCCTGGAGGAACGTTGCGAGCTCGACGGGGGTGACGGGCTCGACCTCCGCGCGCAGCGCCGCCAGCGACCGTCGGCGCAGCATCCGCAGCACCTCGGCGTCGCAGTACTCGGTGCCGCCACCACCCGTCGGCAGCAGCTCGCCCTCGACGACCCGACCGGACGACACGAGGCGGGCGAGGGCCGCGGTCGCCACGGCCGGTCCGAGGCCGTAGGACCGCGCGACCTCGTTCGCGTGGAAGGGCGCATGCGTCCGGGCGTACCGCGCCACGAGGTCGCCGAGCGGGTCGGTGACGGACTCGAGGAACGTCTGCGGAACCCCGGGGGGAAGGGAGACACCCAGGGCGTCCCGAAGGCGCGAGGCGTCCTCGATCGCGGCCCATCGGGCCTCCCCGGCAACCCGGACCGCGATGGCCTGGCGGGCCGCCTGGAGGCCGGCGAGCCAGGACTCGACGTCGTCGCCGGTCGTGCCCTCCCGGCACCGGGCCAGGATGCCGTCGGTCGACAGCGACCCGAGCGAGCGGAGGAGGTCGAGCACGTCGTCGGCGTCGCGGGCCGCCCGCTCGGGGGTGAGGCGCTGCAGCTCGGCCTCGGTGCGCGCGATCTGCTCGGCATCGAGCAGGTCGCGCAGGGCCAGCCCCTCGCTCGTGCCGAGCAGCTCCGCGAGCAGGCTGGGATCGAGGGCCAGGGCCGCGGCCCGGCGCTCGGCCAGCGGGGAGTCCCCTTCGTAGAGGAACTGGGCGACGTAGCCGAAGAGCAGCGACTTGGCGAACGGCGAGGGGGTCGAGCTCTCGACGTCGACGACCGTGACCCGTCGGGCGGCGATGTCGCGCATGAGGTCGACCAGGCCCGGGACGTCGAACACGTCCTGGACGCACTCGCGGACGGCCTCCAGCACGATGGGGAACGAGGGGTACTGGCTGGCGACCTCGAGCAGCTGGGACGCCCGCTGGCGCTGCTGCCACAGGGGCTGGCGCCGGTCGGGCCTGCGGCGGGGGAGGAGCAGCGCCCGTGCCGCGCACTCCCGGAACCGCGCGGCGAAGAGGGCCGAGCCCCCGATCTCGTCCGTGACCAGCCCGCGGACGTCGTCGGCGTCGAGGGTGACGAGGTCGAGCAGCTCCCGACCCACACCCCGGCCACCCGACCCACCGACCCCGTCGACCTCGTCGAGCTCGAGGTCGGGCAGGCGCAGCACGATGCCGTCATCGCCGTGCATCGCCTGCACGTCGACCCCGAAGCGGTCGCGCATGCGGGCGCTCACGGCGAGGGCCCATGGGGCGTGCACCTGCGCCCCGAACGGCGAGTGCACGGCGATCCGCCAGTCGCCGAGCTCGTCGCGGAAGCGCTCGACGACGATCGTCCGGTCGTCGGGCACGTGACCGGTGGCCTCGCGCTGCTCACGCAGGTAGGTGAGGAGGTTGTCGGCGGCCCACTCGTCGAGGCCGGCTGCCATGACGCGGGTGCGGGCGGCATCCGGGCTGAGCGCCTCGACCTCGCGGACGAAGGCGCCCACGGCCCGGCCGAGCTCGGCGGGACGCCCCAGGGAGTCACCCTTCCAGAAGGGGAGCCGGCCCGGCAGTCCCGGAGCCGGCGTGACGAGGACGCGGTCGTGCGTGATGTCCTCGATGCGCCACGTGCTCGTGCCCAGGGTGAAGAGGTCGCCGACCCGCGACTCGTAGACCATCTCCTCGTCGAGCTCGCCGACCCGCCGTCCCGGCCCGTCGCCGGTGGCGAGGAACACGGCATACAGCCCGCGGTCCGGGATCGTGCCGCCCGAGGTGACGGCCAGGCGCTGGGCACCCCGGCGGCCGGTGAGGGTGTCGGACAGGCGGTCCCACGTGATGCGGGCACGCAGCTCGGCGAACTCCTCGCTGGGGTAACGGCCCGCGAGCATGTCGAGCACCGACTCGAGCACCGCCCGGGTCAGGGTGGCGTAGGGAGCGGACCGGCGGGCCAGGGCGAGGACGTCGTCGACCGTCCACTCGTCGAGGGCGCACATCGCGACGACCTGCTGCGCGAGCACGTCGAGCGGGGTGGCCGGCACCCGCAGCGCCTCGATCTCGCCGGCGAGCATGCGCTCCACGACGACCGCGGTCTGCACGAGGTCTCCGCGGAACTTGGGGAAGAGCACGCCGCGGCTCACCGCGCCCACCTGGTGCCCCGCGCGGCCGACCCGCTGAAGGCCCGAGGCCACCGAGGGGGGTGACTCGACCTGGACGACGAGGTCGACCGCCCCCATGTCGATGCCGAGCTCGAGGCTGCTCGTGGCGACGACGGCCGGCAGCCGACCCGACTTGAGCTCCTCCTCGATGGTCGCCCTTTGCTCCTTGCTCACCGAGCCGTGGTGGGCCCGGGCGAGCACGGGGGGAGCGCCCCGGCTCGCTCCGGACTGGGCCATGACCTGCGCCGGCGGTCGGGTGGTCGACCTGAGCGGATGCCGTGCGCTCGCTGGTGTGGACGCCTCGCCGTCGGTCGCGACCTCCACGTCGGCGTCGACCTCCTCGTCAGCCCCGGCGTCCTCGGCCGCCTCGACCCGCTCCTCCCAGATCTCGTTGAGCCGGGTCGTGAGCCGCTCGGCCAGCCGGCGGCTGTTGGAGAAGACGAGGGTCGAGGTGTGGTCGGCGACGAGGTCGACGATGCGCTCCTCGACGTGCGGCCAGATCGACGCCCGCTGCTCCTGCCCGGACGCCGCGCCCGAGAGGTCGCCGGTGGGCTGCCCGAGCTCGGCCATGTCGGGGACGGGGACGACGACCCTGAGGTCCCACTCCTTCGTCGACGGTGGCTGGACGACCTCGACCGGCCTGCCCCCCGCGAGGAAGCGGGCGACCTCCTCGACCGGCCGGACCGTGGCCGACAGGCCGATGCGCTGCGCCGGCCGGGGGAGCATCGCGTCGAGGCGCTCGAGGCTGAGCGCCAGGTGGGCGCCGCGCTTGGTGCCCGCGATGGCGTGCACCTCGTCGAGGATGACGGTCTCGACGCCGGCCAGGGCCTCGCGGGCGGCCGACGTGAGGATGAGGAACAGTGACTCCGGGGTCGTGATGAGCACGTCGCTCGGGGTGCGGGCGAAGGCGCGGCGCTCGTCGGCGGGGGTGTCGCCCGAGCGCACCGCCACGGTGATGTCCGGCTCGGGGAGGCCGAGCCGGGCCGCGGCGTGCCGGATGCCGACGAGCGGGCTCCGGAGGTTGCGCTCGACGTCGACGGCGAGCGCTTTCATCGGCGAGACGTAGAGAACCCGGCACCGCTGGAGGCGCTCGGTGGGGACCGGCTGCGCGGCGAGCCGGTCGAGAGCCCAGAGGAACGCGGACAGCGTCTTGCCGGACCCGGTCGGGGCGACGACGAGGGCGTGGTGGCCGCTGCTGACCGCCTCCCACGCGCCGGACTGCGCCGCCGTCGGCTCGCTGAAGCTCCCCCGGAACCACGCGGCGGTGGCGGGCGAGAAGCGGTCGAGGACGTCGGTCGACATGGTGCCGACAGCCTCTCACCCGTCACCGACATCTCGCGTCGGTCAGGGTGTGGTGGCTGGGCAACCGCGGGAGGCCCGCAGGACCGCAGCCCGAGGCCTCCGGGGTTGGGGCCGCGCAGCGGTGTCACGCTCCTTCGGCCACCGCCCCTTCCAGCCGGGAGACCTCGCAGACCGAGGCGCGCAGTGGGGAGCTGCCGCTCACCGGGTCACTGGGACCCTGCCGGAGCACGAGGTTGAGGTTGGCGCTGTCCGGGCCGTACGGCGGGTAGCCGGGGAGCCCCAGCTCGTCGCACGCCTGCCACCAGCCGTGCTGCGCGACGACCACACCGGGGTCCAGGCTCGGGTTGAGCTTCAGTCGGGCCCGGATGCTCCCTGCCGGCGTGTCGAGCGCGACCCAGTCCCCGGCGCCGACGTCGCGGGCTGCCGCCGTGGCCGGGTGCATCTCGAGCTGCGGGTCGGGAGCGCTCTTGCGCAGGGCGGCGACCTGGCGGTGCTGGGTCTCGCAGAAGAACAGGGACTTCGCGCAGCTGAGGACGAGCGGGAACCGGTCGGCGAGATCCGGCCGGGAGCGCGGGCTGGTGGGAGGCTCCTCGAACGCCGGGAGCGGGTCGTACCCGTGGGCCGCCAGGGTGCTCGAGTACAGCTCCACGCGACCCGACGGGGTCGCGAACCCGGAGTCGGCGTACTTCCGGTACCGGGTCGCCAGCGGCACCCGCACGCCCTCCGGGTGGGCGCGCAGCTCCTCCAGGGTGATGCCGCTCGGCGCCAGCTGGTGCCGGAAGGCGGCATCGACGTCTCCGTCCCAGAAGTCCGAGCCGAGGCCCAGCCGGGTCGCGAGGTCGAAGACGATCCGGAGGTCGGAACGGGCCTCACCCCGCGGTGCGACGAGCGGCTGCCGGAGCTGGACGAGCGACTGGGCGTCCTGGCTGTACTCGAAGCCGATCTTCAGTGCCTCGGACTCGAAGGGGCTGGCGACCGGCAGCACGACGTCGGCGAGCTCGCCCGTCGGGGTCATGAACAGGTCGGCGTGGACGAAGAAGTCGAGCGTGCTCAACGCCTCGCGCCCGCGGGCGCTGTCGGCGTGAGCCATGACGAGGTTGCCGCCGAAGCTCACCAGCGTCGTGACGCGCCGTTCCAGCGCAGCGGTGTAGAGGTCCTCGCCGGTGACGAAGCCGAACCGGGCCGGGCCGAGCGGGCGGCGGTCGGCCCCCACGGCGGGAGCACCGACGCGCGACAGCAGCTCCTTCCCGTCGACCGGGTTGGACGGCACCGCCTCGAAGAGGACGTTCCCACCCGGGACGTCGAGGCTGCCGGTCAGCGCGTACAGGACGTCGATCGCGCGGACGGCCTGGGTCGCGCCGCTGTGCTGCTCGACTCCGCTCCACGTGTAGAACGCGAGGGGCCGTGACTCCCACATCGTCCTCGCCGCCGCGACGATGTCGTCGGCGGGCACGCCGGTGATCCCCTCGGCCACGTCGGGGGCGAACTGCGCGCACCGGGCGACGAGGATCTCCCAGACCGCCGTCCCGTCGACGAGGTCCGCGGCGTTGGTCCAGTCGCGCACGAAGTCGGCGTCGTACCAGCCGTTCTCGAGCATCACGTGGGTGAGCGAGAGGGCGAGCGCCGCGTCGGTCCCGGGCCGCACGCGCAGCCAGTGGTCGGCCTTGGCGGCCAGCCCCGCCTTGCGCGGGTCGACGACGACGAGCTTGGCGCCGCGCGCGAGTGCGGCCACCGTGCTCGTCGCGTGGGCGAGCCGAGCCACGGACGGGTTGTACCCCCAGAACAGGATGCAGCCGGCATTCTCGAGGTCCGGGAGGTAGCTGCCCGGCACCGAGGCGCCGAAGGTGTAGAGGGGCGCGAGGAAGCGGCCCCACCCGCACAGCTCCATGTAGTTGCTGAAGTTGGGGCTCCCGAACGCCCGGACGAGCCGCTGGACCCACTCGATCGCATCACTGATCGCCGATGTGGAGGGCGAGCTCGAGCTGAAGCACACGGACTCGGGCCCGCCGGCACTCGCCGCCGCAGCCAGCCGCTCGGCGACCGTGTCCAGCGCCTCGTCCCACGTGATCCGTGCCCAGCCGGGGTCCGCAGCCCCTTTGGGCGTGGTCCGCCTGAGCGGGTGCAGCAGCCGCTCGGGGTGGTTCACGATGTCGGGCGCCGCCTTGCCCTTGAGGCAGATCGCCCGACCCGTCGGGTGGGACGGGTCGGGGAGCAGTGCCCGGAAGCTCCCGTCCGTCACCTCGGCCCGAGCGCCGCAGCGCGAGACACAGAGCGGGCAGAACGTAGGAACCAGGTCCCCGGTCACCATGCGATTCTCGCGCGCGACCCTGAACGGGGCAACGCCCTGGGCTCGCCTCGGCTAGGGCTGCCTTCGTTCGCTCGCGCCGTCGACGGTCGGGACAGGGGAGAGGAGTCGTCACGAAGGCCATCAGGCGGGTCGCCGTCGACGCGAGGGACATCGAGGCCGAGGGCAGGTTCTGGGCCGGCGTCCTCGGCGGCGAGCTCAGGAACCGCAGACCGGTTGCCGGTCGCGCTCGGGAAGGTAGGTGCTCCATTCCGCGTCGGTGATCTCCCGGCTGGCAATGCGACATGCCGCCTTGACGGCAGCCTCGGGCCGGGGGTCCCAGAGAGACACCTTCCCGTCTGGCGAGGCGATGAGCAGATCGGAGGCGCCTCGGACGAACCCTGCCGCGCTGTCACTCGCAGCGCGTACCGAGCCCATGAAGCCGAACGGGTTCAGCTCCCAGAGACCCACTCGGTCTTGCCCGGAGGTCGTGAACCGCTCGCCATCGGGGGAGAACTGGATCGACCCCCAGGCAATGTGTGGCCCGGCTTCGCTGGACTTCGTCGAGAGGTCGCCGGGATCCAAGAATGCGACCGTGCCGTAGCCGTCCTGGGATGGGATGCTGCCGACCACTACGACGGCCTTCCCGTCGGGTGTCCACGCCCATGACTCGGCGGAGAAGCCGGGATCCACGGTCTTGAGCACCCGCCCCTGCATCAGGTCCAGCAGCTGGAGCTTGCGGTCGCTCCACACCAGCGCGCGTGCACCGTCGCCATTCGCGGCGAGGCCGCGCACGGGCACGCCCACCTTCACCGGAACTGGCTGGCCGACGACCTCCAAGGTGGAGCCGTCGACCGCGTAGACCCAGCCCTGGTGCGTTCCCACCACCAGCCGGGTGCCGTCGCCGCTGAACCTGACGCTCTCGGCGACTCCGTAGCGGTCGGGGACCCGGTGCTGACCCGCAGCCTGCCCGGTGGCTGCGTCCCACAGATCGACCCACTGGTCGTTCTGGACGCTAGC
>DASSYJ010000036.1:0-9630 GCA_035703305.1 Ornithinibacter sp. | reverse complement strand
GGCTTGGCCTCGCGCTCAGTGCGCCGGCGTCAGCCGCAGAACCCGACTGGCACGCAAGCTGTGCCGGGTTGGCGGGAGCCAGCCGCGCCGGGAGCCCAGGTGCCCAGGCCGCCGTCGTGCACGGGGTCCTGGAGGAGGCGTTCCCACCGGGACTCGAGAACTTCAGCGACTTCGCGTCCTTCCACGACGGCACCGCTGAAGCTTGCCTGGCCTGAGCTCGCTCGACGCTCCACGTCCCCAACAGCCTGCGTCTGCTCCCGCGTGGCAGCGCGTCCTCGGGGCGAGACGCAGCCGGTGCCGGCAACCACCGCTCGGAGGACGGCGGACGCCCGACGGCCCGGGGCCGAAGGCCCACAGCCAGTCCTGGGCCGAGGTCAGGCCGGCGGCGCGATGTCCGTCTGCGCGGGAAGGTTCGCCACGCCGACCGGACAGGTGAGCCCGTTCGGGCCGTGGTTGCAGTAGCCGTTGGGGTTCTTGTGGAGGTACTGCTGGTGGTAGTCCTCTGCATACCAGAACTGCCCCGCGACCTCGGCCGACGCCAGGGTCGTCGTGATCTCGCCGCGCCCGGCGCGGGTGAGCACGTCCTGGAAGGCGGACCTCGTGGCGCGCGCCGCGGCCTCCTGGCCCGGCGTGGTCCAGAAGATCGCCGAGCGGTATGCCGTGCCGATGTCGTTGCCCTGCCGGTTGCCCTGGGTGGGGTCGTGGTTCTCCCAGAAGGCCTTGAGCAGCATCTCCGGTGACGTGACCGACGGGTCGTAGGCGACGAGGACGGTCTCGGCGTGGCCGGTGCGGCCCGTGCACGTCTCCTCGTACGTCGGGTTCGCTGTGAACCCGCCCATGTACCCCGCAGCCGTCGTCACGACCCCCGGGAGCTTCCAGAAGATCCGCTCCACCCCCCAGAAGCAGCCCATCGCGACGTAGAGCACCTCGGTGCCGGCGGGCCACGGCCCCTCCAGGGGCGTGCCGAGCACCTCGTGGGTGGCGGGGACGTGGAACAGGCGGTGGTCGCGGCCGGGAAGGGCCTCGGCGGCGCTGGGCAGGGTGGTCTTGGCACGCGATCCGAAGAGCATGTCGGTCCCAACGCTCACGGCCCCCGGCATCATCCCCGTCGGAGGGCCACGGCATCGCCCCCGACGCCATCGCCCCCGACGGCATCGTCCCCGTCGGCGGCGGCATACCCTCTGCGCATGACCCTCGAGCACCTCGGCTTCTCCTCACGCGCCATCCACGCCGGTCAGGAGCCGGACCCGACGACCGGCGCCGTCGTGCCGCCGATCCACCAGGTGAGCACCTACAAGCAGGACGGCATCGGCGTGCTCCGCGGCGGCTACGAGTACTCGCGCTCGGCGAACCCCACGCGCACCGCGCTCGAGGAGTGCATCGCGGCCCTCGAGGGCGCTGAGCGCGGCTTCGCCTTCGCGAGCGGGCTGGCGGGTGAGGACGCCGTGCTCCGCGCGCTCCTCGCCCCCGGTGACCACGTCGTCGTGCCGTCCGACGCCTACGGCGGCACCTACCGCCTGTTCAACGCGGTGGCCCGCCCCTGGGGTGTGGACCACTCGGTGGCCGCCATCGCCGACGCCGACGCGGTGCTCGCCGCGATCCGCCCGGAGACCCGCATGGTGTGGGTCGAGACCCCCACCAACCCCCTCCTCGGCATCGCCGACATCGCGGCCATCGCCGAGGCCACGCACGCCGCGGGTGCCCTGCTCGTCGTCGACAACACGTTCGCCTCGCCCTACCTCCAGACCCCGATCGCCCTGGGTGCCGACGTCGTCGTCCACAGCACGACGAAGTATGCCGGGGGGCACAGCGACGTCATCGGCGGCGCGGTCGTCGTCGCGCCGGGTGCCATGACCCGCGACGGCCAGGGCGTGTCGGACCGGATCGCCTTCCACCAGAACGCCATGGGTGCCGTCGCGGGGCCGTTCGACGCGTGGCTCGTGCTCCGTGGCCTCCGGACCCTGGCGATCAGGATGGAACGGCACTGCGACAACGCCGAGGCCGTCGTGCAGTTCCTCCTCGGGCACCCCGGCGTGACCGCGGTGCACTACCCCGGGCTTCCGGACCACCCCAACCACGAGATCGCCGCCCGGCAGATGAAGCGCTTCGGGGGGATGGTCACCTTCAGCGTCAAGGGCGGCGAGGACGTCGCCACGAAGGTCTGCGCCGAGACCGAGCTGTGGATCCTCGGCGAGTCCCTGGGCGGGGTGGAGTCCCTCATCGAGCACCCGGGCCTCATGACCCATGCCTCGGTCTCGGGCACCGAGCTCGAGGTGCCCTCCGACCTCATCCGGCTCTCGGTCGGCATCGAGGACGTCGAGGACCTCGTCGCGGACCTCGGCCAGGCCCTCGACCGCCTCACCTGACGCCCGTGGCAGGGGTGCTGTGCGTCGACGTCGGGTCGACCTTCACCAAGGCGGTGCTCGTCGAGGCCGCGACGGGCGAGGTGCTCGGCACGGCGAGCCACCCGACGACGGTCGCGACCGACGTCATGGACGGCGTGGATGCCGTGCGCACCTCCCTCGCGGAGCACGGCGTCCCCGACGAGGTCCTCGTCTGCTCGAGCGCCGGTGGTGGGCTCCGCCTGGCCGTCGTCGGCTACGAGCGGGAGGTCACGGCCGAGGCGGGCCACCGGGTCGGGTTGTCCGCGGGCGCCAAGGTCGTGCACGTCGTGAGCGGCGCGATGTCCGGCGCCGACGTGACCGCCCTGCGCGAGGCGCGTCCCGACCTCCTCCTGCTCGTGGGAGGCACCGACGGCGGCAACTCCGACGTCCTCCTCCACAACGCGGCCCGGCTCGCGAGGGCACGGCTCGCCGCACCCGTCGTCGTGGCCGGCAACGCCGAGGCTGCCCCCGAGGTGGCCGCCCTGCTCGCCACCACCCGACGCAACGTCGTCGTCACCGACAACGTCCTCCCGCGGATCGGCGTGGTCGCCCCCGAGGGTGCACGCGCCGCCATCCGCGAGGCCTTCCTCGCGCACGTCATCGGCGGCAAGGGGCTCTCCCGTGGCCGTGGGTTCGTCGAGCTCGTCCGGGCGCCCACACCGGATGCCGTGCTGCGCGGCGTCGAGGTGCTCGCAGGGGTCGTCGGGGGCGACGTCCTCGTCGTCGACGTCGGTGGCGCGACGACCGACGTCTACTCGGTGCTGACGCCGCAGGGGGAGGACGCCACGATCCACCGAGAGGTCGTCGGCACGCTCTGGCACGCCCGCACCGTCGAGGCGGACCTCGGGATGCGGTGGACGGCCGAGGGTGTCGTCGAGGCAGCAGCCCGCGAGCGGCTGCCGCTCCACCCCGCGACCCGCCGGTATGCCGCGACGGTCGGGTCCGACCCGTCGCACCTCGCCGGGTCGCCCGCCGAGTGGCGGGCCGAGGAGGAGATCGCCGGCACGGCGGCCGTCATCGCCGTGCGCCGCCACGGGCGCCCGCCGCATCCCGCCGAGCGACCCCGACCCCTCGCGGACGTCCGGCTCGTCGTGGGGTCGGGCGGAGTCCTCCGGCACGCACCGTCCGGCCTCGGCGACCGCGTGCTCGCCCGGGTGGGCGAGGACCACGGTGGTGGGTGGCGCGTCCCGGAGGCCGCGCACCGACGGGTCGACACGGCATACGTGCTCTTCGCGATCGGGCTGCTCGCCGACGTCCACCCGGCGGCTGCGGTGGCGCTGGCGGGACCTCTGGCAGGTGGCCCTACGGTGAGCCGATGAGCACCGACTGGCCGTGGGCGGACGAGTTCGAGCCGGCCGGGCCCTACCTCAACTCGGCGACGATGGGCCTGCCACCCCGGGCCACCGTCGCCGCCCTGACGGAGGCGCTCGAGGAGTGGCGCCGAGGGACCGCGAACGCCCCGGGCTACGACGCTGTCGTCAACGGGTCGCGAGAGGCGTTCGCCCGACTGGTGCACGT
Organism: Ornithinibacter sp.; assembly: GCA_035703305.1. Taxonomy (GTDB): domain Bacteria; phylum Actinomycetota; class Actinomycetes; order Actinomycetales; family Dermatophilaceae; genus Fodinibacter. The sequence goes on along the minus strand of DASSYJ010000036.1, from coordinate 5,728 downwards.
CGCCCCCGAGACGGTGGCGACCGGGAGCCAGGCATCGTCGTTCGTGTCCCTCGTGGCGGCGGCAGTGCCCGACGGCGGGACCGTGCTCGTGCCCGAGGGCGAGTTCACGAGCGTCAGCTTCCCCTTCCTGACCCAGGTGGGGCGCGGCATCCGGGTCCGGGAGGCACCGCTCGCGGAGATCGCGGATCACGTCGACGGGTCGACCGCGCTCGTCGCGCTCGCGGCCGTGCAGTCCTCCGACGGCGCTGTCGCGCCGCTCGACGAGGTCGAGGCGGCGGCCGCGCGGCACGGCGTGGACGTCCTCGTCGACGTCACCCAGGCCGCGGGCTGGCTCGACGTCGCCGCGGGCCGCTTCGCGTACACGGTCTGCGCGGCGTACAAGTGGCTCCTGTCGCCGCGCGGGACCGCCTTCCTCACGGTGCGCCGGGACCGCTGGGACGCCCTCGTCCCGGCCGCCGCCGGCTGGTATGCCGGTGACGACCCCTGGGCGTCGATCTACGGGCTGCCGCTGCGGCTGGCGCCGGACGCCCGCCGGTTCGACGTGTCGCCGGGGTGGCACGCGTGGGTCGGTACGGCCACGTCCCTGGCGTTCCTCGACTCGGTGGGGGTGCCGGCGCTGGGGTCGCACGCGGTCGCGGTCGAGGCGGCGTTCGCGGAGGCGGCCGGCATCGAGCCGGCGGGGCGCGCGATCCGGGGTCTCTCGACGGATGCCGAGGTGCCAGGCCTGCTGGCCGCCCACCGGGTCGTCGCTGCCGAGCGGGCGGGCCGGCTGCGGGTGTCGTTCCACGTCAACAACACCGTCGAGGAGGCGGCCGCCGTCGGTCGGCTGCTGCGGGGGCACGTCGCGGGCTGACGCCGCCTCGGGTGTCTGGAAGAGTCGGGGGTCGGCCCCGCATGTGTGAGGATCGGCGCCCAGGAGCCGATCCCCACACACACCTGGGAAGGTCAGGCGGCGGTCAGCCCTCGTAGGGCGTCGTGTGCAGGATCTTGACCTCGACCTGCTTGCCGCTGGGTGCCTCGTAGGACACGGTGTCGCCGACCTTCTTGCCGTTGACGGCCGCGCCGATCGGGGACTTCTCGGAGAACACGTGCATCGAGGAGTCGCTGATCTCGCGGGAGCCGAGCAGGAAGGTCTCCTCGTCGCCGAACATGTCGACCGTCACGACCATCCCGGGCTCGACGATCCCGTCGTCGGCCGGCTTCTCGCCGATCACGGCGGTGTCGAGAAGCTGGGTCAGCTGGCGGATGCGGGCCTCCATCTTGCCCTGCTCCTCCTTGGCGGCGTGGTAGCCGCCGTTCTCCTTGAGGTCGCCCTCCGCACGCGCCGCCTCGATCTTCTTGGCGATCTCGGTGCGGCCCGGGCCGGAGAGGTCCTCGAGCTCGGACTTGAGGCGGTCGTACGCCGCCTGGGTCAGGAAGCTCGCCTGGTTGGCGGTCTCGGTCACGTCACTCACTCCTGGATCATGGGCGGCGCGTCTCCCGGGTCGGGGCGGAGCCGCGGTGCTACGGCAACGGGCCCGGGTCCGATGGCTGCCGTTCGCCGGCGTCGCATGTCGGACCCAGACCCGAGATGTGGAAAGCAACAGTCTACCAAGCACGGGCCGTTTCTCCACGTCGGTGCGGCCGCGGCGGCAGGCCCGAGGACCACCCGACGCCGCCCTGCGGCTCAGGGCGTGGGCGCCGGCACTCGGGTGCACGAGTCGACGACGCCCGACACGGCCCGCACCGTCGTGCGGATCCGGACCTCCCGGTGCACGGACGCCGGACCCGCGGCCGGGACGGCGTCCTGGACGGTGCCCACCCGGCCGTGACTGCCCTCCAGCGCGCTAACCCGGCACACGACGGCGACCCCCTCCGGGCGGTGCACGTCGTACTCGACGACGACGGAGGTGTCCGACTCGACGCGGTACCCGGTGACCTCCGGCCGGACGCTCCCGCTCGTCGTCCGGATGCCCCACCAGGTGATGGCGGCGACCGCGAGGAGGACGGCCAGCGAGCCGACGACCCACCATCGGGAGGTGCCGGCAGCAGGGCGGGGCAACGGCATACGGGTCCTCGGTCGGGGCGGTCCTCGCGGATGAGAGGATGGTCGGCGTCCATTCTCGGGGACGATCCGAGACCGCCGCACCGAAGGGTCCTCCACGTGTCCGACCGGCTCCGGCTCATGTGCGTCCACGCGCACCCGGATGACGAGTCCAGCAAGGGCGCCGCGACGATGGCGAAGTACGTCGACGCCGGGCACGAGGTGCTCGTCGTCTCCTGTACGGGCGGCGAGCGCGGGGACGTGCTCAACCCCAAGCTGCAGGCCGACGCACACATCCTCCGCGACCTCGCCCAGGTGCGCCGCGACGAGATGGCTGCCGCCCGGGAGATCCTCGGGGTCCAGCACACCTGGCTCGGCTTCGTCGACTCCGGCCTCCCCGAGGGTGACCCGCTCCCGCCACTGCCCGAGGGCTGCTTCGCGCTCGAGCCGCTCGAGGTGACGACCGAGGCCCTGGTCCGCGAGGTCCGCCGGTTCCGGCCGCACGTCATGACGACCTACGACGAGAACGGCGGCTACCCGCACCCCGACCACGTCATGTGCCACGACGTGTCGGTGTCGGCGTTCGACGCGGCCGGTGACCCCACGGCATACCCCCATGCCGGCCCGGCCTGGCAGCCATTGAAGATCTACTACAACCAGACGTTCAGCCGCGCCCGCATCGAGGCCTTCCACGAGGCGCTCACCGCCCTCGGCGAGGAGAGTCCGTACGCCGAGTGGCTCGAGAACTGGTCGCGCCCCGAGCGCGTCGTGACCACGCGGGTCGAGTGCTCGGCGTGGTTCGAGCGGCGGGATGCCGCGCTGCTCGCGCACGCGACCCAGGTCGACCCGGACGGCACGTGGTTCCACGTGCCGCGCGAGGTCCAGCAGGAGACCTGGCCGACGGAGGACTTCGAGGCGGCGGCGTCGTACGTCCCCATCGCCGAGGGTGAGGACGACCTCTTCGCCGGCCTGCCCGCCGACGTCGCCGCGGCCGACGCGCTCGCGACGTCCGGGTCGCTCACCCTCGTCCACGACACCCGCACGGAGCGTGAGGCATGAACGACGCACCCACCGCCGACCCCGGACCCGGCTTCCTCGCCTTCGTGGCGTTCTTCCTGCTGGCGCTCGCGCTGTGGTTCCTCATGCGCAACATGAACGCGCGGATGCGACGGATGTCCTACCGGCAGCAGCGGGCCCACCGGGGGCCCGACGACCCTCAGGTGTCGGATGACGAGATCGACGCGGACGCGCCGACCGACGACGCCGCGGACGGCATCGACGACCCGGGTGGTGGTGGCCGGGAGGGCGACCCAGGCCCCCCGGAAGGTCGCGCCTAGCAGGCTGTCGCTGTCGTCCCGTCAGGCCGTGGCGGGCCCGGTGAGGGCGAGCGACGCGGCGACGAAGTGCGCGGTGAACGCGAGGATCGTCAGCGTGTGGAAGACCTCGTGGAAGCCGAACCAGCGCGGTGAGATGTTCGGGCGCTTGGTGCCGTAGACGACCGCACCCAGGCTGTAGAGCGCCCCGCCGATGACGACCCACGTCATCACCGCAGCGCCGGCGTGCTGGAGGAGCGGGCCGAAGTAGAAGACCGCCACCCAGCCGAGCATGAGGTAGGCGGGGACGTACAACCACCGCGGCGCATGCGACCAGAGGACGCGGAACAGGACGCCGACGACCGCCCCGATCCACACGATGAGGAGCATCCGGCGGGCCTGGTCGGGCGGCAGGAGCAGCGCGAAGGGCGTGTAGGTGCCGGCGATGATGAGGAAGATGTTGGAGTGGTCGAACCGGCGCAGGAAGCCGCCGACGCGCGGCGACCACGTGCCTCGGTGGTAGACCGCCGACGTGCCGAAGAGCAGGACGGCCGTGCCGGCGAAGACCGCAGCCGAGACCTTGCCCTCGGTGGTGCTCGCCAGGACGACGAGGATGATGCCGGCGACCAGTGCGACCGGCGTCATCCCGGCGTGCAGCCAGCCGCGGAGCTTGGGCTTGACGTGCTCGAGAGCGGCCTCGACGCGCTGCTCGAGCTTCTCGACCCGCTGCTCGAGCGCGTCGAAGCGGCCCGGGTCGGGCGTGCTGGGCGGCTCGGTCGGCGTCATCGACTCAGGGTAACCTACGCGAGCGTAGGTTCCGTGCAGCGTGCCGCTCCGGTCGCCCTTGCTCTCTCAGGACCGACCGATGGTTCGACAGCCCCCTGCGGGCCGCCTCCTGCCGCGGCGGGAGCCGGTGACCGCCGGAGTAGCGTGGTGGGCGTCGGCCGCGGGAGACGCGGGCGGCCGGGACCAGGCGGGAGGCAGGGTGCATGGCGCTGAGTGACGTCCTGTATGCCGCCTACGCCCGTCGCCTCAACCGACAGCTGGCCGGTGCTCCCATGCCGCGCCACGTCGGGGTCATGCTCGACGGGAACCGTCGCTGGGGCCGGGCCCGCGGTGCGGGGACCGAGGAGGCCTACCAGGCGGGCGCCGACAACATCGCCAACCTGCTGTCGTGGTGCGACGAGGTCGGGGTCGAGGTCGTCACCCTGTGGCTCCTGTCGACCGACAACCTCAACCGGCCCGAGGCCGAGCTGCGCCCGCTCCTCGGCATCATCGAGGGTGCCGTCGACGCGCTGGCCGACGCCCACCGCTGGCGCATCCACCCCGTGGGAGCCCTGGACCTGCTGCCCGCGCAGACGGCTGCCCGGCTCAAGGCCGCCGAGGACCGGACCCGCGACGTCGACGGCATGCTCGTCAACGTGGCGGTCGGCTACGGCGGCCGTCGCGAGATCGCCGACGCGGTGCGCTCGCTCCTCCAGGAGCACGCCGGGAAGGGCACGAGCATCGAGGAGCTCGCCGAGGTCATCGACGTCGAGCACATCGCCGAGCACCTCTACACGAAGGGCCAGCCGGACCCCGACCTCGTCATCCGCACCTCGGGGGAGCAGCGGCTCAGCGGGTTCCTCCTCTGGCAGAGCGCGCACAGCGAGTTCTACTTCTGCGAGGCCTACTGGCCGGACTTCCGCAAGGTCGACTTCCTCCGGGCCCTGCGCGCGTTCGGCGAGCGGCAGCGGCGCTTCGGATCGTGAGGTGAGGGATGCCGCGTGCCTCGGGCGGAGCACCCTGCCCCGGTGCGGGTTGAGCCCACGGGCGCCATCTCGACCGCCCGGTCTACTCGTGACGGCAGGGCCGCTTACCCACCCCGGTCCGCCGAGCCCGTGACGGCCATGACCAGACATCCAGGCTCCGCCACCGGGCAGAGGTTCCTCCGCCGCACCCTCGGCACTGCTGACGGCGACCGCAGCAGTGCCCGGCGCATCGAGCACTGCTGACGGCCACCGCAGCAGTGCGCGGGTTATGGAGCACTGCTGACAACCGCTGCAGCAGTGTCGGCTGGCAGAGCACTGCTGACGCACGGCGCAGCAGTGCGGAGGCTGGGAACCTGCGCCTGTGCACAGGCGCAAGAAGAGGGTCGGATCGTGGCGAGGCGCCGGTAGCCCACCATGGCCGGTCACATCAGACCCACAGGCCACAACGGTCCCACAGGGCCCTGCGCCGACACGCTGGGTCGCCTCCGGGCGGGGCATCGGGCATCGTCGTAGCGTCGATACACCGAAGTCCCTGACCCCAGGAGTGGCTATGGCCTCGAGCACGCGACCGGCACCGGCGGCAGCAGCGCGGGGGAGGGAGCCACGCCACACGTACGTGCTCGACACCTCGGTCCTGCTGT